>CAZDBH010000160.1:4790-16006 GCA_964503485.1 uncultured Bradymonadales bacterium | reverse complement strand
CCTCGGCTCCAGTCATCGAGCTCGGCATCGACCATCACGATCGGCTCGGATTCTCCGATTTGATAGTGATAGAGCGAGCCGTTGGCGACGTAGCGCAGCGTGCCTGGTCTCAGCCACCCGGCGGCTTGAACGCCTTCCCGTTCGAGTAGCAGGTCACCGCCGCAACCCTCATTCAGCAAGTTGACCGAAAGAGAAGCGGTCGACCCCACGACCGGGTAGCGGAGGAGCGCGATCGCCCCACGATCGGGGCTGACCTCAGCGAGTATGGTGTAGGCGGTTTCTAAAGCAAACTCGTCGCCGCTCGAGTACACGCATCGTTCAGGTGTTTCGACCAAGCAGACTTCCTCGTCGACGGACACGGTCCAGGGTTGAACAGAAAACCCTTCCCCGAAGATCCCTTTGAATACGAGTAGCTCGTCACTCGTGGTTCTGCTCCATCCCCCAGCGGAAAACGGTGGCGGATCGCGTCCGAACTCACGGGCCTGGCAGCTGACATCACCGTTGGTGAGATCGGCAATTTCCACCCACGGGGACAGACCCAGCGTGGTGTAGGCAACTCGGTGAGACAGGCTGGGGTGCCACTGCACGCCATAACCGGGTTCGTCGAGGCAGATCAATGCCTCGTCGTCCATCGATGCCACGACACACAAGTCGCCTGTCTCGTCGGCGGCGGTCGAGTAAGCGAATCGGGCGCAGGCGGGTCCTCGACCCGGAGGCGCACACCCAAAATCGCACACCTCCAGTACCTGGCTCTGTTCACACAGGAGGCTCTCGCCGCATGTCCATTGGGACCGAGTGAGTGCGTTGTCCTCACAAGAGGACTCAGGTAGTTCGCCCACGCAGTCTACGAGGGGATCAAAACACTGTCCCGTCTCGGTTTGCGCGTCGCTGGTGTCTTCTGGGGGAGAATCCGGCATTGCATCGGAGACCTCCTCGACAGTGTCCACCAGGTCGCCGCTATCGGAAGTTGCATCGGGGACGTCGTCTCCACACACGCAGGCCCCCCAGTATCCGCTGAAGTCGCACTGCTCCAGCCCGGGATCGCCATTAGCGCAAAAACAGTCACGCAGGGCGAGCGGATCGCAGTATGCACCGTTGCTGTCCGCGGGTGCATCGCTGGATCCACAGGCAGTACACGCGATGTACGCGAAGAGAAGAAGAAGGAGTGTTGTCGAACGTCCGTGCATCTGAATCTACAAGTCTTCCGCGTCGGGGCGGAAACGAGGGTTCGGCAACACTATGCCGAAAAATCTACTCGCACGCCAATGTCAGGGGATCATTAGGTCCGACAGGAGGGAAGTCATCGGCCACGCAGTCGCGATCGACATCGATTGTGACCTCTCGGGCGTCGAGTAGTCCGTCGCCATTTGCGTCGCTATCCCAAGAAATACTGCCTCTGCCACCACGTGCCGGAGACAGCGTGTTGGCTCGGTCCTTGTTGGTTGATTCGTCACCGAAGAAGTCGCGGCGAACCACAATCTCGTCACCGGTTACGTCGATGAGTTCGATCAGGCGTGAGTTGCCCGGCCATTCCTCCGTGCCTGTCCAGCCTTCGCCGCCGCGTCCATAGTTGTATTTGTAGCCAATCCGCATGCCACGCGGCAGCTGAAAGGCTCGGGAAAACACACCATCGCCAGCTACAGCGTCGCCGTTGCTCCCGTCGTCGAAGAGCTCGATGGTGTTGGGCACGAAGTTCCCGAGCGTCTGATTGGTGAGGTCCGTGTCGGCCTCTGTGGCGCAGTACTCATAGTCAGAGTCATCCGAACACCGCACCATGTCTTCGTGCACGGCCCCGGTTAGAAAGACGGTGTCACCACTGTCAGGGGTGAGCCAGCGCATCCGGTCGATTGGTTGGCAGTTCAAATCCAGGGCACCATCATTGAAATCGACCTGAAAGACGACCTTGATCAGATCGGGGTCGTAACACACATCGAACTGGAAGCTGGCCGCAGCCGCGGCTAGAAGCTCCTCGAAAGGGCCGGTGGTAAAATCATCTGTCCCATCTCCGTCGTAGTCGAACGGTTAGGCCAACAGGAAGTCAGTACTCAGTGCGCTGCCGGTCTCGACATTTCTGTGGGGGGGGAGAAAGACCGGATTGTCGCCGTCGGGGTGTGCAGCCGCCTCGGTGAGGAGCAGGACTACGGCCCGCCGGAACGCCAGGAAGGGTTCTTCCGAGAGCCGACCCGTCACATCCTCCACAGCCGCAACCACGGCGCCCGATGACAGGGCGCCGAGCCCCCCCATCGAAGAGCGCGCCTTGCCCTCAACCAAAAGGGTGACGACGGTCGCAATCTCATCGATTGGATCCATGTCAGGCACACTCTCGCCGAGTGACACCGTCTGGGGATAATCGTAGACTTGGACGGCGGCGGGGACCTCTGGGAAGATACCCCAGAGTGTCAGCGCGCCAGACTGACCGTAGACGATGAGGTTAGTGTGGCTTTCAGTACCGGGGATGGTCGCCTCGAAGTCACCATCGCTCGCGACCGTCGACGACAAATCCGCTGCCCGGGTGCCGTCGGCAAGATAAAAACTCACCTGCGCGCCAGGAATTCCAAACAGCCCATCAGCACTGAAACGACCCGTCAGCGTTGTCGGAGGAGCCGGCGGAGGCCGGAAATGGGCCTCGTCGTCAACGGCCGAAAAAAGCGCGCTGTCGATGTGACAAGAGACCAACAGGCCCGCGACCAGCAATCCTGTGAGTGTGTAGATGTGTCTCATTACCAGGCCACCGTCATGGTTGCTTTGCTTCTGAAAACACCCAGGAAGCGGTCGTCATCCCGCTCGCGCTCCTGGTCTTTCATCACGTATTCACCGTGGTATGCGAAGCGAACGCCACCGAAGACGAAGGTGAATCCGCCAAAGCCCTTCGCCCGCAACGTCGTATAGTCCTGAAACCCGGTAGCGGAGTTTCCTGAACGATTGGTTTCCGTCCAGTAGTCGGCTGCGCCCCCCAGCTGAATATCGATTTCGTCATTCACCGGCATGTTCAGCGACAATTCCGAGAAGAACAGGTCACCCTGGTAGTCATCCTCGGCGATAGCGAGGTCGCGACCATCGCTATCACTGATGAACTTGAGGAGAAACTCGACCTCCAGACCGGCCAGACCCGTAACCCAAGACCCTCTCAGTGCTGAGATGATGCTGAGCCGGTCCTGGTCTTGCGCATAGATCGCTCTCGGATCTCGACCGCGGTCGCCTACGTTGGCGAAATCATAGAACTCTGTGTCCGTGTACCCTTGGTTGTGGAGGAAGTCCGGATACACGTTCTCAGTGTCGCGGCCCTGACTGTTTGTGTTGTAGGTGATCGCGCTGGCTTCACCTTCGAGCTTGATGTCGCCCAGAATCCATCCAAAAACCAGTGTGGCGCCATGCCAGCCCACGATCGACTCGTAGAAGGGCTCGTCGAAATCCATGAACTCATTGGCAATGTTCAAAGTGGGCAGCTGACCACCCGAAAGGAAGCCGTCGGTCAACAGGACGTCTCCTTCTCTGCGAGCGCCGAAGTGGCTGACCCAGTCCTCACCAATGTTGAAATACTCCAACTGAAGCTGGAAATCGCGCGCGCCGAACGGCTCTAAAAACTCAAAACGACCGCGGGTGGCATAATCCATGGTGTCGTCGTAGGGCATCGGAAACACGCCCCCATTGAGAGCGACACCATTGGCCACGAGGTCATCGTTAATCCGGCTCATCGACAGGCCGCCCAAAACGTCGACTAATACATCGGTGAACGGTTCAGCGCGGACGGTAAACGTGCCGTTGAACGCCTGGTAGCGCGTATCCAGGTCAACCGCACCATCTTGCTCGCAACCCGGAATCGGATCGCCCAACTCGTCTTCGCATTGGGGGTACAACGTTCCCTCGGCGTCCGGGTCGGCGACATCGATTTCATAGTCGTGGGCGTATACCGCGTTGAGAAGGAACTCGATCCCTGGATCAGCCCAGTAGTAGTCGAGATGCAGCCCGTATCCGTAATCGAGAGTGTAGAACGGATTTGTCAGCAATACGTCGCCAATACCCGTGCTCCAGCCTGGGCCAGCCCACAGTTTGGGAAGGGCAACGAGTCCGGCTGTGTATCCCAGATTGCCGTCGAGAATCACCCCGCTGAAGAACACCCCTTTCGCATTGTCACGGTCGGTATACCGGACCCGACCGAAGGTCCACTCGTCGAAGTAACCCAGATCGGTCGAGCCGACGCGGATGTTGCCGAGCCATTCATAAGGGGGCCGTATATCCAGCGAGTAGCCACGTAGCTTGATGTACTCGGCGTGGTCCATGCCCAGTGTTTCTCCCGAGGTGTTTTCTTCGGGATAGTTGATGTTGCCGTTTTCGAAAAAGTCGTGCCAGGTGCTGCCAAAACGACTCTTCAGCCGCACCTCGGCAGTGACGAAACGGCTCGGCCTGCCCGTGATGGTCCACTCGAACTCCGAGCCGACGCCGTTGTCGCCCGAGAAGTTCTCAGGCCAAAACGGGTTTCCGTAGCTGAGAATGCCGCCCTGATCGTTGTTTCGGTAGAGCCATTTCGTGTAGATGGAGCCGCTGACATCGAAGTTGGTGATATCGGCCGACGCCGAAGGGCCGGACAACAAGACACCGACCGCGATGGCTCCCGCGACGAGCTTGAGTGTTGCGGTTTTCACGATAGTCCTAGCGGTAAATCATTGGAATCGTCGCGATCGTCCCTTCACCCGAGTCATCGCAGGTGAATGTACCCAATGCGGTGTGCTGGGCGCTCTGTTCGCTATCCTCGCCGGAGGCGGCGCCGGCCAGCATGTCGAGCACGTGGGGATCGCAGTTGTAGTCCGAACCACCTCCAAACCGGTGAGCTCCCTCAAACTCATTGACCGGCCGAGTCAGTAGGTCGGTGCCACTGGGGAAGCCTTCGTTGCTTTGCATCACCACCTGGATGCCCCATGTCGATGGATCGCCCGCTCCAAAGGCAGCCATGGGAGCCCGAGAGACAATCGTGCGGCCCTGGGCCCGAGTGGAGCTAGGCAGGACCACGGCTCCGGCCACTGAACCCGCTTTCTCGGTTACCTCTTGTTGCAACCGGGAGGTACCTTGAGGCGAAATCAGCACGACTCGGTTCCACGCATGCTCCTGAGCAAACTGGGCGTTGATCCCGGGCAACGTGAGTGTATTGCCCTCGGTGTCTCCAGGCGTCGTGTCGACGTAAACCTGTGCGAACTGAAGGGAGAAGCCGTTGCCATCCCATTCATCGCTACGCCAGGGGTCCTCGATTCGAGCCCCAACCTCGACTCGAAACTCGACCTCATCGCCGTCCTGCTCAATCGTGACCGAGCGGATATCGAAACTGCCACGAGCATAGGCGCGATCGGTGGGATAAACGTAGGTACCCGGTCCGTTGTCATCCCCTTCGGGGTCGGAATACTCGGCACCGAAGACGGCGCTCACCGAACACAGAAAAACACTTGCGAAACAAAGGGCATTGACCAATCTCGACATGGCTACTCTCCAGCCTTGGACGTTGTGCGGCAGGAGGTTTAGCTCGATCCAGAGCCTGGTGCAAGCCGATTCCGAATCCCGAGCCAGTCAAATTGCCCCCAATTCGAGGATCTGACTACTCTTGTTCTGCGAGTCGAACCCAACTCGAGACGGGTACTTGCTCGGGTCTGGTGGAGGGATCGATCCCGGCCCTCTTGATCTGGTCCACCGAGGCCTCTCCGGCGACTGCGTTTCTCAAGGTCTTGCGTCGCTTCTGGAACGCCTTTCTGACGAGCTGCCGCATTCGGTCCTCCCGCTCGGGCGCAACAATCGCGCTGGGGAGCCGGGTGTAGTGAACCACGGCGCTGTGCACCTTGGGGGCCGGGAAAAAGGCACCAGGGGGTAGTTTGAGGGCAAGCTCCGGGCGCCAACGAATCGCTGAGAGGATGGCCAAAGGGCCGTAGCTCTTCGAGCCAGGCTCGGCAACAAAGCGCCGGGCGACCTCTAGCTGGAACATCAACGCCATTCTAGAAATTGTCGAGAGACGCTCGAATCGAAAGAAGATTTGGGTTGAGAGGTTGTAGGGTAGGTTTCCGACAAATATATGGTTTTTTCTCTGGCTTTTGGCGTCTCGCTCCTGTGGGAAGGCCACCTTCAGCGCGTTGCCATTGATCACCGTCAGGTTGGGATGAGCCAGGTTCTCGGCCAGATGAGAGACGGCCCGCTCATCGATCTCGATGGCAGATACCACGGCCCCTTTTTGTAGGAGCGCCGAGGTAAGGGTGCCCGGCCCCGGGCCCACTTCGAGCACGTCAGAACCGTCTGAGATACCGGCGATTTCAACGATTCGGTTGAGAATAGAGGGATCAGTCAGGAAACACTGCCCCAAGGCCTTCTTGGGTCGGCCAAACAGGCGTACCAGCTGGCCAGGGGAGGGCAGCTGACCAGTTGTGGGACCGGACACGCGCTCAGTCCTCGAACAGTTTCGAGACGCTTCTGCCGTCGTGGATTCTACGAATCGCCTCGGCAAGCAGTTTTGAGACAGGCAGGACTTCGAGTCCCTTGAACCGTTTCTCTGGAGGCACTGGCACTGTGTCGGTGACCATCATCCGAGAGATATCGCTCTTGCCGAGTAGCTCGGGTGGGTTGCCACTGAAAACCGCGTGAGTGGCAGCTGCGACCACGTCCTTCGCCCCCTTCTTCTTCAGGAATGCAGCGGCTTCGGCCATGGTCCGACCGGTGGCGATTTCATCGTCGACGATCAGGGCGGTCTTGCCCTCGACGTCTCCGACCAGTCTCTCGGCGACCGCCTTCTCGTCATCTCCGTACCGTCTCTTGTCGATGATGGCGATGGGTGTATGAAGCCGGTTTGCGTAGCGGCCGATGTCTTTGGCTTCACCGGCATCACTGGCGACGACGACGGTGTTCTTCAGGTTCACTTTCTTCGTGATGTGATTCGACAGTAGCCGCACTGCCTGGAGTTGATCGACCGGGATCTTGAAGAAGCCCTGAATTTGCGGAGCGTGCAAATCGATTGTCAGCACCCGATCCGCTCCGGCTGCCTGTAACAGGTCCGCGACGAGTCGCGCCGTGATGCTGATCCTCGGGCGGTCCTTCTTGTCAGAGCGCGCATAGAAGAAGTAGGGGATTACGGCCGTGACCCGGGCTGCCGAGGCACTTTTGAGTGCGTCGATGAAGATGAGCAACTCGATGAGGTGCTCGTTGACCGGAGGCGAGCTAGTTTGGACAACAAAAACGTCAGACTCACGGACGTTTTCGTTGATCTGCACCATTAGGTTCTCGTTCGAGAAACGAACCACATGGCTCGCTCCCAGTTCGAGGCCCAGGTGTCGACAAATCTGTTCCGCTAACTCGGGATGACTTCGCCCGGTAAAGACCTTGATATTCCCGTACATTGCTACTCAAGCCCTGTTTTAGGGACCGCGTTTTGTGACGACTCCAACAGGGCCAAACTAGCATTTCATCGCCGAGATCAGAAGCCTGTTAGGTGGCTTTCGGCGGGCCGAAGCCAACCGGCTGAAAACGCTATCACTCTGGAGGTTGTGGGGCTGAACTGAGGCTAGTAGCCCTCGATCATGAGTCGGTCTAGGACGGTGTCGTGGGCCCAATTTTGGTCGTCGCGGTTTGGGTAGTCGAGGTTGTAGTGTAGGCCGCGGCTTTCACGCCGGCGCAGTGCGCATTCAACCACGAGCCGAGCGACGGTCGCCAGGTTGCGCAACTCGATGAGGTCACTGGTGATCGTGTAATTCCAATAATACTCTGCGATTTCGGCGGACAGGAGGTTGATTCGAGTTCGGGCGCGGAACAGTCGGCGATTGGTGCGCACAATTCCGACGTAGTTCCACATGAAGCGGCGAATCTCGTCCCAGTTCTGGGCGATGATGACGGCCTCATCACTGGGGCGTGACACGCCCGGATCCCAGGTTGGCGCTTCCCAGAATCCGCCGTTTTGATGGGCAATGACCCACTCTTTGGCTTTGCTGGCGGCCCGGTCGGCGTAAACTGCGCCCTCGAGTAGGCTGTTCGACGCGAGTCGATTGGCGCCGTGTAGCCCCGTGCAAGAGGTCTCGCCGATTGCGAATAGGCCCGGGACCGAACTTTCGCCCCAAGTGTTTACTTTCACGCCGCCGCAGGAATAGTGACAAGCGGGAACCACAGGGATCGGCTCCTTCGTCATATCGATTCCGAAGGACTTGCAGGTGCCATGGATGTTGGGGAATCGGCGCTCGATGAACTCCTTGGACAGGTGGCGCATGTCTAAAAAGACACTGTCATCACCTGACCGCATCAACTCGGTATCAATGGCACGGGCCACGATATCCCTCGGTGCTAGGCTCCCGAGCTCGTGGTATCGCTTCATGAAGGCCTCACCGGTTGCGGTGAGCAGTTCACCACCCTCACCGCGCAGCGCCTCGCTGATCAGGAAGTTCTTGGCTTTTGGGTGAAACAAACAGGTCGGGTGGAACTGAACGAACTCCATGTTGGCGATGTCAGCACCAACCCGGTAGGCCATTGCGATACCGTCGCCGCTGGCAACGTCAGGATTACTGGTGAAAAGATAGACCTTTCCCAGGCCTCCCGAGGCCAGAATCGTCGCGTGAGCCACGATCGTCTTCACTCGTTCCGACTCGATATCGAGGATGTAGGCGCCCACCACTCGGCGCTCCGACACAGGAGCTGGCATCTTTTTGGAGTCGGTGGCGATCAGATTCACTGCGATGTGGTGCTCGAGCACCTGGACGTTCGGTTCGGCGATGACCGCGGCGACAAGCGCGCGCTCGATTTCGGCGCCGGTGATGTCCCCAGCGTGAAGAACGCGGCGCGCCCGATGGCCACCTTCTCGACCCAGATCGAAGAGGACATTCTCGTCGGCTGGGCCCGCCTCGCGCAGGCTGAATTTGACGCCCCGAGCGACGAGCTGATCAATCTGGCGGGGTCCATCTTCGACGCAGAGTTTGACGACCTCAGCGTCACACAGACCTGCTCCGGCCTCTTCAGTGTCGAAGATGTGGCCCTCGAAACTGTCGTCGGGGTCAACGACGGCCGCGATGCCGCCCTGGGCGTACTTGGTGTTGGCCTCGGAGATATCGCGCTTGGTGACGAGGGCTACCGAGCCGTGTTTGGCGGCTCTCAGTGCGAAACTCAACCCAGCAATTCCACTTCCAATGACCAGGTAATCCACTTGTGTCGGCATGCAATTCCTGCCCGGGCGGAATAGGTCCGCCCTAAGTTTGCTTATCCCCATATTCCTGCCGTAATATGGGCCAGCTATGGAGAAAAGTGCAACAAATGCTCCCTCGGTCGCCGAAGCCGCTCCTCAATTGAATTCCAGGACACTGGGTTGGATGGTAAGAGCGGTGATGATCGGCGCTTTGCTGGTGCCAGTCGGGCTCACGGTTCCGAGCGAGGCGGTGGCTGAGATCTACCACTATGTCGACGACGATGGACACCATCACTTCACCACCTATCGAATGCGTGGCATGGAGCTTATCGACGTCGTGGGTGGACAGGAATCCCAACCGGCGCCGGAGCGTCGCTCGCGAAGCCGACGATCGAGCCGTACCCGCAGCTATGACCACAGCGCTTTCGACAGCATAATCACAGAGGCCTCAGAGCGGTACGACCTGCCCTTCGAGTTCATCAAGGCCGTGATTAAGGCAGAGTCGGCTTTCAATCCGCGAGCTGTATCGAGGACCGGTGCGCAGGGTCTCATGCAACTCATGCCTAGGACGGCGGAGTCACTCGGCGTAGACGATTCCTTCGATCCGCGACAGAACATCATGGGCGGAACCCTCTATCTCCGGCAGCTGGCCGATCGCTATGACGGTGACATCAATCTCGTCCTCAGTGGCTACAACGCCGGCCCAGGTGCAGTCGCTCGCAATGAGGGCATCCCCTACGAAGCGACGCGAGGATACATTCAGACAGTTTACAGGTACTATCAGGAGTACTTGGCCGAATCTGAACAGTAGGCGATGGGTCCAGTCATAAAAATCGTAGGTTCGGTTGATCCAGCCTTGATCGCAGTCTTGCGCGAGACCGGCTTCGAACTAGAGATGCTTCTTCCCCTAGACGTTACCGCCGAAAACATCGAGAGCGACGATCCTGTCCTGCTGGCCGACGTCGGACGATACACCGGGAAAGCCCTTGTGAGGGGTATCCAGCGCGACACCCAAGCCACTCAGCGCCTTTTCATGTGGGAACTCGAGGGCGCCGACGACACCGGCGCAAATCAGGAGTTGCAAGCGCTGATCGATTTTACCCAGGCGGTCACCCGCACGCTGGCTACCAGCGAAGTGGCTGATGCTGCAGTGCGATTTCTCCAGCGAGAAGTCGGTGCCCTGGGCGCTGCGATACACTATTGGTCGGCCGAGTCGGGCCTGAATCTGGTCCGCGCTGCCGGCTTCGAGCCGAGCCAACTCGAGGCGCTGCGCGAGTACCTGGCGGACCAAGTCGATCCCGAAAATGTGCCGTTTCGCCAGGGCCTGCAGTTTGGTGAGGAACCCGGCCAGCTACAGGCGCCGATCAGCCTTGATGTCGTCGTTCCGATTCTAGCTAAGGACGCCCTCCTAGGGGCGCTCAGTGTTCGGTTCTCACCCCACATTCGATTGTCCGTGGACGTATTGAAGGCCATGGGCCGGCATCTGGCTCTGTCGCTCCTCAACGGCGACTTGCTAAACCGATCTGAGGAGGCGTTGGCCTCGCTGAGGATCGCGCAGCAGAGTATGAGTCAGTCCGAAAAGCTGGCGGCGGTGGGTATGTTGGCTGCGGGTATCGCCCACGAGATCAACAATCCCGCCAGTTTCATCATCACGAACCTCACCATGCTTGGGGAGTATGTCGACGATATCCTCCTCTACACTGACGAGCTGGCAGGGCTCTTCAAGGCCGCTCAGGGAGCGGATCCAGCCAAGCTGGCCTCGTTGGCAGAGGTACACGACCTCGACTACTTGAGGCAGGATACACCGGACTTGATCGCTCGCTGCCTCAAGGGGATGCACCGAATCCGCGATATTGTTCGCGAACTGCGCTCCTTCGCCCACAAAGGGAGCGGGGAGGCCGAGTGGGTCGACATCAATCAATTGATTGCCCAGGTGTTGAAACTCGCCGGTGCCGAGCTGAGGCACCGAGCCAACATCGAACTCGATTTGCGCCCGGTTCCCAACGTCAAGGTCGAGAGCACGCGCCTCTTGCAGGTCCTTCTAAACCTGATCATCAACGCCTATCAGGCTCTTGGGGACAGGGCG
>CAZDBH010000160.1:0-4780 GCA_964503485.1 uncultured Bradymonadales bacterium | reverse complement strand
TGAGAATTCTGTGAAGGTCGGAACCCAGGCTGATGGCCAGCACGTCTTCATCACGGTCGCCGACAATGGTACGGGCATCCCCGACGATGTGCGCGATCGTATCTTCGAACCATTCTTCACCACGAAGCCAGTTGGGACTGGGACCGGTCTCGGTCTCGCCATTTCATACGACCTCGTCGTGACCATGGGCGGCCAGATCACATGCGACTCGCAACTTGGTCGAGGCACGCGATTTACGGTCCGGCTACCACTGCGGACCGATCACGACGACGCATCCGGAGTCGAGTGGCGCGACAGCACCGGTTGAGATCACTCGAAATCGAACAAAAAAACCAAAGATTCTTGCCACTCTGGTAGGAGATTTGCCTATCAAAGTGTATTGTGGAGGTAGCTGCGGCGTTTAGGCCGTTTTGGTTACCTTTGGGAAGCGCTGCAGTTACGGGGTTGTTACCAAACCGAACCACGTACCAGGAGTCGCCGAGGAGTAACGCAATGACCGAGCGCAATTCAGTCCAACTGCTCTACGTTGCTCCCACTTCCGAAGAGTGCAGAACCCAGATCGACTTGTTGGCCCAGGTGCAGGGCTGTCACTACCTTCGAAACAATGGAACGACCGAACTCCTCTACAACGACACGAAAATCCAGTGGTGGTACGCCAACGACCCGGAGCAAGCTCGACGCCTGCTCAAGACTCAGCACCTGAACCTCGTACTTCTAGACTGTCGAAATGAACCGGCGGTCGGGCTTCGTTTCTTGGATGTGCTGGATTCCGAAGACGTTGAGTTGCGGTACGGATTTCACCGCATCGTCGCGTTGATCGGGGGGAAGAACGACGCCGCGAACGACCGGCTGATCATCGAGCTCGGAGCCCGAGGGGTGCGGCACGTCCTCCGAGACGATGGCTCAGAAAAGCCGAGTCCGGGTTTTACCAAGAGCATCCTCGACCGCGCTTTGGGTCTACTGGTCAAGACGAAGCGCGGGAAGCGGGCACTGTGTATCTCAGGCGGTGGAATCACCGGTTTCTATTTTGAGTTAGGCGCGCTCAAGTGCCTGTTGGACTGCCTGCCCAAGGGCGCTCTGCAAGAGTTCGACATGTTCTACGGAATCAGTGCAGGAGCCATCGTGACCGGGCTCTTGGCGCAGGGCTATTCTGTAGAGGAGATCATGGCGGCCATCGCCGGCAACAAGAGTGGGCGGATCAAGCCTTTCAGCCTCAGTCTAGCCCGGCCGCAACACATCCACTGGGACGAAATTGGGCGCCGAGCCCGTGTGGCAGCCAAGAGCTTGCTCAGTCACGCTTGGCGGGCCGTCCGACTCAGATCGCGACCCAATCTCCAGGCCCTCTTTTTCGAGTACGGAGACATCATCGGGGCGCCTTTCAGAACCGCTCACTACGAGGCCATGTTACGTGAGATGTTCACCGGGCCCGGACTCACCAACGACTTCAGAGAGCTCGCACGAGAGCTCTATGTAGGGGTCTCTGATCAGGATGCCCGCGCACATGTCCTATTCGGACCTCATTCCGATCCCCAGGTGCCGATAACAAAGGCAATCGAAGCCTCATCGAGCATCATGCCGGCCTTCTCGTCGGTCGAGATCAATGGACGATGGTACGAAGACGGGGCGGTCACGAAGACCTCGAACTTCGGTGCGGCGGTCCGAAATGGTGCCGACCTCATCTTTGTGCTGGATCCCCTGCTTCCGTTCGTATCGAAGGAACCGGGCTTCGGAGCGAAGCGCGGCATATTGTACTCCGTCGACCAGGCTCTGCGAACGATTCTCTACACGCGATACAACAACGCCCGACGAACGCTGCTTCGGCGCCACCCTGAGGTCAGTCTGTACTCGTTCCTTCCGTCGAATCGAACGCGGCGAGTTCTGTCGGTCAATCCCATGGACCATCGACCGTACCTCGAGATATGGCGGGGTGCCTACTTGTCGACGCTCAAACGAATCAAGCAGCTTGGTCCGAAGTTTGCGGGCGATCTCAGACGTCATTCCTTGTTCGTCGACACGGCCAAGGCGGAAGTCGTCGCCGCCCAGCTTCACGATCTGTCGAAGCCGACCTTCGCCGACTTTTTCCCCAACCGCCAAATTGAGATCGAGATGCCGCCGCTGGGTCGGACGAAGCCGGAAGGTGACGATCGACCACAGGCCCCAACCGACGTTACCCACCAAGCGGCTTGACGCCGGTTGGCTCGAGCTTCCGGCCCAAGCGCGCTTCAATCCGGCGGGTCGTAATGCGTCTTCGAGACAGCCTCGAGTGTAGCCGAGAGGGGAGGGGCCTGCGTACGTCGTCTTCCCTCGGGGCGGAGAGCCTTTGCGACCCGTTTGGCGTGATAGAAGATACGTCGCAGACGGTCCACCATATCGATTTCGATGGTATAGGCCTCGAGGCGAAGTGGCTCGGGTGCGACCAGTCGTTTGGCTTGATGCTCTTCAGCCTTGCTGACCAAAGCCGTTACTTCTGCTTTCTTCCCGGCGACGACCAGGGCCAGCTTCTCTGACCGTTGCCCGAAGGCCTGAACCGACAACTCCAACGCATCTGAGGCCGAATCGAACAGTTCCTCCAGGATTTCACGGGTCGGCTTGCTGATGACTACGCCGGCATCGATACGTTTGACGGCCAGGTGCAGCAGCTCAGAGACTACGTCGCCGATACTCTCGAGGTCGTTGGCAGCGCCCATGAGAGCGACCACACGCTTGGTTTGGTCTTCCTGGAGGGTCTCCCGGCTCACGTCACCCAGGTACATCAATATCTGGGCATAGAGCGAGTTGACGATCTTGTCGCGCTCATCAAGCTCGTCGACCTCGGCTCGATTCCCCGCGATCACAACGGAACGGGCATCAGACACAATGGCGTGGACTTTGCCACCAAGGCGTTCGATTTCGCGTTGAGCCATCTCGATGGCTGCCACCGGCGTCTTCAGTAGAACCCGATCGATGAACTTGGTCCTGACCAACTCGCGTTCCTTTTCCGGGCGATCGGGGAGTATGCGGGTGATGATCTGGGCGAATTGGCTCGTGAACGGCAAGAAAATCAGGGCGAGTCCGACATTGAAGACCGTGTGGGCGTTTGCGATTTGGCGAGGAACCACATCTGCGAGCAAGGCCTGACCCGTCAGACTGGCGTCTCCGGCAGGAGAAATCGAGGTCACCAACTCGGCCAGTTGCGGAATGAACGGGGTAGCGATGATGACTCCGAGGACCTTGAACATGACGTGGGCGACGGCGACCCGCACCGCTTCGCGCGGTTTGCCGATCGCAGCAAGACCGGCAGTTGCACACGTGCCCACGTTGGCGCCAAGTGCCAGCGCAATACCACCTTCGAGAGTGATTACGCCCTGCATCGCAAAAACGATCACGACGCCCATCGTCGCCGAACTCGACTGGACAACCGCCGTGAAGGCCGCCGCCGCGAGAATGCCGATAACGGGATTGGACATGTCCCGCATCACGCTGAGGAATGGTTCGTAGCCGCGAAGCGGTGCCATCGCCTCGCTCATGATCCCCATTCCGAAGAAGATCAGGCCCAGGCCCATGACAACGTAGCCGTATTGATGAAGCGCCCGTGTCTTCTTCGCGAACAGCATGACGAAACCAACCGACACAAAAATGAGGGCGTATTTCGTGACCTTGAAAGCGACGATCTGAGCTGTGATGGTGGTACCGATGTCGGCGCCGAGGATGACGCCAATCGACTGAGTCAAGGTCATCAGGCCAGCCGCGACGAAGCCGACCAGCATGACGGTGGTGACGGAACTGGACTGAATCACCGCGGTCACGAAGGTCCCGGTGACGAGTCCCGCGAAGCGATTGCGAGCAAGGGCGCCCAGAACCGAGCGCATCCGTTGGCCGGCGACAGCCTTGAGGGCCTCTCCCATCCGGTCCATACCGTATAGAAAGAGCGCCAATCCTCCGAAGAGTCCAACGGTCAGTGAGAACCAGTCGATTCCATCGTGGGGGAGATCCATCAGGCTCGCTCACCTCGACGCCGCGAGGGGATAGACGAGCAGAACCGACACAATTGCGCACGATTCAACATCTTCTTCATAGCTGGCAATTATCCACAACAGCACCCTGGTTGTACATCCGCCCGAACGTGACTCGAGTGCCCCTCCCAGAAGAAGTACTGGCAGTATTTCGGCTAACCGCTACACTACGCCAGGTTCTGGCAGCATTTTTAAGCGGTCCAAAGAGAGGGTTTGTGAGGCGTTGTTGGTGCTATCTACAATTATTGTTGATCTGCGCGGTGGTTTTACCCACTGCGCGACCGGCCGAAGCGGGTGCCTGGACCCAGCTCCCGGGTTCCTTTTATCTCAAACTGAGCTTCGGCATTTCTCAGGCAGACACTCAGATCAAAGGACAGGACGAGCAGCCACTGCTCTCGTTTTCTGACCAAGGCCAGGTCTGGGAGGGCGCGCTCTCTTTCTACGGAGAGTATGGCATCCCGCTGGACATTCCGGGCGGCCTGACTGTCATCGGGAGCTTGCCCTACAAGTTCTCAGAAATCGACAGCGAGATCGCGCTACGTCGAACCGAGGGTATTGGCGACGTGATGCTTGGCTTACGCTGGGGCATCCCCATTGATATGGGGCCGGCGGTCGTCTCGCTTCAGGTCGAAGGCAAGATTCCGACCGGTTACACGGCAAATCTCCCCGAGGGGGCTAAAATCCCGTGGCTCGGCAACGGCGTACCCGAGGTGACCAGCTGGTTGCTGGCCGGATACTCCGCCTATCCGATTCCGATCTACACCACGGGGGGGGTCGGCTTTCGATGG
>CAZDBH010000159.1:0-16039 GCA_964503485.1 uncultured Bradymonadales bacterium | reverse complement strand
GCCGTGTTATGAGGACACGGCCCCCGGGGATACTTTTCGCTACTCGAGTATCGCCATCTCGCTCGCCGGATTTGTCGCCGAGTCGGTCTCTGGCACCTCGTTCGATGAGCTCACCGCTGGAAACATCTTCGACGTACTGGGCATGGAAGACACCTCGTGGCGTCTAGGTCCGTATGCAGACCGGCTCGACGAGGTCGCAGTGATGTACGACTTCGATGAACTCGACGAGGAGTTTATCCCAGTAGACCACTTCACTTTTGCCGACTATCCGGCAGGCAGCATTCGCTCAACGGTACGAGACCTGTCGCTCTACTTGGCTGCGATGATCAACGAAGGGGTCTTCGAGGGCGACGAGGTGCTGAGCCAAGTGGCCTACCGAGAAATGATGGAGGTACCGTACCCCGACGCCAACTCGGCTCAGGCCCTCGGTTGGAATTACCGCTTCGACGAGAGGACCCTGGCCGGCCACGGTGGTGATGACTCGGGAGCGTCGACCGACATGTACTTCGACGTCGACAGGGGGATTGGTGTGATTCTCCTTATGAACGTGACCCGCCGGCCAAACACCGACGAAATCTTGGCCCGAATTTTCGAAGCTTCAGAGGTCTGCGAGTAGCGTTGATTACCAGACGAAGACGTCACTCATGTTTCCGCTGAAACTCGCGTTGTCACCATGGCGCTTTTCGCTGAAACTCCCCACCGTCGCTGTATAGCTCTGACCTTCGACGAGGTATGTCCCCACAGCGTCTACGATGCACGAACTTTCTGCTTGTTCCCCCGGGTCCACCTCGACACCGCAGCTGGCGCCCGTATCCTCAATAGTCGTCATACCGTCCACTGTGTAGATCTGCATTGCGTGCCCAACCGCGCCCTCGACGGGGTCCCAACTGACACGCAACCGATCCCCGTCGAGTCGCTCCACTTGAACATTCCAAGCCAGGTCGATGAGGACGCCATCGGAGTACTGAGTTTGCTCATAGGTCTCGCCATCGACAAGGGTGAACGCGAACAGGAAGTCTCCGGGGCCGGGCAGCCCTTCGCCTGTTCCATAATAACCCCAGAAGGAAATGGGCTCGTCTGGTTGATTGGTGATGATGTTTGAGGGCTGCAACATCCGCGTGGTCTCACCGTCGGGAAACGTCACAGCGATTTCCTCGATCCGGTCGAGCTCCGGACCACCCACGACGAACTCGAAACCCGATGATCCGATCTCATCGATTGGATCCGCAACTGACCGACCTTGAAACAACATTACTATCGTCGCGTAGGGTGAGTCTGAAGACTGCATTGGCGGAGCGTCTGGATCGACGTAGGTCGTGCTCGCATCGACAACAGATTGCGAATCTCCCGTGTCGCTACAACTCCATACAAAAGCAAACAAGATTGCTATGAGCCCGACCGAACGGATCATGCCATCGTCCTCCGTTCACAACATCGGCTATCCGACGCGATGGCGTGAACTCGCGCGGGCGTTCGCGACGTCTATCTGCTCGATTTTTTGAAGTTTCTTCTTCGGCTATTGGGTATAACGCCGCTGGGAAAGCCACGTCGGATCTCATCTGTGGTCGCCTTCCAGACGGCGACGACGGCCACCGAAAATCGCATTGTTCGACCCGCCAAGGGATCGGCGGTGCTCACAGATACGCCTTCGGGGGACACCCTCGTGACCCAGGCGATTTGTTTCTCGCCTCCAACCTCGGCAAGGAACGGGGTTCCTACTGGGGGCGGCGAGCCATCGTTGACTGCGCTGTCTGGGACGGTTGGCACAAGAAACTCGCCACCAGCGGTCGGTATCTCGACCGTGAACGCCAGTTGATCGCCTACGTGATGGCCCTCCAACCGGCTGTCGATGGAGTGCTTCAGGTGTTGATGGCCGTGCAGGTACTGGATCGGCGCGTCGGATAGTGCCTGGTCTATCTGTAGTCCGTCCTGGTCGACCAGCCGGAACACGAATGTGACAACTCGGTTGTGGGCGACCTTCACCGCAGCAACTCCATTTTCCACCAGAAACGCTCCAGTAGCGGTGCCCATCGTAGTCCAAAATGCGGGAAGGTGATCAATATTCTGTTTACGAGTACTATCCCCGCGTGAATTCGAACCGCGAAACACTCGTGACCATCCTGACCGAACAAGGGCACGGGTACGACTTCCTGGTGTCGAGAAGTCCGTTTATCGTGGGACGAGCTGCGCAGGCCGACCTTCACATTCCGGCCCCCGAGGTCTCGACTGCCCACTTTCAGATGGAGGTCGAAGGCGCCCAGGTCGTCCTCACTGATCTGGACAGTAAGAACGGCACCGTCGTCTCAGGTAAACCGCTGCGACCCAACAAACCTGCCAGATTGTCACCCCCATTTGCAGTGTCCCTCGGCGCTGTCGAGCTCAGAATCTGGCAACGAGAGGTCGAGGAACCCTCGCTATCGCTATCACTCGAGCGCAGTCATTCGATGTCTCGCCTCATTCTGAACAGCATTATGCGAGCCCGATTCGCGCAGAGTCGCGCCAAACTGGCCGTACAGGCAGGGCTGTCCCAGGGAGCCGAACTGGTGATGGACGAAGGTGATGAGGTCGTCTTGATCGGGACGACACCAGAGGCTCAGCTTTTTGTCGACGAAGATGCACTATCCGAACACCCAGTTGTTCTGAGTTTGGTCGGCTGTTCCTACTTCGTAGCGCCACATCCCAGCCGCAAGTTGACCGTGAACGGCCGGCGTGTGAGCCACTCAACCCGGTTATCCGACGGCGTGGAGTTGTGCATCGGAGCCACTCAGATTCGATTCACAGACCCGCTTCAATCAGCAGTGGACAAGATGGAGTTGGAAACCGGTGTTTCGCCCGAACAAGCTGCGGCTGAGGCTGGCGCAGGTGAAAAGCGACCTTGGACTCGTTCCGAACTCTGGATGATGGTAGTTTCTATCGCGGTAATGGTGTTTTCCATCCTGACCATTCTCGTCGTCCTCGAGGTGATTGAGTTCTGAGGGGCTTGCAACGCGCATGGTTCCTGCTTTAGGTAAGCACAACAGCTGTTTCTGAGGGAAGATTATGCGACCGTCACTGACCCGAAACCGGGTACATCCAATTCGAATGCTCCGTTCCTCCGGCGCCCGCGCCAAAGCCGTGCGCGAGATACTGAAGTTCAAACCCAGTATCGAAATGAGTGTCGCCAAGACGGTCAAGGATACAGCAAAACGCTTTCCAGGTCACAAGGCGCTGCTCTTCGAGGGGACGGCCTGGACCTACCGAGAATTCGATCGGACAATCGATCAAAGGGCCACCGCGATTGCCGCCCTCGGAATCAAACAGGGCGATGCCGTCGCCCTAATGATGGACAACCGGCCCGAATTTCTCTTCAACGCGTACGCGCTCAACCGCCTCGGCGCGGTCGTGGCGCTGATCAATACCAATCTACAAGGTCCTGGCCTCTGTCACGGGATTCGAATCGCAGAAGCGAAACTGGCGATCATTGGTGCTGAGCACCTCGACGTTTACAAAAAGGCCATCGCCCAAGCTGATGACCTGGAACTTCGGTTGCTGGTAGACACCGAGGCCAATGCGAAATCAGTGAAGCTGCCAAAAGGGGCGCTGGACCTGACCGCAAAGGCGCAGCAAGTTACCGAACCCGACTTCGACGGACCGACGGTACTGGGCCAAGATTTGATGGCTTATATCTACACTTCGGGAACCACGGGTTTGCCGAAAGCCGGTCGCATTCTCAATGCGCGCGCAAGGCTTGCAGCGACTGGTTTTGGCGGTTTTGCCCTCGGGACGGGGCGCTGGGATACGATCTATTGTTGCCTCCCGCTGTTTCATTCCAATGGCTTCCTCGTCGCGAGCTCGACCGCCTTTTGCAGCGGCGCGACGCTCGCGTTGTCGCGGAAGTTCAGCGCCAGCAAGTTCTGGGACGAGATTCGCAGCACCGAATCGACCGTCTTCGTCTACATCGGCGAGATTTGCCGCTACCTGTTGGCGCAACCAGAACGAGCCAATGACGCAGAACACAAGCTGCGAGCCGTGATTGGGAACGGAATGCGCCCCGAAGTGTGGGAAGAGTTCGTCCGGCGCCACAGACCCGGCGTCGTTCACGAGTTCTACGGCGCAACTGAGGGCAATGTGAACATGGTTAATCTGACCGGGAAGTTCGGCTCGGTCGGGAAGATGCCCCCTCTCGCTAAACTAAACAACGCCCTCTTGGTGCGGTTTGACCACGAGGCTCAAGAACCTTACCGAGGCCCCGACGGGCGCTGTGTCAATTGTGAGCCGGGTTAGCCGGGCGAACTGCTCGGCAGAATCAACACCAAGCTGATATCACAGCGCTTCGACGGCTACGCAAACACTGAGGCGACAAAGAAGAAAATCCTGACCGACGTGCTCGTCGAAGGCGATGCCTACTTCCGGTCCGGTGACCTCCTGAAGCAGGACTCGAAGGGCTACTACTACTTCGTCGATCGAATTGGAGACACTTTCCGCTGGAAGGGGGAGAACGTTTCCACGAATGCGGTCGCCGCCGCCATTCAAGTCCACGCGGACGTCGAGATTGCCAATGTCTATGGCGTCCGACTAGACGGAGCCGACGGGAAACCGGGCATGGTGGCGATCGTTCCGGCCGCCAAGGCCACCTTCGATCCCGCCGGGTTCTACGAACACGTGAAAGGGGCGCTGCCTGTCTATGCGAGGCCCGCCTTCGTTCGGGTCGCGAACTCCGTCGAACTCACGGCCACGTTCAAACTACGGAAGGTCGATCTGGTGGGCGCGGGATTTGATCCGTCAGTCGTCTCCGATCCGATTTTCTACAGGGATGACTCAGCCGCTACCTTCGTCCCCCTCGACGACGCGGCTCACAAACAGATACTGGCCGGCGAAATTCGGTTCTGAGCATGGCGAACCAGAATCCAGAGTCAGAGTTCCCCGGCGATGAAGCGCTCTACCGCGCAAGCGGATGCTTCGCTTGCGGCACGAAGAACGAGTACGGCTTGGATATGGCCCCCTATCGCGTGGGCTACGAGGTCTTCGCGACCTTTACCCCAAAATCATTCCACCGCGGATGGTCGAAACTCGTACATGGGGGCATTCTATCGACCGCTCTCGACGAGGTGGTTTGCCTCGCGGCGGGCAACGTCGCCAAAAAGAAGGTGCTCACCGTCAAAGCCGAAGTAAAGTACTTGGCTCCGGCTTTCATCGGGCAGACACTGCAGGTCCGCGGATGGCCCACCGAGAAGGAAGGGCGCTACCACACCGCCGAAGGGGAGATTACCGACTCGAAAGGCAAGGTGTTGGCGACAGGTCGAATCCACTGCCTCGCAGTCGATGGCGCCAAAGCGGCCCAGTTCCTGGACGAAAAAAAGACGGCCCAAGATGAGTAAAACCAGGACTCGAGTCCATTCCGCCTCACCCTACGAACCACAAGTGGGGTACTGTCGCGCGATCCGGGTCGGCGACAGGATTTCTGTAAGCGGCACTGCGCCGATCGGCCCCGACGGTCAGAATGTCACTGGAAGCGCCTACCAACAGGCCATCCGATGCCTCGACGTTATCCGAGAAGCACTCCAGGAGCTGGGAGCAGACGCCGAGCACGTCGTTCGCACACGCGTTTTTCTTGTTGATGCTGAAGACTGGGAAGACGTCGGCCGCGCCCATCAAGAGGTGTTCAGTGCGGCGCCACCGGCCACGAGCTTTATTGTTGCGAAAGCCCTGCTCGACCCCGAGTGGCGGGTTGAAATCGAGGCTGAGGCCGAAGTCTGACGAGCAGTTTTCGGAACAAACGGGTCACGGAAACGCCAGCCCATCTAGCCAAAATGTCGCGACTTGCACCTTCACCCGACTTTCACCACAATAGTCCCTCAGGCAATAGCGAATCGAAACCATCGGGCAGTTTGACAACGGCCGAGCGGGGCTGCCCATGACGTTAGGGGCACCATCGGGAGTGTGAAATGAGGGATCGCCGAAGAACACTATTGGGCGCGTTGATCGTGGTGTCGACCGCATACGCCGCCATGTTGGGGTGTGACTCGAAAGCGAGCGGCGATTCGGCCGATTCTGCGACGACCAATACCGGGGACACTGGTCTAGATTCTAACAACGAGGGAGATGACGGCAGTCTGGATGAGGCTACGGCAGATGAGGGCGATGGACTTGCCTCGGGCGATTCAGCTGATGGCCAACAAGAGTCGGACTCAGATGGGTCCCAGGACGCGGTGAACGAGGACGTAGCTGAAGATTCTTCGGAACAGGACGCACAAGAGGACGCAGAGTCGGACGTTGGTGAGAGTAACGACACAGCCGGTGACTCAGATGATGACCAGGATCCGTCAGACGGGGTCACCGACACCGAAGAGGACGCCACTGATACGACCGGAGATGACGATTCGACTGACGACACTGGCAGCGGGCTGCAATCGTGTGTGGATGCTGGCACAGCGTTCGGCGAGATTCGTTTCAAGCCAATCTTAGGCGACATTGTGTGTGGGGAGACCGCGGAATACGTTCCATACTCGACGGACGATTTTGACGTGATTGCCTGCGGCCCAAGTAGCACGGTTGGTTCGTCCTGCGACGGAGGGGGCACGAGCTGCGACATGAATGCATACGATGACACAGCGGGAATCTTCTCGTATGGCGTTCAGTTGCGCATTATTGGGACCTTCTCGGGATGCGCGCTCTCGAGGCTAGAAGTCGACGGGAACAGCGTTTCCGTTGCCGCCTACGCTGAAGGTGAGTCGGTGTCGCTAGTCTCTAGCTTCATCAGAAATGACGAAATCCTGACCGACGCCGGTTCCATGCGCAGCTTTTCCGTCGACCAATACGAGATTCCGGTGGGCAGCACCGTCGACGTGATCACGCTCTCAGCCAGCGAGGGCGAGATCATCGCCATCCGGCCATTCTAGTAAGCTACGGCCCAATCGTGCCCCTGCGCCCCGACCCGACGAAGAGTTAACCGGCCGCAACGCACCCCTTCTGCGGCCCCGCACCGATTTCTTGTTTGAACCCGCAGCAGCATAGCGCTACACTCCGGCCCCAGCGTCCGATTTTTTCGCGGTAGAAACGATGATGAAAGGAATCCCACAGGCACTCCTGCTTTTCGTCTTGTCAGTGATCTTGGTGGGATGCCCGACCTCTGAGGGCAGCACCATTCGAGACCGACAGGAGACCGATCCGTCAGTCCGCGATCGGCTTGAAGATGTGGTGGACGACTCGGACTCATCTCACGACCAAGGCGCCGATAACTCAGCGGACTCGACTGAGCAAGCGGACGCCGATGTGACCGAGCCGGATCCGCTTCCGCCGGTAGCGGTCGCCGCTGAGCATTTGGATGGGCTGGTAGGTCAGCCCGTCTCCTTTGACGCGAGCGCGAGCACCGATCCCGACGGTACTATCGTTACCTATAGCTGGGACTTTGGAGACGGGACCTTCGGCACCGGCCCGGAGATACAGCACACCTTCTCGGCCGCTGGTGTTTTCGATGCCAGCGTGGAAGTCGAGGACGACCAAGGCCTCACGGACGTGGCCTACATCGAGGTCGATATTGCAGCCGACGGCAACCAACCCCCCATCGCAGTGATCGAGGGCCTTCCCGAAGAAGCAGTCGTAGGCGACACACTCGAGCTCAACGGTTCCGCCAGTAGCGACGCGGATGGCGAAATTGCAAGCTACGAGTGGGCCATTCGCCGCTCGGGCTCCCCCAGTTGGCAGCAGGAAATCGGAGAGATGATCACACCGACTCTCAGCGTGTGGGGAACCCACGAGATTCGACTCATCGTTGTTGACGACGAGGGCGCCGAGGGCACCGCCCTCGAATCACTAGAGATACTCTCACCACCCGAGGCGGTATTCGAGTTGCCACCCCGGGTCGAGGCCGGAGTCGACGTGACCTTCGACGCATCGGATTCTGAGGACCCGGACGGCGAAATCACGTCCTACGCTTGGGACTTCGGCGACGGAGCGGAGGGCACGGAGTCGATCGTGACCCGCGCCTACGAAAGTGACGGGGTGTACGACGTTTCCCTGACCGTTACGGATGACGACGGTCTTACCGGCGTCCTAGTGACCTCAATCGTTATCGGTGGCCCGAATCTTCCGCCTGTTGCGGATGCCGGGCCCGATCAGCTCGTGGCCGTCGGGACACCAGTTGTTTTGGACGCTAGGGGTTCGACAGACGACGGCCGGATCGTGGCCTACAGGTGGGCCTTTGGCGATGGGGAAACTGGGTTTTCCTCGACCACGAGCCACGCCTATACGGCGGGTGGAAGCTATACCGTCAATCTGACGATAGAAGACGAAGGGGGACTGGAGGATACAGATTCAGCCACGATTACTGTCAACACCCCGCCCGTCGCGGCGTTCGAGTTTTCGGCAGTGCCCACAGTAGATATCGCCGTGGTATTCGACGGCAGCGCGAGTATGGACCCGGACGGCGATGATATTGTCTCTTACGAGTGGCTGTTTGGAGACGGCTCATCCGCTTCTGGAGCCGAGGTCAGCCACACCTACACGTCTGCGGGCGACTTCACCGTCAGGCTGACCGTCAGAGATACGTACAGTGCCGTCGGAGTCATCGAAAAGAGTATTACCGTGGGCGACGGAACCGGTTCCTCCGTCGACGGCACCTGGCGCGTGAGGCCCAACGATTCCGACGATATCTTGGTGGCTGAGTGCCTCGGTTGGTCACTTCAGGTTGGGCCAGCAACCTGCGAGGTCGCCGGCAGTGACGATGCGCTCGTAATGACATGCGGGAGCGTCGTCTACTCGGGCACCCGCTCCGGCGACAACTTCGACGTGAGTGCGACCACCTTGTTGCTGAGCGACCCTGCTTCTCTCGATATTCTCGATCCGAACTGGGACCCCTTCTGGTTCTGCGGGGACATCCTCTCGGTCGACCGCCTGGTTGGGTCCTTCGTCACCGCTACCCAGTTCGAGGCCACGAGCTCGCTCGAGATGAGATGGGAGTTCGAAGATCCGTTCCTTTGCATTCCGTGTTTCTACGAAGCCCTTCCGAAGACCGGGCGCAAGCTCTGATTAACCCCCACAAGTGTGGATTCGGCTCTTTGCTCTTACCGCTCCCGCGATGATTCTCTCACCGCCATGAAGCCTGCGGCGCCAGGGCGCCTCACCCTGTTTGCGAGCCGCCGGTGTAGACGATAGAATGTGGGCACCAATGCCCGATCGGGTAACAGACCCGGTCGACAGAGCCTGCGTGACGGAGTGAGTTCAAGGCGGGAGCCTTCCGAGCCCGCCATAGGAGGCACTATGCGATGTGCTTTACTCACCGCTGCAGCTCTATTGCTTCTCTCGCCGGGTCTGGCTCTGGCCCAACCGAGTCCAGAAATCCCAAGTCTCAGCGTCGACCAGGTCGACCGGCTCGAACGAGGTGAAATCCTGGTCGAAGTGGTCAATCAAGAGATCCCGATGGGAGATGTGCTCGGCGTGGTGCAGGCATCTCCGGAGCAGGTCATGGAGGTTCTGCGGGATTTTGATCGGCACGAGGAGTTGATGGACGACGTCGCCTCGTCGGAGGTGTTGGGGACAGACGGCGACTACCTACTGTGCAGGGGACTAACCGATACGCCCTGGCCAATGCATGATCGGGAGTGGGTCATCAGGCAGTGGTTCGGAGACGTTGACCTTGGGGGACTCAGAGTGCTCACCAACACGTGGGACTACGTTCCAGACAGCGGCAATATCGTAGACACGGAAGGCTACTGGCTGCTTTTACCCTGGCGTGAGGACAACTCCCAGACGCTGGTGCGCTACGTCATCACGGTCGATCTGGGTACTTGGCTGCCGGACTTCTTGGTGTCTTGGTCGACCGAGAACATGCTGCCGGACCGAATCGAGGCCCTGCGCGCTGGAGTTCGACCGCAGAGCGGTAGCTAGCGAGCCTCTGTTTGCGAGCGCGCAGACGGGCTGAGCTCGTGACGCTGTCGGCCGCGAACTGCCCCGCCCAGGCATTGCGCCCTGGCGCGGGCTTGTTAAGATGTCGGACCATGGCAAGAGTCCTTCTCATTTTACCTCTGCTTCCCCAACGAATGGGGTGCCCGTACCTCGGTCAGCAGTACGTCGCTTCCAGCTTGTTGGCCGCCGGGCATCAGGTCAAAACCCTCGACCTAGCCGCGATTCATTGGGATGGATCAGATGCGGACGTGGTAGCCGCGGTGGACGAGGCGGCGCCCGACGTAATCGGGATGACCCTTTTTACCTACAATGCTGGCGAAGCATACCGCCTGGCTAAGCTCCTCGAGGGCCGAGCCCGCTTGTTTGTCGCTGGAGGGCCCCATCCCACTGTTCTTCCAGAAGAACCGCTCCGATTTGGTTTCGACGTGGCGATACAGGGAGAAGGCGAGTTCGCCTTTTGTCAGCTGCTTACGCTCTTTGATCGTCATGCCGACTATACGAGAGTTCCCGGAGTTTGGGCTCGGACCGAGTCTGGAGTGGTTTCAGGACCGCACAGAGATGTGATCGACGATCTAGACTCCCTTCCACTCCCTGTCGACGCATATCCGCTCTACGATCCTTCGGTATATAGCCGTGACGGCCACATGGTGGTTCCCGGTGGCGTCATGTCCAGCCGTGGCTGCCCGGCGAGGTGCACCTTCTGCGCGAACTATGTCACCGGTCGCAAGTTTAGGTATCGCTCCGCCGAGAACGTGCTCACGGAACTACGACTCCTGAGCCGTCGCTATGGGATTCGAAACTTCCCCTTTTGGGACGACGCCTTCACGGCAAATCGAACCCGCCTGTACGAGTTCTGCAAGGCCTTTTCCAATGATCCAGCTCTTTGCGGAGCTACTTGGACCTGCATCACACCCGCCAACATGGTGAAGCCGGACGACCTCGCACTGATGGCAGCTTCGGGCTGCGTGGCGATCAACTTCGGTATCGAGAGCGGCTCCGACGACGTTTTGAAGACGATTAAGAAGGGGCAGAGACCAAGTCACGTGATCGCCGCTGTTCAGGCCGCAAAACGCGAGGGAATGACGACAATCGTCAACTTCATGTTTGGTTTCCCAGGAGAGGACGTCCGCAGCCTGGAGGAGACCCGCGGACTGATGGAGACCCTGGCGCCGAGCACCGATTTCTTCAATAATCGCGGGGTGCTCGTGCCCTTTCCGGGCACTTCGATCTACCAGACGCATCACGAGGAGTACGGGTTCACCAACTGGTGGCTCGACCCGAAGAAAACTCCCCCTGAACCGAATCTTCATCTCATGGATCCAGACGAAGCCCAGACCTACCTAGAGCAGGATCCCACCCTCGAGCTGGATTTCTTTCGCTACTCGGACCCGGTGCGAGAAGCGATCGAAGAGTGTGTTCGATTCAAAGCCCGCCACAATCAGAGTCGGATGACACGTGCCAACCCAGTACCGCTTTCACAACTACAGCGGGAAACGGCGGCTTCGCTCGGCTAGGGCTGTTTTGAGGATGGTCGAAAAGTGGAGGCTGCCAGCCGGTTCACAACTCGCAGCCATCGATCCGATCGGCAGGCGCAGCAACCCGAGCAACAGTGAAAGACTCACCCGTCAGCTCTGGTGGGGAGTGGCAATTCGGGGTTGAAGTTGTCACTGCCGCCCACGCGCCCCCCTAGGTGCCGCCTTCTAAACGGATCCAGCCTGGATCGACCGGCACCGCAACCTCGATTTGACACGCGCAGGGGGAATCGTGTATCTCCTCACTCAATAGTGTTTTCCGAAGGAGGTGCCTTATGACAGCCCAAGCCCAAGTCGAAACGGGAGCGGTGTGCAACCTCACGGACAACGCGAGCACATCCGCGTAGCGTCGTTCTTACCGCTGCAAGCGCTCCCATTAGTTTCCCCACACAGACTTGATACATGAATTGCTTCGACCCGTGGCGGTCGAAACGTTTGGAGTGCTAAGACCTTGATAGAGATGAATAGGTACGGATGGGACCCTGAATGGTCCCGAACAACAGATTTAGACAGCTGGATCGTCGGCCGAGTGGTTTCCGAGGATCGAAAAGGCTACCGAATTGAAACTGATGCCGGGTCGGTAAGAGCCATTTTGACGGGCCGATCACGCCGAGAGTGGAACGAAATCGACTACCCAGCGGTGGGCGATTGGGTCGAGTTGGCCGGGGATTCCTCGGCCACGATTCTGACGGTGAATCGCGTCTTGCCGAGGCGAACTGCACTGGTCAGACAGGCCGCTGGGCGCTTGACGCGTCCCCAGGTGATCGCGGCCAACGTGGATACAGTCTTCTGTGTCACTTCGCTCAACCGTGACTTCAACCCGCGGAGAATCGAGCGATACGTCACGGCCATATGGGACTCCGGGGCTGCTCCAGTCATCGTGCTGACCAAGGCCGACGTATGCGACGATACTGAAGAGTACCTTCAGCAGCTTCCTCCGAGTGCATTTGGTGTGTCCACACTGGTGGTGAGCGCAGTGGCCGACCTCGGAATGGAACAATTGCGTGAGTACTGCACCTCCGGGAAGACGCTGGCCTTTGTGGGCTCCTCCGGTGCCGGAAAGTCCACCCTGATCAACTGCCTGATGGGTAAGGAGGTGCTGAAGGTAGGCGAGATCCGCGAGGACGATGCCCGGGGTCGACATACGACGACCCATCGGGAGCTTCTAACGATTCCAACAGGTGGAATCGTTATCGACACGCCTGGGATGCGGGAGTTCCAACTATGGGGTGATGAACCCGCAGGAATCGAGTCGGCATTCCCCGAAATCGAGGAGCTGCTCGGCAAGTGTCGCTACAGGGACTGTCAGCACGAGGGCGATGATGGCTGCGCCATCGAAGCCGCTCTCGAGTCGGGGGAGCTGAGCGAAGCCAGGCTCGCGAGCTACAAGAAGCTGATGCGTGAAGAGGCCTTTCAGAAGCGCCGCCGAGATGATGCCGCCAAGCGGGCGGAGCAGCAGAAATGGCGGCGAATCACCGTCAACATGAGGCAGCGAAAGAAATCTGGTGATTGGAAAAAGGGCTAGGTCCCCTGAACGGTGCCCGCTCTCCTCTACACCCACCAGTCAGACACGGCTGCGTTCGGTATGTATGAGAAGTTGGGCTGGACGGTTCTTCGCCGCGATCTGGTTCTGTCGACTGGCAAGCGATTTGTATTGATGGGGTTGGAACTCACTTCGGCCAGCTGAGGGCAACGTACACGGCTGAACCGACACAATGTCCCACCGAGTGCGCTACGGAGCGCTCTGTGAAGCTCGGCTCTTTTTCCGCCGGGCTTTCTTCTTCCAGGTCGATCCCGCAACGCCCATCCCGGGCAGGACAGTCTGGTGGTCGTGGAGCTGCTCGGTCGCTTCCTTGATGTGCTCTTCGTTGTGAACGGACTGCTTCGCAACCAACTCGCGCCAGGCGTTGCTGATTCGGTGGGGGTAGTCGAGGTCCTCATCCTCGGGGAAAAGGACTTCGTCGGCCGCTTCGAAAATGCGGGCGATCAATGGTCGCTCTTCTTTGATGTCAATGCCGAGGCCTTGCCACATTTCTCGGAACACCTCGAATTGTTTCGCTCGGCCCAACTCCACGATTTCTCGCGGATTAATCCCCAGGGTCTTGAGGTCCGGGGCCATGGCCCGCAGAGAGGCCAGAACCCAGAACAGCAGCTTCATCTGGAAAAGCATCAACCCAAGTTTCTCGGTACGGCTCATCTGTTTGATCATGAAGGGCATGTAGTTGATTCCCAGCCCGATGTGGCGAGCCTCGTCGACCTCGAAATAGCGCAAGAGTTCAGACAACACGGGCTCAACTCGACTCTGGCGAACCGTCTGAAAGATCGTGAGCGCGATCGTCTCGATCATCAGCTGCATTCCACACACCTTCTGGGCCAACGTGTCCGCTTTGAGGGTGTTCTCCAGGACCTTCTCGCTGAGTCGATCGATCGATTCGGGTACGAATCCGAGGAGTGTTAGGTAGTCGTACATCGAGTAGAAGTGACGTGCCTCGTCGTGGGCCTGACTTGTCGCTGCCATGCGGGCTTCGAGCGGCTCGAGCGCCTCTGCCAATTGGGCGCTTATCTTCCAGGCAGCCAGCTCACCCCACAGGATGATCGCGAAGATTCGGCCGAGCGCCTCTTTCTTCTCTTGCGGAAGACTCGGCAGGCCATACTCCTCGACGAGCATCGGCAGGATTTCCTTGCCCGACCAGGCACGTTCCTGTCCGCGGTGATAGATCTTCTCGAGCTTGTCGGCAGTCTTTGCCTCATAGGCTTGCTTGGCCAGGTCGAACATGTCGTAGGGCAGAACGTCCTTTTTTGCCTTCCGAAGAATCCCCATCATTTCTCTCCCGTGAACAAATTGTCGTCATGATCAGCCGACACGGAGCCAGTCACTCTGTCAGCTATGCCAAGTTGTGCTTCGTCATTGAGGATCCCGCGGCGCAGCAGCTCCTTCAGGTCCTCGAGTGCGATCGTCATGGATCCGTCGCCATTATAGAGCCCCGCTAACGCGATGCCCTGCAGGCACGCCAGCAGCAATGGGGCGAGGCGTTTCGGTGGAATCGCCAGGTGGTCAGCATCGGGTCCCAATAGGTTCACCAGCCCCACTTCAACCAGTGACTTAGTGTCGTTCCAAAACTGGTTGCTTCGCTCTTGCAGTTCCGGACGCGCAAACACGGCTGCGCTCAGTTCCAGAAAAACCGGTGTAAGCGGTGCGATCCGTTTCATCTGAACCGCCATCTCGTCGAGCGCGTTCATCGCGGTTTCGAGACCGGGCTCCGCGTCTGATGCAATTGCTGAGATCGTCTGGAACACTTGCCTGTGGAGCCAGCCCTCCAGCTCGAATAGCAACGTCTCTTTTGACTCGAAGTGATAGTGAATCAGCGCCTTGCTCACACCGGCGTGCCTTGCGATCTCCTTCAGACTGGTGCCGTGATAGCCAGAATGTCCGAAGCAATCGAAAGCCGACTGGAGGATCTTCACCACCGATTTGTTTTCGTAGTTTACGGGCAATTTCGTTGCCTCCTGAGAACCGTCTGTTTTTGTTAACTCGCTGTAGAATAAAGATAAAGTTGCCCTGACTGTCCGGCCAGTCAAGGAGAAGTTTAGACGATGCCAAATCGCATTTCAAGTGTCTGGCAACAACATCAAGAATCGATCTGGTCCTGTGAGGAGGTCTAGCCGCTGGGCTGACGCCCGATATTCACGATGACTCGAATCATGCCGAGCATGGTCTTTGCCTCACGGAGCGCGGTCCCGCCTTGGGCGATCATGCTTCGCCAACCTGAGTGGCCTGTGTGGCCGTAGACTCCGGTAATATAGCTGCCACCGACCGCCTCTGAAGGCAGTTCCTCTGCCAATCGGTCACACTGGGTATAGGGGATCACGTCGTCGTCGCGGCCGTGGAACAGGAATACAGGGCACTCGATTCTACTGAGGCCCGGTTTGGGATCGAGATGCTCGAATCGGTCGCCTGCTCGTTTGTGGGCCGCTAAGAAGAGTTCTTCAGCGCCCTCTGAGATACCCGTCGTCACGCGAAAGAGCTCGGCGTCGGCGGGATCCGCCATCTCGACGAATTGCGATGCGGCCTCTTTGAAGGCTGCGGACTCCTTGAATTCGTCTTTGCCCCAGACCTCGCGCATGTAGGCTCGCCAGGCTCCGATCAGCTTTTCAGAGTTTGCGGGTGCTTCTGGGAGGCAGTCTATGTAGTTAAGGAAGATCACCGGTTGGTTGAGCGGATCTCGGGTGGCAACCGGTTTTCCGTCGACCGTCCCAGTCAGACAGAAGAGGATCGTCTCGTACCAGTCGCAGTATCCGCCAAAAATGACTGCACCGCCGAAGCGATTGGCGAACTTCGGCTGGCCCAGTACGTGAAGGGCTAGCAATGAGCCGAAGGAGATGCTGAAGAGGCCCGGTTTACACGACTGCGGGCACTCCGGTTGGCTCAACAAGACGTCCACACAGTCTTCGAAGTCAGTTTTTGACCGCGGTGTGGCGCGTAGATCGATGTAGTCGGGGATGAAGGGACACAAAACGGCTAGGCCCGAGTGAGCCAGTATTCGCAGGAAGCGGTCCAGTCGAGGGTCAGATGGTCCCAGGAAGTGCAGACCAGGGGCGATGAGTACCGAGCTGTCGGCGCCGCC
>CAZDBH010000158.1:0-16055 GCA_964503485.1 uncultured Bradymonadales bacterium | reverse complement strand
GCCGGCGCTCATACGCCGAGCTCGACGAGCGAACCGATCGGCTCGCCAACTGCCTGCGCGGCAAGGGCGTCGTTCGCGGCGATCGTGTTGCCCTGTTGCTTCTCAATGGCGCCGAGCTGGTCGAGTCTGTCATTGCGACGGCCAAGATGGGCGCAATCGCGGTGCCACTCAACTGGCGGTTGTCCCACGTCGAGCTCGCAAAAATCGTCGCCGATTGTTCGCCCGTCGCGTTGATTTACGACCAAGCCCTGAGCGAGACGGGCGCAAATCTGAGCCAGGCTGAGTCGCTCCCGCTAGGTTCCCTGGTCGTCGACGCCGGTTCCGCCGGTTCGAGCTACGAGAAGGCACTTAGTGAGGCCTCGAATGAGAACGCAATCGATCCACAGGCAGGGGATGATGACCCCCATCTGATCCTCTACACGTCGGGGACGACGGGCCTGCCAAAGGGGGTGGTGCTCAGCCACAACAACACATTTTGGCAGTCGATCAACGGCTGGGCACTGGGCGCGTCGCCAGACACTGTGGCACTGGTGCTGCTCCCGATGTTTCACGCAGGTGGAATCAACGGATCGGTCACCCCCATGCTCCACATCGGGGCGACGCTGGTTGTGCCCCGGACATATGATACGGCAGCAACCCTGGCCACCCTCGCCCGGGAACGAGTGACCGGTATGGTGGCAGTGCCGACGATCTACCAGTTGTTGGCAGACCACACCGATTTCGCTTCGACCGACCTTTCTTCTGTCGAAGCGTTCATTTCCGGCGGCGCGCCACTAGAGCGGGCATTGGTCGAGCGCTATCACCAGCGCAACATCGAACTCCGCCAGGGCTACGGCCTCACCGAGACCTCGCCAGGGGCCACTGGAATGGGTCCAGGAGAGCACCTGCGAAAGGCCGGGACGGTTGGCAAACCCTGTCTCTACACAGAGGTTTGTATCTTCTCGGACCGCGGTGAGCCGGTGGCGGAAGGTGAAGTCGGAGAGGTCTGCATCAAGGGACCTAACATCATGGTGGGCTACTGGAATCGGCCCGAAGAGACCGAAAAGGCCCTGCGAGGCGGGTGGTTCCACAGTGGTGACCTGGGTTCGCTCGATGGTGATGGCTTTCTCACCATCGTCGGTCGCATCAAAGACATGATCATTTCGGGCGGCGAGAACATCTATCCTGCCGAAGTGGAAGCACTGCTGCGGGAACACGCGGCCGTCGAAGAGGCCGCTGTGTGTGGAATTCCCGATCCAAAGTGGGGCGAGGTCCCGATCGCTTTCGTAACCGTGGTAGCCGGTCAGCACGTGACACCGGACGAATTGACGGCCTACTGCGCCGCCAAGATAGCCAAATACAAAGTGCCAAAGCGTGTCTATGTGCGGGGCGAAATGCCTCGCAACGCGCTTGGGAAGATAGTGAAACCGACACTCATTCGCGACGTCATCTAGGAGTTTCCAATGACCCCGTTCGAACGCATGGCCGAGACCTGGACCCAACAGTGGGAGGCCAACACGAGCAAATATAGCGAGCAGCTGCTGCGCAACCAAAAGGTCCTCGAGCAGTTGGGACGCGCAGTTTTTAAATGGTCTAGTCTCAAGAGCACCACCAATCAGATGCTCGAGCGATGGTACGCCTGGATGCGTATGCCGACTCGGACCGACATGGCCCACACACTGCACAACCTGCATCAAATCGACATGAAGATGGCGCGAATTGACCAGCGACTGGGACGGCTAGACCTCAAGCTGGATCAGTTGGAACAGGCGATTGCTCGTCAAGACGCAGCGCCGAGTCCAAAAGCAACCGCTAAGAAGCGAAGCTCTGGAACCAAGAAGACGAAAAAGGGAGACGCCTGATGTCAGTACAGACCGAAGCGGCAGCCGATGCCCACCAAAACATACAGCGCCTGACAAATCTGTGGCGCATGGCGACCGGTGAGCTGCGCTCACCTGACGTCGCGTGCACGCCCCACGATGTGGTCTTGAGGATGGGAACCTCGGAGCTGCTGCACTATCGGCCGCGCACTGCCAAGCAACACCCCACTCCGGTGCTGCTTGTACCGTCGCTGGTCAATCGTCACTGGATTCTGGATCTGACCATCGACAGAAGCGTCGTCGGGCTGCTGCTCGACCAGGGGTTCGACGTCTACCTGCTCGATTGGGGTGTGCCCGATGCGGGCAATGAACTGACGACGCTGGGAGAGTACATCCTGGGCCGCCTCCACCTGGCGGTCGAGCAAGCGAGCGGGCCGAGTCGACACCCAGTCAGCTTGCTTGGTTACTGCATGGGGGGCACCATGGCGCTCGCCTACGCTGCCCTGCGTCCTGAACTCGTCAAAAACCTGATTTTGCTCGCGACGCCAGTCGATGTCTGTGACGACGGTATGCTGACCCAGTGGTCGCAATCGGGCCACTTTGATTTCACTGCACTTGGCGAGGCCTTCGGGCTGGTCGACGGCGACTTCCTTCAGAACGGATTCACTATGCTGAAGCCGACCTGGCCGGTCCGCCAGCTCATTACGCTCTGGCAGTTGGCCTGGAACGAGGATTTCATCAAACGCCATCTGTCGATGTCGAAATGGGTCAACAGCCCGATACCGGTTGGCGGCAAGGCATACGCCCAGTGGTGCAACGACATCTATCGAGACAACCTCTTAGTCAAAGGGGAGTGGCGGCTTGCGGGTGAATCGGTCCATCTCTCCAAAGTGACCGCATCGACCTTCAACGCCATTGCAGAGCACGATCATTTGATTCCAACAGAGTCCTCAGCCGTGCTAGACCAACATCTCACGGGCAACGCCGATCACAAGACCGTCGTCTTCCCGTGCGGACACATTGGATTATCGGTGGGCGGGGCCGCGGCAAAGCGAGTTTGGCCAGAGATCGGAGACTGGCTTCTCGAGCGATCACTCAACCACTGAGGGAACATGAAAGAGACGATTCCCACAACGCTGCTGCCGTTGCTCCTGATCGCCGCCTGCGCCCAGGGCAGTACGCCGACCTGTTTTGCAGACGCTGACTGCGTCTCGGGAATCTGTCTACCGAGCGGGCATTGCGCCCAAGCCGCAAACAACGCCGACATGACAGCAGATTCAATCGCCGACGCTGGGCAGGACGTGGCCCGAGAAGACCTGCCCCCGAGCCTGGATGGGGTTGAGGATACAGGCAGGATCCCCGACAGCACGGCCATCGATGGCGGCGCCATCGACGCCGATCTGACCACCGATCGAGGACCATCCCCGGACGTGGCGCCTGATAGGCCCGCCGACGAGCCCAGCGACGGCCTGTGTCGGCCCAACCACAACGGGCGAATCGAGGCCAACGAGTTGCCGGTTGTCTTCGGGCTTCAGACCAAATTCCGGACGGCCCAGGATGTGGCAGTTTCAACGGCGGGCAGCGCCCAGGGCGACGGTATGACTCTATGGGATTTTTCAGCCCCGTTCGCCGGCGATCACGATCTGGTTCTCTCGCCAGCCCAACTCACCGACCAATGGTTCGCCGAGGACTTCCCGGGAGCGACCTACTTCGTCAGGTTACGGGACGGCGAAGAGGAGGTCGGCGTGTACGAGGCGACCGATGAGGCAGTGCTGCTGCGCGGTGTGGCCTCCCCGGAATCGGGAATATCCCGCACCAGCCTGTCTCACGACCCACCGGTGACCGTCTTTTCGTTGCCTTTCGAGGTGGGCGATACGTGGGAAACAGACGCCTCGGTCTCGGGCATCGCACTGGGTCTTCCCAGCCTGTTTCGTGAACACTACCAATCTACCGTGGATGCGCGCGGTGAGCTCGTGACACCGTTCGGCACCTTCCCGGTCTTGCGGGTCAACGTCGAGATGACACGTACGGTGGGATTGCTGGTGACGACTCACCGCACCCACCTCTACGTGAGCGAGTGCTTCGGTAGCGTGGCGGTGGTGCACTCCGAGCAGGGTGAAGAGAACGCACTTTTCACCGAAGCAGCAGAAATTCTGAGATTGGCACCGTGAATCGAGCAGCACGGACAAGATGCGTCGCCGGCACCATCGCGCTTATCCCCTTGTTTGCGCTTACTCTCGGCGCCTGCTTGTCGCACCACACCGGTCCGATGCCTGGGGAACCGGCAAACGCGACCTTTGCTGACCTCCGCGATGTGCGAGTGCGCTACGTGGACAGCGGTCAGGGTCCAACTGTCGTCCTGATTCATGGTTTTGGTTCGGCCATCGAGACCTGGGAGCCCGTGCTTCCCGCGCTGAGTGACTACCGGGTGCTCGCCTTGGACCTGAAGGGGTTCGGCTGGACTGATCGGCCCGAAGGGGACTATTCGCCAGCCGAACAGGCACGTCTGGTCTTGGCGTTGATGGATGCCCAGGGGGTCGAGGATGCCGTAGTGGTCGGTCACTCCTACGGTGCGTCGGTTGCCCTCTCTCTCGCCCTCACGGCGCCCGATCGGGTTCGGGCGTTGGCCCTCTACGACGCCTGGGTCTACCACGAACAGTTGCCCACACTCTTTCACTGGGCGCGGGCTGACGGTGTTGGCGAGGCGTTGTTTGGCGCCTTCTACGCGGAACGGCCCGACGACAAAATGGCACTGGCGTTCTATGATCCGACGATCATCCCGGAATCCCTCATTGAAGACGTGGAAGCGGCCCTCGACCGGCCCGGAACTCGGGCTGCGGCCCTTGCGGCCGTCCGCGACATGCGGTTCGAGGACGTGGAGGGTACCTATGCCAGTATTCTGCAACCGACGCTGCTGATCTGGGGCCGGGAAGATGGAGTCGCACTGCTCGAGTACGGGGAGCGGCTGAGTACGGACCTGCCGAACGCAGAACTCCACGTTCTGCCGCGTTGCGGCCACTTTCCGCAGATCGAATCGACGGCAACCTCCAATCGCTTGTTGCAGGAGTTCTTGGAGGTGGTCAGTGACTAGGCTGAGCCTCTTACTCGCGATTCTTGTCTTCGCAACCTCAACGGCGCAGGCCACGGGATTCACCGACATCGGCCAGGACATCGAAGCCGAGGTGGATACGACTGTCGAGTACTCGGGCTATCTTCGACTGAGAACGAATCTCTATCACAATCTCGATCTCGACCGAGGACCCACGCCGTCGGGCCAACCGCTCTTTCCGGTTCCGCTCTCGGATCCGACTGGGCAGCTTCTGACCCATGCCGACATGCGCTTTCGCAACGACCTGGCCTTTATCGCGCCATCGGCCAGCATGGCGCTCAAGCTTCGATTAGACCTACTCGACAATCTTCAACTTGGTTCCCTGCCAGACAACGCCCCCCAAGCAACCACATCTCAGCGTTCGCCGGAGCAAGCGGTCGTCGTCCGCCGGGCCTACGGCGAAGTGTTGACCCCCTTCGGCCTGTTCGCGGCCGGACGCATGGGCAATCACTGGGGCTTGGGGATGATGGCCAATGGCGGTGACTGTTCTGACTGCGACAGCGGTGATGCAGCCGATCGCGTCGCATTTCTGACGCCGCTGCTGGGCCATATCTGGGCCGCTGCCTTCGATTTCTCGGCGACGGGAGGAGCCGCTGAGCGGCGCTCTGGCCAACTTGTCGACCTCGACCCCACCGACAATGTTCGGACAGTGACTTTCGCGGTCCTTTCCTTTCGGTCAGATCTGGCTCGAGAACGCCGCCGACGCGCCGGCAAGGTCACATTCGAGTACGGGGCTACCGTATCGCACCGGTGGCAGAATAACGACGTGCCCGCGACCTACCTGCCTCTGGGTGCGCCGGTCGAACTCGCTCCCAGCCAGGTGATGGGACGTGGACTGACTGCGACGGCAGTTGACGGGTGGTTCCGCCTCACCGCCCAGAGTATACGACTCGAACTCGAGGTTGCGGCGATGACCGGCACGATCGAGCAGGCTTCGCTCGTACCGGGAGCGCTACTACCGCACCCCGTTACATCGACTCAGTACGGGGTCGCTCTCGAGAGCGAATTCGGTGACCCCGATGGCCCCTTCGCCTTCGGCTTTGACGCGGGAGCTGCCAGCGGCGACTCAGCTTTTGGGTTCGGCGCATTCGTCCGGCCAAACGATGCAGCTCCGCGGGCCGGCGACCTGGAAGGTCCTCAGGCTCTGCCCCCATACGACTACACTGTCGACAACTTTCGCTTCCATCCTGACTACCACATCGACCGAATTCTGTTTCGCGAGATCGTTGGGACTGTGACAGACGCGGTCTACGTTCGTCCTCACATGAAGTGGACGGCCCACCGATTCGCGACCGGGCAGCTGGCGTTGTCGTTGGTCGGGATCGCATCCTGGGCCATGCAGCCTAACTCAGCACCTGGCGGTCAAGCGCCACTCGGTGTCGAGATCGACCCGACCGTCGCCTACGTAAACAACAATGGCTTCAATCTGGCCCTCGAGTACGGCGTTCTTTTCCCCCTGTCTGGGATGGACAACACCCAACTCGAAATGGAGGCCCAAACTGCCCAAATCTTCAGGGCGAGAATTGGGTTCGTATACTAATGACGCGACTCGCAACCACCTCCGTTCTCGTCATCGCCGTTCTTTCGGGCTGCGCTGATAACCTGACTTTCTTGGACGTTCCCGGAGCCTACGAAGGGCAGCCAGCTCAGGCATTGGAGTGCGTTCCAAACCTCGACGGAAGAATCGAGTCGGCTGAGCTGCCAACAGCTATCGGCGTTCCCGTCTCGTATCTGATCTCTACGGTCGACGTGTCGCCCACCATCGACCCGGTGGGCGAGACCACCGAGGGCGGCGGGCGTCTGTGGGACTGGTCTGCCGCAGCGCCAGGGGACGAACTGGCGCGGCTCTCGGCGCGCCCTGTCGATGCGATGTGGTACGTCTCGTCCTTTCCGAGCGCCGAGTTCGCAGCCCCATTCGACGCGGGTGGCACCATCGACGGCCTGTTTTTTCAAGATGACACCGCGCTCTGGCTTCTCGGATTGGCCTCGGTCGAAGAGGAACCAACTGAGGGCCAGACGCTGCTCATCTATTCAGAACCGGTTGCTGTGACCCGTTTCCCACTCGAAGTTGGCCGCTCGTGGACGTCGGTCGGCGAGGTTCGAAACAGCACGCTGAGAGGTTTGCCCTACGCGGGACGAGACACCTATACGGTAGAGGTCAGCAGAGCCGGCGAGTTGGCCCTGCCGGACCTCCGCTTCACCCAGGCGCTGCAGATTCAAACCCACGTCTTGCTCGAGCCGGCCGTCGGTTTTACGACGTCGCGTCGCCAGATATCCTACTTTTTCGAGTGTTTCGGCGAGGTCGCCCGCGCGACCAGCGGTCCAGATGAGTCCGACCCGGATTTTACCGCGGCCGTCGAGGCGCGGCGTCTTTCCCTGCTCCAGTAACCCGGGCTTCGCCGTCTCAGCCGTCAGAAACGGTCTTCACCAACAACAAGGCTGGGTTGTGGGGGTCCCATAGCGTCGGGAACTCTTCGAGTTCCAGGAACCCCAGCGCCAAGTAGAATTGCCGAGTCTTGGCGTAGGATGGGTCATCGCTGCTGGCGGACACGGTTTTGACTTGAAAGAACCGGCAGCCTTCGGCGGCCAACCACTGTTCAGCATGCTCCACCAAGGCTCGCCCGATACCTTTCCGGTGCCATTGGCTGGAAATGCCCATTACGTAGACCTCAGCGGAGTGGGGAAAGTGCTGCTTCACCGAGAGGAAGCCCACAACGTCCTCGCCATCGAGCGCGACCCAGGTCGGCATATCTTGGGTGTCCTTAACGTAGCTCTGAATTGCGGACTCGATGCCGAACCACCCTTAACACTTCGACTCCCCACACTGAGGCCGGAGGTCGAGATCAGCCGACCGAGACGGGCCGCAATGTGGGCAACACGTGATGGCTCGATCTGGGTCAGGAGCACGATGAACTCGTCGCCGCCCCAGCGACCGACGAAGTCGTGAGAGCGGAGGTTTGCGGCAATCGTCCCGGCCACGACTCGCAGCACTTGGTCGCCCAGGTTATGTCCGTATTCATCGTTGATTCGCTTGAATCGGTCGATGTCTACAAAGATGAGTGCGAAGGGCCAGTCATATCGCTCGAACTCCAAGAGTCGGGCCTCGAGCGCCATGTTCGAGTAGCGCCGGTTGGCAACGCCAGTAACAGCATCGACCAGGCTGAGTCGCTCAGGTTCTGTGAGGCGACTGAGGGCATCCACGCCTTCGGAAGCCTCCCTGAAGACCTCGAGCGCACCGATGATTCGACCATCACCATCTCGAATGGCGGCCGAGCGAACATTGACCGGAATTCTGCGCCCGTCTTTGTGGTGCAGATACACAACGGACTCTCGGTCCTCGCCATCGTCTAGTGTCTTCTTCAGCGGGCAACCCTTGAAACAGAGTTGAGTGCCCTCATCATCGACATGGCGCAGCAGGTTGGCGAAGCAATGGTGCCCGATCACCTCGCCGGCACTGTAACCAGAGATGCGCTCGGCACCGGGATTCCAGTGAGTAATCAGACGATCTGTGTCGACGAGGTATACACCCTCGTCAAGATGCTCCACCAAGGTGTGAAAGACATCCGGACCCGTTTTCATATCCGTCTCGGCCTGCTGTTCGGCAGTCATTAGACCACAAAACGCGTCGGGCCGCGACGTGTTTTGCCCGCGACTACCGGCGTTGCGAGTTAACTCACAGCTCCAAAGTGTTGCTCTCAACGCCCATCAGGACCCGTCCGATTACCTTCATTGTCGAGGGAGCCACCATGACGTGCTGGGTGGCTGTGTGGATATCGCGAAAATGACGTTGCAGGGTGCTTTGCTGATAAATGGAACTCCCACCCCCGGCCGTGAACATCGCGTCGATCGCCCGCACCGCGCAGCGCATGGCCTGGGTTGCGGCCATTCGCAACCGAGCGCGGTGTTCGATCTGAATGCTGCCCTGACCCTCTGCGACGGCCCAGACCTCGCGGACCGTCTGGAAAACCAGCGCGCGACCAGCGGCCAGCTCGGCCTCTGCGGTGCCGACCTCGACCTGCACCAGTTCTTGATGCGCTTTGGTCCGGAGCCCGCCTCGAGTTCGCTTGGAATGAGCAAGCTGTACAAACTCATCAATGGCAGCTCGGGCGATGCCCAGCCCAACGGCCGTAATTCCCAGCGCCAGCAGCCCAAAGGGTGGAAAGAGGAAGAGTGGGCTGTCGTGCTTGGGGCTCCCCGAGAGTAGTGAGGTGGTCAGTTCTCTCGGTACGAAGAGGTTCTCGACCTTGATGTCGTGACTGCCTGTCCCCGACAGCCCCATGACGCTCCAGGTATCCAGAATCTCGGACGATTCCGCCGGAAAAAAGACAGACAGAACCTCGGGCTTCCCGCCCTCGAGGAGTTGCACTTCGCCTTCTTGGACAATCAGCGCTCCGCCCATACGCCAGCTGCTGTTGTCGCATCCGCTGGCGAAAGGCCACTGGCCCGAGACTGTGTACCCACCGTCGACCGGGATAGCCCGTCCCATTGGAGCAAAAACGCCGGCAGTTACGACCAAAGGGTCCTCGTAGATGGTATTCGCGCCAGCCTCTGGAAGGTAGGCAGTCAGCAGGCCTGTCGTGGCACCCGTCATCACGCACCAAGCGGCCGCGGCGTCACCCCTGCCCAGTTCTTCGAGGACGCGAACCATGGTCTCGACATCGACTTCACCACCGCCGTGGGCGGCAGGAGCGAGCATTTTGAAAAATCCCTCAGCCGCGAGCTGTCGGGCCAATTCTGCGGGTACGCGACGTGCCGCTTCAATTGCTTGGGACTGGGCTCGCAGCTCGATTCGATGAGCTTGCGCCCATTGCACGAGTCGATGTTCTTGGTTCGCCATTATCTCTTTCCTTGTAGGTGCCGGCGTAGGGAACGTGGTTGACTTCCGTCCACGTCGGAGAAAGCGTACTTCTCAGCGAGTTCGGCGACCACGAGTACGTTGCCAGACAACTCGAGAAGCTCGGGGTCGTTGGCAAGTGAGACGACCGCCCGGCCGGTGAACTCTGGCGACTCGCTTGCTTTCAAACTCCAGGGTAGCTCGTCGATTTGAGCCACGATTCGCTCCGTTCGGACCACACCGGGCCAAAGTGAGACGGCCGATATGCCGTGGGGGCGCAAGTCGTGGGCCATGTCCGCAGCGAGACGATCCACCGCCGCCTTGCCAACGCCGTAGGCCACATTGACCTGGAACGACGCCCCACCGAACGAGGAGATGTTTGCAATCAAACCGCCCTCGCTTGCCAACATGAGCGGAACCGCCATCACACTCGCCACGTAGTGCGAGCGGAGCCCCACCCCAAGCATGGTGTCCCAGAAGGCGATCGGCTGTTCCCAGAACGGCGTGTCGAAAAGCGGGCCGTCGGGTAGGGCGAACACGTTGTTCACCAGGATATCGAGCCGGCCTTGTTCGCCCTCGATCTGGGCGAAGACTCCCCTCACGTCGTCGTCGATTGAGTGGTCACATTGAACCGCGATACCGGTGCCCCCGGCTTCGGTCACGAGACGAGCGGTCTCGACGATCGTTCCCGGGTGCGGGCTATCAGATTCAGCCACGCTCCGACCCGTGACATAGACCGTGGCGCCGGCTTTCCCGAGGGCCAACGCCACACCCCGGCCGATTCCTCGGCTTGCGCCGGTCACCAAGGCCACTTTGGTAACAGCAAAGGTTAACATGCGTCCCATATACTCGCGGTCAGAGACGTGACGCAAGGACTTGAGCAGGGGTTAGGGTTAACGGATAGCAGTGGGCAGTGGCGGTGAGCGGTGAGCAATGGGGCACAGGCGATTAGCCTGGGGTGCCGAACCCCAGGCCGTGTGTGAGGGTTGTTCGTAGCCCTGCAGGGGCACGTTTCCCGGGCCCTAGTTGGGGACAATCTCGACCATGTGCAGCTGGTGCCACAACTCGTAGACGTGTTCGTTCGCGTCGCGCCGTTCGAGGCCGCCCTCGTCGATCAACCAGTCCGTCCAACTGCTGTCCAAGAACTCGATCTTCAGCGGTATGGGTTCGCTGTCGGCGAGACGTTCTAGCTTGCGACCGGTTTCCTGGGCATAGCGGGCCAGGTCCGGCATCGTCATGCTGCTCACCTGTAGGATCATTCGACTGGCTTTTTCGAACCCCAGACTCAGAAGTTCGCGAATCAGCCCGGTTCCTCGATAGGGGTCGCCGTCGTCTCGCAGTCGTTCCGGGGGCACAGGAATGTAGGGCGGATTGCAGAGCAAGAGGTCCTGCTCGCCCGGAAGCGCTCGGATTCCTTTACCGAGTAACGCGGTGACCGAGAGAGCGGGCTTCATATACCAGGCGATGTTGCGAAGGGCGCACTGCAGCGCAGGCAATATGATGTCTGTAATGGTCAAGCTTTCCAGCGACGCCATTCGGCTGGCCAGCATTGAAGCAATATGACCGCCACCCACCCCGACTTCGACCACTCGACGGAGGCTGGAATCGTCGAACAACCCCAAGGCCTCGAGGTTGCGAAGGAAGACCACCGTATCGATGTTGGTCGTCCAGGTTCGCTGGTCTACTGCGAAGTCCCAATTGACTGTTACCCCCCGATAGCGGGTATTCCGCCGCCCTCGGCTGTAGAGCGTGATGAGGGTGCTACTCAAGGCGCCCAACTCGCGGCCGATGTAGGCATCGGGATACATCAGACCCTGGCTTGGAAAAGTGGCCACGTGTTCCCAGAGCTCGACATCAATATCAGGGGGATCGATCGGGCCCGAATCGCGCGGTGCCCGGAAGATTGCCAACTCGCTGGTGTCGTCTGAGACGTCGATCAGCAGTTCGACCGCGCGATGAGGTTTACTGCCAAGGAGGGCGAGCGTTTCGCCGCCCTCCAGGCTCGCTAGCGGGTCCGCGGGCAGGTGAAACTCCGGTAGGGTTGTTTCAATTTGACCCGCTTGCCGCACCTGAACTGGCGGTGCGACCAGCAGCGAATCTCGGAACTCGAGGCCGTAGCGTGGATCGACGATCAGTGAGGCGATTGGATGCAGGGCGCTAGATTCGTTCATGATTATGGCTGGCCATCGCCAGCAAGCATTTGGCTCAACCCGGTGCATTCTGCGGTTCGAAAGACGGGCCAGGTTTCAGCCAACCACTGCCAGTCACTCTCTCGGTGAGAGGGGGGCGATCCAATCATGTTGGTTATCTTGTCAGTAAGCCCCCAGATGTCGCTCTGTTCCTCTACCCGTCGGGCCAGTTCGGTCAATGCGGCGTCGTCGTCCGAGAAACCCTCCGATAGAAGTTGGTCGGCCGTCGTGCACATCATGCGGTGGGCGGCCTCCATTTCCTGTTCGGTCGGCCACATACGCCTCAGCAGAACACACTCCCAATCCGGATCGTGGCGCCGAGCCGCCTCTTGAAAAGAGGTATAGCGTACGTCTGAATCGGCGGTTCCAAGTGCTTTGAAGAGGTCGACCACTGTGGTCGAGGTCATGATCTTGACCGACTCGACGGACCACGTCCTCATCATGTGCTCTGGCGGAATCACCGAGGCGTCGCTGAGCTGGGTTAGCAGTGAGCACATGAGCGTCAAATCAGCGGCGGTCGCTTCGGGATCGTCGGCATGCCAGTCGAGGGTGGTCCAGTGGTCGGCCAGCGGCTCGCAGGTCTCGGCGATTCCCGTTTCGGCGATAATCGCCACTAGCCTCTCGTAGTTTGGCAAGGATTCGCTGCGCAGCATGTCGTGAATCGAGCGATTGGCCTCCACTTCGTTGTCGGAGGTGTCGAAGAACCACTGCTGGTAGTTGTTGATTCTGGCTACGAGATGACGCCTGAAGACTGTCACTGAATCGCGGTCGTCAGCCTGTGCCTCGACCGCCGACGCGCACAGTGAGGCCAGGAGGCGTTGACCGGCAGCGGTTCCAGTCCCCTCCCAGGGCCACTCATAGTCGACCATCGGATCGGGTAGAGCCATCGCTGCGTCCTGGTAGGAGGCTGCTGCGGAGTAGTCTAGGTTCAAGTTGCGCTGAGCCCATACCGCCGGGGTGCCGAGAACCGAAGCCAAAAGCGTGAATGCCAAGACCCGTGTCATATGCGTCTCCAAAGTGAATTGAGGGGGAAGTATAACCAGACCAGATGTGAGCTGCGAGGGGGTTGGTCTCGGTCACTGAGTCAAACCCTCAAGCGGACCAGCCGGAACAACTGGACGCTGCCGCAGGCGGTCGAATACTGTGCCGATGACTCGAATGGATACGGAACTGCGCATGCCTGAACACACGAAAGCTTGGAAACAACTGGCTATGGCGTTCTACGACCTGGCCCATGGTGACTTCAAACGTTTCGAGGCTCTGCCGTCCAGTCTGAAGGAGGGTGAGGTCGGCCAAATTTGTCAGCAATATATGATGAGTCGAGAGAGCGGGCTTCTCGATCGAGCCGGAAAACTGCTCACGGGCTCGAAGGATTGGTACGTCTATCTGGGGCGAACCTTCTAGCGGTGAGCTCGTCAACCGCACCGAAAGAAGTCGGGAATGTAGGCGTGCCGGGTCGGAGTTATGATCGGGCGCCGAGATGCGGTTTTTCAGTACAGTTCAGAGGCGCAACCGGCTGGCCAAGCCGACCCATTTCAGTGATGGTTGTCCACCAGGGAGAACTGCCCAACGCCGGTCTAGGTTGGGGCAACAGGAGTCGCCATGACACCGCCGAGCAAAGTGAGCCGCCTGCACAAGAAGATTACATCGGGATTCCCGATAACGAGCACGTTGCCAACCGACGTACACGGCGAATCGATGGTCCGCTTGCTGTCATTTGTAGTGGCCATCGGGCTGATGGATTTCGTGGGCATCATACTCAACGCGAAAGGGGTGGTTTGGTTCGGCTGGGATGAGCAGTGCGCTCACGTGGGAGTGGGAATTGCTGCCAGCGGGTTGGCCCTGTCGGTGCTGATGGTCCACGCGATCAAGAGCAAACGCTACACTGCGCGAGTTCTCAATATGATGGGGCTCCTGTATCTGGTCGTGAGCGCCTTTGGGTTGGCCTTCTCTGAGCAGGTCATGCCCGAGTCTCGAATGAGTGTAGTGACGCTCTTGATCCTAATCTATCCGCTGTTCGTGCCCTCCCCACCGCATCGCGTGCTCGCAGCGGGGTTGGCTTCGGCTGCCATGTACCTCTTGGCCGCCTTCATCTACCGACACAACCTCGGTGACGGCAGCACTATCTGGACCACCAACACGACCATGACCACCATCGCGAACGTGTTGACCGCATTCATCGCCACGATACCCAGCAAAGTGATGCGGAAGATGGTCGCCGAGTTGAGCAAGGCCCGACAGCTCGGCGCTTACCAGCTGACTCATAGGCTCGGCATTGGAGGTATGGGGGAAGTCTGGGCCGCACAACACAAGCTCCTGCGCCGACCGGCAGCAGTCAAACTCATCCGGAAGGACCAACATCAGATGGGCTCTACGGCGCGGTTTCAGGAATGGGCTCAGCGGTTCGAGCGCGAAGCCCAAGTCACCGCCGAATTGACCTCACCCCATACAATCGGCCTCTTCGACTTCGGCGTCTCAGGGTCGGGCGACCTCTTCTACGTGATGGAGCTGTTGGCGGGTATGAACCTCGAGACCTTCGTGAAGCGCTTCGGTCCCGTCGACCCGCCACGGGCTGCGTTCATACTGAGTCAGGTTTGCGAGTCCCTCGGCGAGGCCCATGCGCGTGGAGTTATCCACCGCGACATCAAACCATCCAACGTGTTTCTGACTCGGCGGGGTCGGCGAGATGACTTCGTCAAAGTACTCGACTTCGGCCTCGTGAAGTCGCTTGCCGATGATAATGCCGACGACGTGACCGTGACTCGTGACGGCGCGGTGGCCGGAACACCGGCCTACATGGCGCCAGAGACGGCTCTGGAAGGGGTGGCGGACACCCGATCGGACATCTACGCAGTCGGTTGTCTGGCCTTCTTCCTACTGACCGGCGACCTGCTCTTCGACGCGAGCACGCCGACCGCTATGGCCGTGGCCCACGCGACCAAAGAGCCCGATCCGCCCTCCACTCGAACGGAGTTGGAGGTCACTCCCGAACTCGATGACGTAATCATGTTGTGTCTGCGGAAAAATCCTGCGGACCGACCCGGAACCGCCTATGCGTTGGCCGATCAGCTGTTGGCCGCGATACCGAATCCGTGGACGGCAGAGAGGGCGTCAGAATGGTGGGAACTGCACGCCCCAGACGCCTTCGACCACCCAGAAGTCAGTCAGGACGACGCTCTGCTCGATACGGTAACTGTGACCCACGCCCAGACCTAGCCCGGTGGGCGAGAGCCTGTGGAGGTTTGGTTAGTACGGAAGGGCCTCAGCCTTGTCGGCGTCGCCATCCCAACAGAATGATGCCGACGAGCCCCATCAACCAGGCGGACCCGATGGAACCAGTCGACTGGACACTACAGCCGCAACCGGTGTCGGGCGTGGTGTCGAGGTTTAAATCGACGTCGGCAACGACATCGGAGACCGAGTCCCCAGACTCGTCGGCGTCCTGGCCGAATGCGTCGTGGGCAAGATCGGGCTCCGATTCGTCTTCCCCTACCGCGTCTTCACCGGCGTCCTCACTCGGGTCGGCAGTCGTGTCCTCTTCGGACGTGTCGCTCGAGTCGAGATTCTCGCCGTCGGCGTCCTCGGTACGGGCGTCTTCGACCTCACCGTCGGGTTCGTCAACGGCGTCTATTGCCGCATCAGCGGCGTCGCTCGAGTCCAAATCAGCGTCAGCAAGGACATCGGCGTCTGAAGCCATATCCAAATCCGGACCCATATCCGCGTCGGGCTCCGGATCGGGGTCTCTGTCATCATTGAGTACCTCAATCAGGTACAATGTGTCGGGCGCGTCGCTCGGGTCGACTGACTCGTTGAACGCGTCGGCATCGTCGAAGGCTTCGATCTAGTACTCAATTCCGGTGCCAGATACCGCAAATCCGGGTATCACGGCGCTCCAACGATCGGTATCATCCTCCGCCATTTCGCTGGCCAAAAAGGAGTCGGCACCAGGTTGTCTGAAGTAGACGGTCGCTTCCGCAACCAACGACGGATCGGTGATGATGGCATTGATCGTGATGTCATCCAGGCGGCGGGCTACCGACACTGGGCTATGCAGAATGGTGGGTCCGGTTTCGTCGACCGGTGGCGTTGGGTCAACCTCGATCTCCACCGGGTTGGTGGGACCG
>CAZDBH010000157.1:0-16081 GCA_964503485.1 uncultured Bradymonadales bacterium | reverse complement strand
GACCACGAGGTCGTCGTATACCGATGGAACGGGTCCTCTTGGGGTAGAGAAGCGATTGCGACGGAGTTCCGTGAACCCAGCGCTGTCATCGCCGCTGACCTCGACCACGACGGCCATCAGGACGTGCTTGCGACCTCCTTCGACTCCGGTGAATTGAGGTGGTGGCGCAACGACGGCAGCGGTGGCCTACCAGGGGTCGGCGAAGTACTCGCAACGCGTTTCTCGGGCGCGAACTCGATCGATGTCGCCGACGTGGACGGCGATGGAGACCGAGATGTGGTGGTTTCAGGCTACTACCAAAGCCGCCTCTTGCTCGCGCTGAACGGCGGCAACGCAACCGAGTGGACGAGACGCGAGATGGTCATCACTGACTACATCAGCACCAGTCCGATCCAAAAACCAGAGTCAGTCCGATTCGGCGACTTCGACGGTGATGGCGATACGGACTTCGGCGTGGGCCTTAGCCATCACAGCTACCACCACGTGAGGTGGGCGCGGAACAACGCCTTGGTCGATGCAGTCGAGTTCTCTGAGCACGTCGTCGACTACTACAGTCCTGACTTAGAATCGCTGGCCCTAGGTGACATCGACGGTGACGACGACATCGATTTCGTGACGGGCAGCACGCGCACCGAGACGATCTCGTGGTGGAGGAATGCGGGAACCGGTGGCTTCGCTGAGATTGAGGTCGACACCGAGTACAGCGAGCTTCAGACGGTCGCACTGGGCGATCTGGACGGCGACGACGACATCGACATCGTGGCGGGCTCGCTACTCGGTGAGGGTGTGACGATCTTCGAGAACCGTGACGGGGCAGGCAACAATTGGGTTGAAGTCGCCGTTTCAGACGAATCAGCGGCTGATTTGCACGTCGTGGACATCGATGGCGACGACGACCTCGACATACTCGCAGCCGGTCTTCTGGCGAACCGAATCGTGCTCTGGGAAAACGACGACGATGGTGGCTGGGACGAGGTGGAAGTCGACTCTGACTTCGAGATGGCGATGTCCGTGGCCTCGGGTGATCTCGACGACGACGGTGACTTGGACATTGTCGCCGGATCGGGTGGCGAGGACGGTGTGCGTTGGTGGGAACAAACCGAGAGCGACGGCTGGGTCGCCCATGGCCTCAGTGGAATCTCAGCAGGGGCAACCGTTGTCGTGGCGGACGTCGACGGCGACGAGGACGATGACGTCATTATGAGTAGCTTCACCTCACGCGGTACTTGGGCAAGGTTACAGGGCGATGACGGTGAGTTCACCTCGGTCCGCCTCGAGGAATTCGGCGATGGTGCTCGTGGGCTGGCCACTGCGGATGTGGATGGCGATGGCGACCTCGATGTGCTGGTGGCCGCGGAGGAGTCGGATCGCGTATATTACATCGAACAGCTCAACGGCGGAAAATGGTACTCCCATCGCATTTCCTTCGGTGGCGCCCTACAGGTCGGGGCTGCCGACCTGAATGGAGACGGCTCGGTTGAGGTGATCGCCGTAGGCGACGACATCGACGGCGACTTCCTCTACTGGGATCAGCTCTGCGAGTGAGTCCCAACCTCACCCGGCGACTTTTTCAACGATCATAGACCCAAAAGTCACTACCCACGTTTTGATTCAATGGCAGGTTTCGGCGAGACCGAAAGGGCATTGGCATGCATCACTTTTTGACCATCAAACAGACAATCTATTGGTTTGGCTTGGCCGCAGCGCTCTGTGCGCCCGTGTCAGCGTTGAGCGGCGATTTTGAGGGATACTGGGCAGCGCAGGAAGAAGTCGGTGTAGAGCGCACGGAAGAACGGCGTGCCGAAGAACAACCGGCTGTACACGAATTTTTCGCCGACGGGCGCCTCACTGGGCGGGTGGAGCGTGAGTTCTCGGCGACGGGACTGCTCGACCGTGAAGTCCACCGGACCTTCAACGAGGCCGGTGAAGTCGGCGTAGTCGAGACGACCCGATTCAATTCGGCGGGAGCGGCGATTGAGCAGCGACTCGAAGTGACCGATCCGATGGTGGCGATGCACCTGATGACCTTCGAGCCCTTCTCGATGTCCTCGAAATCCGTCACTTGGGAGTACGACGCGGCCGGCCGAATGACCCGAGAAGTCACCGTCATCGTGGACGGCCCGACCCTCGTACGGGCGTGGGAGTACGACGAGCTCGGGAGGGAGATTCGATATGACGATCAGGGCCGTACTCTGTCGACCGAGTACGATGAACTCGGCAATGTCATCCGGGAGGTCAGCACATACCCGGAGTCCGATGGACTCGGGGGGTACGAGAGGGTCGTCGAGCGCGAATTCGAGGGTGACCGGTTGTTGCGCGAACGCAGTTTCGACAGCCGCGGCGACCTCGAACGCGAAACGACCAACTCGTACGACGGCCAGGGCCGTCTGGTCCTGTCCCGGCAGACCGCGTTAAACATTGAAGAAATAGAGTATCGTTACATCCCTAGCGGGCAGGTACGCATCACCCGCAGCAACTTCGACCTGACCGGGGATTGGGATCGGGTCCGGGTCGAGGTGTTCAACAGCGAAGGGGTCCGACTTCTTCACCAGGAAGATCAGCCTTTCGATGGGGTAGTCGACTGGTACGAGACGTTTTCATTTGATGAAGCGGGTAGGGCGATCCGCCACCTCGCCCAGTCACGGGACGAGGTCTTTCACGACACGACCTGGACTCGGGAAAACGACGGCACCGTAGTTATCAGTAGCCGGGCAGGTTGGCGGCCCTCGATCGAGACTAGCCGGATAGATGAGTCGGGCAATGAGTTTCTGATCGAGCTAACGGCGTTGGATGGCACTCCACTGGAACGCACCAGTCGAGTCTTTAACAGCGAGGGCCTCATGACGGAGGAGACCCGCGAAGTCTTCGACCCGGTACCCTCGTTCCAACGAACCAGCTGGAGCTACGACGGCGAGGGTCGTCTCATCGAGACCTCGTTCAGCCTCGAGAGGGACGGAGCCCCTAGCTCCCGCGAGGTTCTGGTCTTCGCTGAGGACCTCGAGCCGCAGTCCAACTGAGGGCGGATTTCAGTCCCGGGCACGAGAGACGAGTTTCTCGCACCCACATTGGCTCCGACGAGTACGGCTAGTCAGGTCTGCACAGACCTGGCACAATCGCGCGCCGATAGCTGGAGCACGAACCCATGGAACCCTCCCAAGTACTGAAGAACCTAGTTGACCTGCTGTCGCTGGAACGCCTCGAAGACAACCTCTTTCGGGGCAGCAGTCGAGACCTCGGGTGGGGTCAGGTGTTTGGAGGGCAGGTGCTGGGTCAGGCTCTTTCGGCGGCAAATCAGACCGTACCTGACGAACGCATCGTACATTCTCTGCACGGCTATTTCCTTCGGACCGGCGATGTGACCAAACCCATCGTCTACGACGTTGACCGCATCCGTGATGGGCGCAGCTTCACGACTCGTCGGGTAGTGGCGATTCAGAAAGGACGCCCAATTTTCAACATGTCCGCATCCTTTCAGATCACCGAACCGGGTTTCGAGCACCACTCGACTATGCCCGAGGCGCCCGAGCCGGAGAGTCTGATGAGCGACCGGGAGCGGGTGAAGTTGGTAATCGATCAGGTTCCGCCAGAGCGCCGAAAGTGGTTGGAAGATGACGGCCCGATCGAGGTTCGTCAGGTTGATCCGAACAATCCTTTTACTCCCGAAGTGAGGCCAGCGAAGCGAAAAATCTGGTACCGGGTGGCAGGCGAGCTACCCGACGATCCAATGCTTCATCGGCTCATGCTCACCTACGCCTCAGACTTCAACCTCCTGGGCTCGGCGATGCAAGTCCACGGTGTGTCCTGGCTCACACCGGGCATGCAGGTAGCCAGCCTGGATCATGCGATGTGGTTTCATCGACCGGTGCGATTCGATGACTGGGTACTGCACGACATGGAGAGCCCCTCGGCGAGCGCCGGTAGGGCGTTGGTGACAGGTCGATTTTATGGCCGCGATGGCGCGCTGGTGGCCTCCCTTGCCCAAGAGGGCCTAATCCGAAAGTGGGCTGGGACAACCAAGACGTCTAAATGAGGGAACCACAAGTGAGCACTCAAACGGTCATCGCGAATCTGCAGACGAGTAGGACAGGCCGAACATTGGCGACGGCGTGGGTTTGTGCGCTTGTTGTCACGCTGGCGGCGTGCGCGGCGAGCAATACGACTCGAGTCGCTGACGGTCCCCCCGATTTCGAAGCGCTCGAGCAGCGCTTTATCGAGACCGGCGAAATCCCAGACCTGCTCAACCCGCCTGCGGACGATTCAGAACAGCTATCGCTGGCCGAACACCTGCTCGACCTCAATTCAGCCGAGGGGCTGGCTCTGTTGGAGTCAGCCAGCGCAACAGCGGACTTCGCTGCGCTCGACTCCCATTTCGAGGCCCAGATTTATCGCAGTTACTGCGGCGTAGCGAGTTCGGTGGTAGCGCTGCAGGCCTTGGGCTACGCCGTTGAACAGGCTGAGTTCTTCGACGAAGCGGCGGCCGCAGTAGCGCCCCAGCACCAAATCCTATTTCACGGTATGACACTCGACACGCTCGGGGCGCTTATCGAGGCGAGGGGCGCTTTGGTCGAGGTGGGCCACGCGGCCGACCTGACGCTCGATGCCTTTCGCGCTCTCGCTTCGGAAAATCTCAGTCGGTCTGACGATTTTCTCATCGTCAACTACTCTCGCACCGGGGTGGGCCAAGAGCGGTGGGGCCACATCTCCCCGCTAGGTGCATACGATGCGGCCAGTGACCGGTTCCTGATACTCGATGTCGCAGCCTACAAGTACCCACCGGTCTGGGTCGACGCAGAGCGTCTATTCTCGGCGATGAACGAAGTGGATTCAGATAGTGGCCTGAGCCGCGGTTTCGTGGTGGTCCGGCCCGGGACGGCTACGTCGGTACCTCGACAATAACCCACACGCTACCCTCTTTTCTCACGGTGAATTCGTCGGTACCGCTGTCGACGTCGCCCTCATAGCTGATCTCAAAAAACACCTTCACCCAGATCTCTCCACTGTCCTCGGCCTGGCGTTGGACCAATCGAAAAGCCGTGAACGTCCAGGAGTCGTGTTCCTCGAGCCCACGGGTAAGCCGACTGCTGCGTTGTGAATCGGATGGGAGGACCTCCTCGAAACGCCGATCGCCGCGAATACGGCTGGCCATGTAATGCGATACGGCCGCTTCGGGCGAACTGTTTCCCGGCGTCATATCGGCGACGTCCGCTTCCCTCAGCTCAGCCGACTCCGCGTAAACCAGCCAGCCGTTGGCGAGCTCGGACTCCGGAATCTCGAAACTCGAGTTTGAGCCTGACTGCTGGTCCGTGCGTTTGGAACAGCCGAGCTGCAGGGCTGTCGCGAAGAGCGCAACGAGGGCGAGACAGATGAAAAGGCGGCGACGCATACACACTCCGGTTTTAGTGATGTGGCGCGCAGGATACCATAGTCGGTTGCGAAAGGGTTGGCTCGAGTTGGGTATCTTTCCCGAGCGGAGCGTCCTTGGTACAACTGTCGAAACAAGTCAACCTCGGCCGGAGAATCGCTATCCTTGTCTTTGTATTCAGGCTGGTTACATCAATATTTGTGGTCGCTGCCCAGCGCCTTGTTGGGCGCCGCCCAGTACCCAAGTGGACAATCGTGCAGCAGGCCGCGCTCCGGGCGATGAGCGGGAACGGCCGGTCGGTGCTAAAGCTCCCGGCCCAGCAGGCGCGCAAGAGGATGGACGGATTGAAGCCACCCCGTCCCTTCAAGGCGAACTCGGTCAAATCGAGTGCTATCGACGTTGACGGTTTACCTGGGGAGTGGTTCGAACCAGTGGGAGGCGCCCAACTCGACGGTGTCCTACTGTACCTTCACGGCGGCGCCTATGTTTTTGGCTCGGTCGACACCTACCGTGACCTGCTTCATCGGTTGACCCTCGAGGCCAAGCTGCGCATTCTGGCCGTTGACTACCGGCTCGCACCCGAGCACCGGTTCCCCCGTGCGGTGGATGACTGCGCTACCGCTTATCGATGGCTCCTTGCCCAGGGCACGGCCGCCGATAAGATTGTCTTGGGCGGCGATTCGTCGGGCGGCGGACTGGCTCTTGCCACACTGATTGGAGTGCGAGACGAAGGACTCGAGCAGCCTGCGGGTGCCGTCTTGATGTCGCCCTGGGTGGACTTGACCCTTTCGGGCGAAAGTATGGCGTCGAACGAGCCCCACTCGTGGGGAGACCGTGACTACCTCGACCGATGGGTGGGCGAGTATTTGGAGGACGATGCAGAGCGGGATGATCCGCGGGCGTCGCCCCTGCGCGCGGCATCGTTGGAGGGTCTTGCGCCACTTCAGCTTCAGGTTGGAAGCCGAGAGCTGCTGTACTCTGAGGTCAGCCAGTTAGCTGATCGAATTGCGGAATCCAACGGGGAGGTTGACCTTCGGGTGTATCCTGACGTTGTACACGGCTTTCAAATGATGGCCGACCTGTTTCCGCAGGGCGCAAAAGCCCTGAAAGACGCCAGCGAATTCATCGCCGCCTGCCTCCCACCGAAGACCGAGTAGTCTCCAATGACTCGCAAGTTGGATTTCACATCATACGACCAGTCGGAAACTTTCGGTCGATTGCACGATCAAAGGTGTCGTCGTGGAGAGCGACCCAAGAGGGAACACAAACATGATGATTCGAACGCTTTCAGCAGCTCTCGTCCTCATTGCCACGATGAGTTTCGGCCATAGCCAAACTGGCCCGTGGGCGCCAGAACAGCTCGCCCAAGACGGCCCGGTCGATTCGGTGGACGACACCTCTCGGCGGTGCGGGGTCCATTCCGAAACGGCCTGCTTGCTCGATAGCCAAGGTAGCACGTACGACGATCTGGCTCCCTTGGCATCGATTGTTGGTGACGCCCGCCTCGTCGCACTGGGCGAGAGTGTGCACCGGTCTGGCGGCCTTCTCGCCATCAAGACGCGGGTGATCCAATATCTGGTCGAGGAATTGGGGTTCCGTGCGGTCGCATTCGAGACCGAATGGACGCGCGGCGAAATCGTATCTGCCTATCTCGACTCATGTGCGGGCGACCCAGTTGACGTCGTTCGGCGCGGCATTCGGAACACGTGGCAGTCGCAGGAGGTCGTCGAGCTCTTTGCCTGGCTGTGTGAGTTTAACCAGGCTCACCCGGACGACCCGGTTGGTTTTTTCGGATTCAATAACTTCCAACCCTGGGACGACGTGCCGGCCCTACTCTCGGCGGCCGACTCTCTTTTGGGTGAGAGGGCCGCCTCGGTTCAGGCAGGACTGGCCACGTGCGAGGGTGCCGGCACAACGGACGAGGCGTCATGGCGCGTGTCGTTTACCACCGTGGAGGAGTCAGCCTTCCAGAGTTGCATCGAGGCGTTGGATAGCATCGACGCTGCCTTGGCCAGCTTTGAAGGAGTACCAGCCGATCAAGTGGCGACATGGAGACGGCATTCTGCCAGCTTGCGAGGCTGGGAGGGCTATCAATATCACGAGGGACTGGCGCCGAATCCCAACGGACTCAACAGCCGAGACCGAGCGATGGCCGAGATACTCCAGTCCTTGTGGCAGGAGCGCCACCCGGGAGCCAAGCTCGTCATCTCGAGCCACAACTTGCACATTAACCGCGCCTCGGACAGCATCGAGACCATCTTCCCGCCTCCAGCCGCCGCCGCCGGTATCCTCGAGGGAAGTACCCGCATGGGTAACCATCTCGGGGAGGCACTCGCCGGCGACTACGTACCGATTGGCCTGGTCTGCTATCGGTGTGGCATCGAGGAGACCTGGGTATCCGTCCTGCCCGACCAATTCCCTCCCATGTCGACGGGGGTTCAGATCCTGGAAGCCCAGTTACACACTCTGTTTGGTGCGGATGTTTTGCTCGACTTGGAGCTGCCCCAGAGCGAGCCCTCGGAAGTTTCGTTTGCCGAACCGATCGGCCTGACAATCGCGCTCAGTGCGGAAATCGTAGGCGTCATCGAGGCAGTGCCGAGTTCCTTGTATCGGGCCGTCATTTTCATCGACGAATCTGAGCAGTGGTCCCGTTTACCGTGAGATGTTGGGCCTGAGCCGACCCCGCCGACGAAGATAAATTCGCGTTCTTTTGGCTCCCGTTTACACTGGAGGCCTAGTTCACTGCTCGACGGGACCGATGTCCAGTTTCAGCTACTCGCCTGACAACACACTCCGTGTGCACCAACGGGGTGCGATTCAGCTGCTGTGCCTGCCGTTTCAATCCCACGAGAACGGGCTGCCAGAGTGGCTGAAGAACGCCGCCGATGCCTACACACGCGAGAACGCCGCGGAATCGCGCCGGGTGATTGTCGTCATCTTCGACTACGGCCGATCGGATACACCGCCTTCGATTTCTTGCCTCGATTTCTGCGGCATGACCAGCTCGGCGATCGAAAACCGATTCCGCGTCTGGGCTGATCCGACGGCGGCTCGCAAGGGCACACGTGGGAACGCGATCCAAGGTGGGCATGGCAATGGCGGCAAGGCCTACATGGCCCAGATGTTCGACGAGCACGCCATCATACACACGGTTCGTCACGGCAAGGGCAATCATTACGGCGTCGGTGGAGGCACCTTCCGGTTCGGATACATCCCGAACCGTCCTGGAGGGAGAGACGTCGCTGTTTTGGACGTCCAGAGCGATCTCGCCAGGTCGCTAGAACCCGTTGGCTGCGCCTTTCACGCCCTACCCGAAGCGGCCCAAGCGGCACTGGAAGAGAGTCAGGGTTACACGCTGATCACCGGTGTCGGCCCCAAGGGGTACCGAGCGAAAATCCCGGTGCGTCAGCTGGTGACGACACTTCAACAGCACCCTCAGATGATTCGCACTCTCGAACTGTGCGGTGTCTACGTAGTGGTCAAGGGCAAAGTCTACAACCGCGGGAAGGCCCTGACACCGCCAGCGATCACCCCAATCGAAGGGGCCGAAGCCCCTCGTGTGATTCCGATACCCCCGGTTCTGGTCGATCCGGTCACCAACGAACGGGTCAACACCGCAGACGAAGCCGGCGGCGGGCAAGTAGTCTTGCGCACTTCGAAGGCGAGCATGCGCTGGAAGAAGATGCGACACAACATCGTCTATGCCGCCCAATCGGGTTACATCGGCTATGTGCCCGTCAGCGAACTCGAGGTGCAGTCGGCCTATCGAAATCACCTGTTCGGCGAGTGTCGGCTGGCGGCGCTCGAGCCCTTCAAGCAGAACGAGCGCGCCCGCCTAGCGACTAGCCCGTTGACCCGTGCGGTCGAGCGATTCGTCGCCGCCCAGATCGAGCAATACGCCCGCGAGTTCGAGGAGGGTGACCTTCGCAAATACGATCAGGCCGAAAAGAGCGCCCTCATTCGTATGAATGAGGCCCTTGACCAGTGGAAGAACCGCTGCCTCAATACGATCAGAAAGGCCCACTGGCGGGAGAATCGCGGGAATGTGAAGGGGCCGAGATTGCGGCTTCCCTTGGGTAGGCTGTCCCGGATCGAAATCACTCTGGACCATCGCCGGGCTGGCTTGGGAGTAGCCATTCGGCCTCGCCTTCGCTGTTACGACGCGGATGGGTGGCAGATTCGAAAACCGAGCTTCCGCTGGAAGAGTTCGAACAGCAAGGTCTTGCGAGTCGAAGAAAACAACACTCTGTTTACGGTGGGAACGGGCCAAGCGACGCTCCGCGCGGTGACGCTAGACGGTGATTGGCGGTCGAACGGCCTTCGACTGCGAGTCGTCGAGGTCGAGGAGATTCGGGTCTCTCCAAGTGCGATCGAGATGACGCCCGGCGGGCGCCATGAACTCGACGTGGAGTGCCGGCTCAGCAACGGTGAACGGACCTCGGGCATCTTTCTCGCTTGGGACCAGTCCGACGCTGATATAGCGCGGGTCAGCCCGTCGGGCATCGTGTACGGCGGCCGACCGGGAGCGACGGAAGTCTTCGTGGGAGACACGAACTGCTCTGTCAGCGAACCCGTAACGGTTCGTGTGCTGGGGGCGGCGGACAAGCGCGACCGCGACGTTCCTGGGCAGGGGTATCCGGTCGTCTTGATTTCAGGGGAGGTCGATTCGGACCCAGAAACCAAAGAGCACGTGCACTTCGGCCCCGACGACCCGCCGGTCTGTCAGCGCGCCGAGGACGTCGAGCGGAATGTGTGGTGGATCAACAGCGCAGCCCCCCTGGCCCAACTCTACCTGGATTCGAGCTCTGGCTACGGTTACCACTCACGCGAGTGGCGGATTTATCACCTCGAGCGCTACGTCGAGATCATCGTGCAGATTGTACTGAGCCAGGAGATGGATGCGCAGACCCTCAATGTCGACGACTGGATCGTGAAATGGGGAACGCAGGTCGTAGAAATCCAGTCCGTGGCGGCCCAGGACCTCAACAGCTTCATTGCAACGGGCGAGCTGCCCAGCGATTGACCTTGTCCTAGCGCCGGCGCCACGGCGTGATCGCTAACCAGGGTGGCGCAACGGCTAGCGCCCAGACAATCAATGCGTACTCGTCTCTCCCGAACACAGCCAAGAGTGCGAAGAAGAAGAGCGCCGCGGGAATGCGACCGTAGATGGCCGATGCTGGAATGCGCTCGCTGAGACGGGCCCGGTAGGCGAGCCAAGCCAGAACCACCGAGATTGCGCAAATCAGCCCCACAGCGGGCCAAGCGGGGATGGTTACGTTAATCCAACGCAGGAGGCTCCACCAACTCGCGATCAACAGGAGGTGCGATCCAACCGGGGCGACGATTAGGATTGCGGCTTCGGCCATCCCCGATTTGTTTCTCTGTTCGAGGGCCTCAAACACAACCACGGCGAGGGCCGCAAAGATTGCCCACCCCAGCACGCCGATCGGTGGCACCTCAAAGAGGCCTGGTTCGAACCACCTCCAGAGCCCGCTTTGCACGGCGATTGGCTCGATGAGCCAGGCGTCGGCAAAGACCATGGCGCCGACCGCTAGCGGGAGCCACCGATGGCCGGCGCCCAGTAGTTTGCGCACCAGCTCCCATGCCGAGAGGATAACGGCGGGCCATATCAGGGCGATCATGAGGGGCATTTTGTCGAGGAACAGGCTCCATTCTGGGCTGTAGGCGTAGAACCCATAGAGGCGGATGCAGGTGTCTTCGGCCAGCCAACTGGCAATCGCGAGTAGGATGAAGCGGCGGACGAAGGCCCGCTTGTCATCGGTGGCGGCCAGGGCGATGCCGACTTGTAGCGCCAGTATCAGGGCGCAGGATATTTCGATGGTCAACATCTAGAATTCTCCCAAGTTGCTACCGACCCGGAGTGGTTCTCCTTCAACTGCGTCATTTGTAGCCCTGCACGAATTGCCTACGACGAGGCCTCCGGTCAAGTGAGATCAGAACGAAACCGCTCGTTTATTCGGCGTGATAGGCGATTGTTGGTTCTGTAGTTTCCTGGAGCACGGAACTCACGGAAGCGACGTGCACCATTATAACGAGGTTGAGCTGACTCTTGTCGCAACAAATATTCCTACGCTATTTTTAGTATTAATTACAAGATACTAGCCAATTCCATACGCATTTATCGACAAAAATTGAACAGACCCGTACAATTATGCATACGCATGCGGTTCACGTTCACAAAATCAATTGGATTCGGTCGGCTCGACGGTCTCGTGGCGCTCTTTTCGGACTTGGTTGAATCGGCCGCCGGATCGGTTGAAGTCCACTGGGAGCGTGTTGAATCGATCGCACCTGCTGGTTTTGCGATTCTAGCTTGTTTGTACGATACCGCTGTCGAGCAGGGCAGACGTCTCACCCACCACGGCATGGCGAGACGCTTTCGGGACATTCCCGTGGTTCGAAATCTCCTCGCTCTGTCGAACGCTAGGAACCTTCCTCGTCCGGATATTCACGACCAAGAGAGAGTCGATTCCCTGCTTGTGGGACGCATGTCAAGCATTGACCCGTTCTTTCCAGACCGCGTCGACGAGCGCTTCGGGCATTTGATGGACGAGGCGCTCCAGTTCTCGGTGCGACTCATTCTCAACGAGCTCATGCAAAACGCGGTCGACCATGCCAACGCGGAGAGGTACTACGTGTACGCGGGAGTCTGGCCCACTTCGGGACGCGGTAATGAGATACATGTCGGTGTACTCGACATGGGAGTCACCATCCCCGCCAAGCTAGAGACAAAATACGCTCGGCCGAACAGTGACAGATCCTACCTTGAACTAGCCCAGAAAAAAGGGGTGACTACCCGACGGCAACGCCCTGGCGGTTTCGGCCTCTTCTATGCCTTGGAGGAGTTGCGGGACACTGGTGGTCAGTTGACGCTCGTGAGCAGAAATGCCCAGCTCACACACTATCTCCGCCATCGCACCATCCAGCACCGGGAGTTGACGCGTCGCCTCCGCGGTACGTGGTGCATGGCGCGGTTCCCTGCTACGAGGAGGGCTACATGACCCGGATTCATATTCCTACCGAGTTTGCGGATGATCGGGTGACTCGCCCGGCAGGCGAACGTCTGCGGCAACTCATCCTGGCCCAAGCCAGCGATAACACACCTCTCGAGATCGATTTCGACAACGTCGTGATTGCAAGTACTTCGTTTTTCGACGAAGGGTTCGCAAAGCTCGGGCTGGAGGGCTGGAGCCGAGCCCAGTTCGAATCTCGGCTCGTCTTGGTTGCAATGAACCGATTCGACCGGCGGGTCCTCGAACGTGTACTGAATGAGCGACTCGGCAAGTAACAGGCCGGTATTGCACCCAGAGAGATTGTGATCATGGTTTCCACCGCTAGCTCACCCGACTCGAGACTTGCCGCGCTTTGGAGCGTGGGGCGGTTTCATATCGTAGCGATCGCTTCGTTGGCGCTCATTACCTTCGGTTGGATCTTCACAGGCGAGTACTTTCTCCTGCTCGCGGGCTTCTGCGCTCTGGATTGGTTCCTGGTCAATCTGCTCAATCGAGTCGTCGATCTCGAAGAGGACCGCGTGAACCGCATCGTCGGTACCGACTTTGTGTCGCGCAACAGTCGCGTCATCTTGATCGTGGGGGTAGCGACGTTGGTGGGGAGTATCGCGCTGGCCGTGTTTGTCGCACCAGCCATCATCCCTCTGAGGCTGGCCTTCCATACGCTCGGCTTTGCCTACAACTGGGCGCTGATCCCCCGCCTACCCCGACTCAAGCAGCTGTATTTCTTCAAGAATACCGCCTCTGCGACAGGCTTTATGCTCACGGTCTTCGGATTTCCACTTGTGACTGCGGCTTCTGAGGGTATCGCGTTGTCGGCAGACGTGACGTGGGCGACCGTGGCAGTGGTGGCAGGTTTCTTCTTTCTATTCGAGCTGAGCTACGAGGTGGTTTACGACCTCCGCGACGCGGAAGGCGATCGGGCCGCTTCGGTTCGAACCTACCCAGCGGTGCACGGCGAACGGGTGTCTGTATGGATAATCGACGGCCTACTGGCGGTCAGCTCAATCGCGCTGATCGCTGGCTACGCGTCGGGAGTGGTTCCATGGCGGGCCTTTGTGATGATTCTTGCTCCCGTGCTCCAACTGGTCTTGTACAAACGTTGGGTCAGACGGGGCGTTCAGTCCAACGACTGCATCACGATCACCTGGATCGGGGCCGCTCTTCTCGGTGCCTACAACTTGTGGGTCGTCGCCGGCCTGCCTCTCGACCTGTAGTTCGCCCCCCAGCCTGCTCGATGGTGCGTATCCGATCGTCTCGTGGGATTCCGAACTGGTTGCGGGACCGCCAAACCTGTACGCAGACTTCGGCGTCCCCGATGAACGGACGACAACGCCATTGCATTTTGGCAGCCCGTCGCTCAGGGCTTCGGAGTGAAGCGCACCACCATAGCCGCAGCACCTCTGGCTCCTGGCGCTCGATTCTGCCACAATCGCGGCCGACTCGACCGAACCCCATGCGTCGTGAGGTCCCCATGCGCTGTGTTTTATCTGTCCGCCTGACCGTCGTCCTATTACTGGCCCTGCTGGCCCAGGCTTGCAGCGACCCTGAGGGCGAGGTGCAGACTCCGACCGATGATGTCGATAGCGGCACCACCACCGACGAGACGACAGCCACCGACGGGGACATGGCCTCCGACACAGAAACGAACCCCGGCCCTGAGGTGAGCAGCGACCTCGACCCAGAGGACGAGGGGACCTCAGATAGCGTCGCTGACGTCGAGGTCGACGGCGACGACGAGCGCATCACAATCGAGTTGGTGGCGGGCTGTAACCCGTTTTCGACCAGCGAAGATTGCCTCCTCCCGTTCCCCAGTGCGTTCTTTCAGGACGAGGATAGCGAGAGCACGACGGGCGTTCGGGTGAATATCCCTCAGGCTGCGCTACCCATCGAAGCAGGGTCACCGACCATCGACCTGGCACCGATCAATACCGCCGACGGATGCTCGCCCGCTGGCCCAATCTTGATGCATTTCGGGGCCGATATCGACCCAATGCAACTCACGAGGCAGTCGGAGTTGCTGGAGTCAGTGGGCTCTGACAACCCGATGGCGTTGTTCGACCTGGAAACCGGTCGGCGAGTGATGTTCATGTCTGAAATGGACATGAACCGAGACCCTTCCTACGAGGACCGCTACGCTTTGATCATTCGACCGATGGAGCCCATGGAGATGGGGCATCGCCATGTCTTCCTCTTGACCACCGACATGCGTGACGCCGAGGGCAACGCCCTGGAGTCACCGGCGAGCTTCGAGGCCCTGCGAGACAACGTGTTGACTACGAACGAGGTCATCGAAGACGTGCGAGCACAGTACGAGACGACCTTCGAGTTTCTCGAGGTCAAAGGATACCCGCGCGCCGATCTACTTCTCGCCTGGGACTTCATGGTAGCGAGCGAGGATTATCTGACCGGTTCGGTGCGCTCGATGAGAGAGCAGGCACTCGACGAAATGGCGGGCACTGGTCTCGAGTATACGGTCGACGAGATTGACGACGATCCAAACGAAAACACCGCCCGGTTGGTCGAGGGGACGTTCACGGTCCCGACCTTCCTGAACGAGGAAAACGCGTTTGAGTACGACGAGGACCATCATCCCATCCGGCAGGACAACGACCTGTCGTTCCCCTACACGCTTTTGATTCCGAAAGTGGCGGAGACGTCAAATGAACCCCTACCGCTGATCGTCTTCGGGCACGGGCTCTTTGGAACGGGACGTGGTTCGCTGGGAGGCGGGAGCCTGGGCACCATGTCGGCACTAGCGGAGGCTGGCGGAATGATCATGGTGGCCACCGATTGGATCGGCCTCTCAGGTGGCGACCTCAACTTGATTATCAGCGATGTCATCCCTGACATGAATCGCATTGTTCTGGTCACCGACCGAATCCAGCAATCGATAATCAACAACCTCACACTGACTGAACTGGCAATCGGCTCGCTGTCAAGCGACGAGCGCCTCCAGGTGGGTTCGGGTGAGCTAATCGACGAAGATCGCATTTACTACGTGGGTGGCAGTCTGGGAGGCATTCAAGGGTCCTCTTTTGTATCGATGTCGTCCCGGATTACCCGCGCGGCCCTGGCGGTACCCGGCTGCGGCTGGTTGAACATGTTGACCCGCTCCACGCACTGGAATCGCCTGGCGCTGATCGTCGACCTTCACTATCCGGACCCTCTGCTCAAACAGATTGGCATCGCCTTAATCCAGGCGCTGTTTGACCTGTCGGATCCAGTGAATCTCACACGGCATCTCTATGCGAGCCCACTCGAGGACGCGCCCGAGGAACGAATTCTACTGCTTCACGAGGCGATCGGGGACTCGCAGGTCCCCAACCTGGCCTCTGAGATGCTAGCTCGGGCCATCGGAGCGAAGATTCTGGAACCGTCTGTCTACAGCGTGCCGGGGTTGGTACCGGTGACTTCTCCGACGACCGAGTCCGTCCTGGTCCAGGTGTATATGCGTGATCGCGTCGAGGCGGATCCCCCTCCAGAAGCGAACATACCACCCCAGACAGACAACGGGGTGCACGGTCGAGCGCCGTTTCTAGAGCATATGATGGAGCAGAACTTCCACTTCCTGCAGGAGGGCGAGATCGTGCATGCCTGCACCGGAGCCTGTGATCCAGACTGATAGCGGCAATCGACTAGGAGCCTGTCGCGCATAGCGCTCCAGGCTCCGCCATTGGCTTTTAGC
>CAZDBH010000156.1:0-16116 GCA_964503485.1 uncultured Bradymonadales bacterium | reverse complement strand
CGCTAAAAGCCAATGGCGGAGCCTGGAGCGCTATGCGCGACAGGCTCCTAGCACGACTACTCTGGCGTTGGTTGGCCCCTCTTTCGGCGAAATCGTGGCAACCACATTGCGTGATGGATGGCGGACCAGCGCAGAGCTGAGCAGGGGTACGCCGATCGTATTCTCGATAGCGAGTGAGCCGAAGGCCAGTAGGGCGAAAAAGCCCAACACCGGCGCCCACCAGATGGCCAGGCCCGACAGCGCTGCCGACAGCACATGAATCAGAATCCTGGCGCCCATCGAGCGGGAACCTTTGAACGGTTGTATTTCGGGTTCCAGGCCGAGCTCGCGAAGCTCGTCGACTAGGTAGGCGGCTGCCTTCTCTTCGCTCTCAGTCGCAGACCCCCGATGGCCAAAGGCCTCGAGGTCGGTCACGCGCCGCTCGTAAGTAGCTCGCTTGTCGTCAGTCATTGCTATCGGCCGGTCGAACTGGCTCGCGGTCACTCACCGGGATAGTCTCGGCACTCTCCCACGATGATGTCTGGATCAACCGAGAAGACGCCCGACGAGGGGATCGTCCAGATACAGTAGTTCCAGTCGTCCTCTGCGGGAATTGCATCGTCCCAGGTCAGATTGTCATTGTCGCCGAAGCCGCAACCAACTACTGATTTCGCCATGTCCAGCACGGCTTCACCACCCACGAAGTCGCTCGCTTGAGCCGAGTCGCAGATCCAAGATTTGACGGGCCCCTTGGTGAGCGAGTTGGACAGGCCGTAGGTGTCGAATGCGCCGCACAGGGTCAATTCGTCAGCGGCATCGCCCACCACGTAACAGTCGGCAAGGTGCTGGGCCATCTCAGTTATGTTTGCGGCGTCGGTTTCACCCTCGAAGTCGAGATCGGAGGTCCGTCGGCAGTCCCAAGAGATGCACACCTCGAGTGTCGGACCGACACCGGGACAATCGAGGGCGTCAAAACAGCCGACGCAGGCAGCGATTTCGTTGCTGCAACACTCTTCCTCTTCCGGTCCGCAGGTGCCCTCACACTCCAGCGTGTGTTCGCAGACGTCGGGATCGCTCTCGCACACCTCGGTGTCGCTGTCGCAGATGAAGCCGTGGGCGCAGTGCCCCTCAGCTGTCGGGTTGCAGGCTTGACCAGTGGTGCCCAGACACGTAGTGCCCTCGCATCTCAGGTTCTCGGCGCAGTCCGAGGTGAGAACGCAGTCTTCTAGCCAACCAGCGGCGCAGATTCTGCGGGACATGTCGCAGATATCGCCTTCGTTGGGACATTCGTCGATCTCTTCGTCGCAGTCATCGTCCTTGCCGTTACACACTTCAGTAGCGCTGGCGTTGACATCACCGTCCTCGTCATCGCAGTCGATGTCTACGCAGTCGGTGCCTTCACCGTGCAGGTCGCGGTCTTCGTCGGTGCACTCGGCCAAGCACTCGAGGTCGCCGTCTACGCAATCGTCGTCTTTGTCATTGCCGCAGATTTCAGTGGCGCCTGGATGCACATCGCGATCAGAGTCGTCGCAATCGGTCCCTTGGCACTGGCTGCCTTCGCCGTATCCGTCCCGGTCCTCGTCTACGCAATCGAGGTCACCGTTTTGGCAGTCGTCGTCTTTTCCGTTGCCTGGAATCTCGGTGCGGCTCGGGTTCACGTTGCGGTCACTGTCGTCACAGTCGGCACCGCGGGAGCAACCTTCACCGTATCCGTCGCCATCGTCATCAACGCAACTTGTGCAACCGGTCCAAATGCCGGCGTTCGAGTCATCGCAGTCAGCACCTCGGCAGTCGGCTCCAACACCGTAACCGTCGCCATCACCATCCTGGCAGTCGCGCCCGGAATCGGTGTCTGTCGTGCCGGTATCTGTAGTGGTCGTCTGGTCGATTGGCGTATCGCTCGCACAGGATAGCAGGCCAAGTGACAAGATGGCGGCCAAATAGATGCAGAATCCCTTCATGATTTCCCTCGATGTGTCGGTTTCACTGACGCAGACAACGAATCCTCAGTTCGGCCCGGCAAAAGTAATCGATCGGGCGATATGGCGCAATTACTGGCAACCGAACTCATTCTGAGCAGTCGTTCGCTGTGGTTGCGGATTATTGTGCTACAAACGGGGGTGCGAAATTGGAGGATTGTTTTGTCGGCGAGGACACACTACTGGTTGTTTGCCTTATTGGTATTCCTGGCCGCTCGAAGGCCGATGAGCCCAACGACGGATCAGGGACCGAGGAAGCAGCGTCAAACCAGGGGACTGGGCAGGGTTCTGCTGAGAACGCGACGCCCGAGGTCGACCCACTCGTCCCCCCCGGCGCGCGTTACGGGCAGCTACACGCCCTTCTCCTACACGATATGAACTCTGAGAATGTCAACCTCGGTTCGTTTCGGGGTACGCCACTCTTGGTCAATGTCTGGGCTACCTGGTGCACACCCTGTATCGCGGAGTTTCCCGAGCTCAACACGATCTACCAACGCTTCGCGCCCCAGGGCCTGTCCATGGTGGGAATCAGTATCGACCGGGATGACGTTGCCAATGTCGCTGCGTTCGCTGAAGAGCACGGGCTCGCGTACCCTGTTTGGCACGATCACTATGGTCGGGCCGAGGGACTGTTCGGACCCCTGCTCCCATCGACCTACATCTATGATCGCACCGGTGAGCTGGTCTTTAGAAGACTTGGTGTGATCTCCACGGGCGAGCTCGAGCAGTTATTGGGCGAGTTGGTCGCGAGCGACTAGCGAAGCTCGAGGACGTCGAGGTGACATGTCCACCGCTTGTCGCCGCAGGTTTCGATCTCTCGATTGTCGCCAGAGTAGACCACAGTCGCCTCGTACGTGACCCAAGCCGCCCTTGATTCGTCAGGACCGATAAACTCGTGCGGCTTGGTCAGGACCGTGCGCGAATAGGAAAATGTGCTGGGACAACCGGACCCCGTCGTCCAACAGGGCGCGTCGTCGGTACAAGGCTCCAAGCAAACATCGGCACCCTCGCATACATATTCCTCGAGCGTAGTCAGTGGGGACGCTTCGAGCCCGATAAGCGAACAACCGACGCAGTTACACGTGTCCCCTTCCAACTGGCAGCGATCGACATCGTTGATCTCGAAATGGAAGCTGTACTCCTCGCTCACGCTGTGCACGTGGTTTTCGTGCGAAGCCGTGAGTACAGCCGCTCCGTCGGAGCAGGACCGACCTTCATATCGAACTGGAACATACTGCTTCTGGTCACACTCGCCGATCACCTCGACGAGCACACCATAGATTCCGGGGTCCTCCTCCGTCGTCGCGTCACCGACGATTGTGCAGCGAGTCGGGTCGGACTCGGGCCGAGTGATGCCGGGAACAAAACCGCCGGCCCCGTTCGTGTAGTAGAGATTGCATCGGGTCCCATCCGTCTCGCCGGCGATCGCTTGGGCAAGAATGTCGTTCCCAGAAGCTCTGCCTTCGATGTAGCCGGGAACAGGACCTATCGCCAACAGCAGTTCGGGCGCCACGGTCATTGGGTAGAGGCGGTCGCCCTCTCGATCACCGTCGACAACCTGAATCACAACGTCGTAGTCGCCCGGTTCGTCCGGGTCGCCAGACAGGATTCCTGTTGCGCCGAGTTCCACTCCCGGCGGAAGCCCAGTTGCCGTCCAGCGGGCATCTGCGGTTGCGCCTTGGGCATGCATCGCGACTGACACCGCCTGCCCAACAACCAAACAGGACTCCAGACTCGTTGTGATCGCAATCTGATTCGGATTCCCGTCCGGTGTGATCTCAGGCTGGATTGAACCGTCGCCATCAACCCCGGTCTCGTCGGGCGTTGTGGTTTCGGTGTCACTCGGTACGTCTTCGTTGTTTTCGCTGTCGAGCGACAGCCGATCAAACGACAGGTCCTGGCTCTCGCTCCCGTCGCCTTCGTCGCTAGTCGTATCGCTCGGACCGTTTCCAACCTGATAGGCGCCTTCGAGCGGCTCACTGGAAGCGCATGCTGCGATTAGGCCTAGGAGCGGGAGGTATGTCTTGTAGTTCAACGGGCTGCTCCGGTTGGGAACGCAGCGGAGTGTAGTGAACTTGTATCCGCGATGCCAGAGCAATCGCAGTTGGTCCCCTCTATCGTCCATCCCAACGGCTTACGTTTACGACTAAGCACCCGTTTGCCGCAGCTCACGCATCGCTCTCCTCGAAACCGCTTGGTTGAACCGATTCTGCCCGCTGCGATCCAACCAACCTGTGCGTCGATCTCAATGGGCACACACGACCTATCCAGGAGTGGGAGGACCACCCACACCTCTGGCATGCTCTTTGCGTTTAACAGGGGGCACTGTGCGGTCCGCAAGGGGGGCTTGATGCGCCATGAGTTGACAATGACGGTTGATGTAGGTTACTGTAGTTACAACACCCACACCATCCTGGGTGCGTCCCCTGGGAGCGCGACAGTGACCGACACAGTGAAATCGTTCGACGGAGAATTCTATGATCGACCACCGAAACCGGTGGCTGATAGCAACGCGCGGGGCTTCCGCTTCGAGCGAGTGCGACCAGAACCGTTCGCCATACTCGCAACGGAACCGGTATTGAGCAGTCCAAGCAATCTCTATGACGGCTTCGATTCTCTCAATCGCCGGAAATCATCTGCGCGTGGCCGCCGGGGCGAGCGTCCCATGTGCACTTTGGCTATCCGAGGGCGGAGGGCCAGATGAACGGAGAACGGACGCTAAAAGGCATACCTGAAGCGCAGGCATTGGCCCATTTTATGGGTTTTACGATGTCGGCTGAGCGGATCGCTGCCCGAACATTTGCCCTTTGTGCACAGTTGGACAATCAGAACCAAGCGACCTTCAAGGGGTTCTGTCGATCAGAGACCAAGAACTCGCTCCGTGTCGCTCGGACCAACCGAGCGACGGGCATCGGTATCGAGTCCAACCAGACTGGTTGCGGTCTCGAGCCGCTGATGGCACAGGTGGAGGACTACTTCCACCGCGGTCAATTGGACTCGCTGGTTCTGGTCAAAGGTATCCTAGTGGACGGCATCTTGATGGCGTCCCGTCGACTTCTGTGGCACCTCCACAGCGCCGGCTCAACCGCTCACCAGGCCATCTCGGCGTCACTAGAGGACAAGGTCGTTCAGCTCCGCTGGGTCTACGGCTACGTCCGCGGTCGCTTGTTTAAGCGCACAGACGATCTGGTCTATTTGTGCCACACGGTTACCGATCGCTGCGTGGACGCCGTTGGGCTGAGCCTGATGAAAGCTGCGCGGTGTCTCGATTACGCCGGCCTCTCGGGAGCCAGTTTCGTTGGTGATCTCATGGACGGATACGTGTCTCTGCTCGAGGAGGCGGCCGTTGAACAGCGCATCGCCACCCGCGATGCGATGTCGATTTTCATGCCTGTGGTCCATGGCTACCGGCAGATTTGTTCAGTGTGAGGGCTGCGATTTTGGCTTATTTCCCCGAACTTCGTCTAATTCACAAAGAAGGGTTGTTGTGGGCGACCATGCGGCGGCTCGAGTGCCTTGCCGCGATGCAGTACGAGCGCTGCGCCCCCGAGTTGTTCCGTTCGAATAAACGAGCTTTAGTTGACCACTTGTTGAGAGCACATGCCTCGCTATCGGGAAGCGTTTTGTCACAACCTCTCGAGAGCCTGTGCGTAGCATCTATGTGCGGGAGCCGGAAAGAGACAATCATGGTTCAGGGCGTCGCCCTGGAAGCGTTTGGTCTGTCGGTCTATCGGCTCATTTCTCGCACCCCCGATCTGGCGATCTCGAGCCGGACACTCGCCGCTACGGGAGCCAAAGTCACTCGCGACACGATGGTGTTGGCCGCGGACATATTGGATTCTGAGTGGGAGAGTGGAGAGCGGCTTTTTAGCCATTTCAGGGTCGCAGTCCGACCGGTGCTGCGGAATGTTCGCCAGCTCGGTCTCGTGCTAGATGAGGAACTCGGGCAACTGTTCCGGTTCCGGTTTTCGGCCGTCACAGACGAGATGCACACTGTGCTGGCCCCGCTCTGCATTGATAGGTTCGGCTTTCCCGAAGCCGCTTTCACCAACTTCCTCGAGGAGTCACTCGGCCCCCTAAATGGCAATAAGGAGAGCGCATGATCGCGCAACGGGCTCGTAATTTCTCCATGGGTTCTATCGAGTTCTGGTCGGCACGGCTCGGCCCAGATGTGCTGGAAGAAAAGTCACAGTGGTGGCCCGTGCTTGCGGAGGACGAGCGGGCTCGCTTTTTGGCGATCCGAAGTGAGCGGGGGCGGATTCAATTCCTTGGGGGGCGAATGCTGTTGCGGCGGGCCCTGTCCAACCACCTGGGTGTAGAGCCCGGGAAGATACAGTTTTCATACTCTGAATCGGGGCGTCCGGAACTGGCTTGGCCACATTGCGATCCCCACCTGTCCTTCAACCTAGCCTATTGCGACGGGTTCGCTGTGTGCGTGATCGGTCGGGAGTGTACGGTGGGTGTAGACGTCGAGCGGCTCGATAGGCCGGCTACCCAGCGACTGCTGAGTACCGTGTGTTCGTCAGAGGAACTCGAGTGGCTCAACTGTTCTTCGGCCTGGCAACGTCGATTCATCCAGCTGTGGACACTCAAGGAAGCCGCGATCAAAGCCAATGGAATGGAGGAACGTGTCTCACCCAGGAGTTTGAGGTTCCAACTGCGAGATGACGTCACGCCTAGACTCAAGTCCTCACCCTTTCGCAGCGACATCGATGATTGGCACTTCTTCGCCTTGCGGCCCACAACCGAGCATTTAGTGGGCGTCGCGGTGTACTCCAAGGACAGAGAGCGCTTCTCGCTCAACAACCAGCGAGTTCGATTCAAGGGACTCCGTTCATCTCAAGAGATAGAGGCCGTCACCGCCTAGGGCGAAAAGGGCTCGAAATGGCAGGTAAAGTGGCGAAGCCTGTCTGGCTCCCAGGTGATCCGAAACGGCTCGAGTTCCGCGCGACGTTCAAAGACCTCTACGACCACCTCGACCACATAATCAATGTGGCTCTGGGTGTAGACTCGCCGCGGAATCGCCAACCGGACCAGCTCCATTGGCGGTAGTTTGTCGGCTCCGAACATGACCGATCCCATTTCACAGGCCCGAATACCGCCATGCCGGTAGAGCGCACAGACGAGAGACTGTCCCGGGTAGTGCTTTCGCTCGATGTGAGAAGCAAACGCTGCGGCATCGATATACACCGCGTGACCACCAGGCGGTCTGAGGACCGGCACGCCCGCGTCGTGTAGTCGGTCGCAGAGATAGGCGCTGCTAGCCATTCGGTAGTCGAGATAGCCGGAATCAAGGACTTCTTCGAGCCCCTGGGCGATCGCTTCCAAATCTCTTCCCGCCAGTCCACCGTAGGTTGGAAAGCCCTCGGTCAAGATCAGCAGATTGCGGGCTCTTGCCGCGAGCTCCTTGTCCCTCGTCACCAAGAAGCCGCCGATGTTTGCGAGACCGTCCTTCTTAGCGCTCATCGTAGCCCCGTCGCACAGTGAGAACATCTCCTGGGCGATGCTGAGCAACGTGCGGTTGGCGTATCCCTCTTCTCGTTTCTGGATGAACCACGCATTCTCGGCAAACCTGCAGGCGTCGATGTAGAACGGCAGCGAGTACTCGTCTGCTACGGCCCGAATCGCTCGCATATTCGCCATTGAGACCGGTTGCCCCCCGCCCCCCTTGTTGGTGATTGTGACCATGATCAACGGGATGCGCTCGGGACCGACCTCGTCGATGAGAGAGCGGAGTGCAGCGACATCCATATTGCCTTTGAACGGCAGCTCGCTGAACGGGTCCTTTCCTTCTGGGCACAACAGATTCACGGCCTGCGCCCCAGAATAGTGGATGTTGGCTTCGGTCGTATCAAAGTGCGTATTGTTAGGTACGACGCGTCCTTGCCCACCGACGATCGAGAAGAGAATCCGCTCCGAGGCCCGTCCCTGGTGAGTTGGTATGACCTCGATCTCTCCGTACAGATGCTCAACCGCGCGCTTGAACCGAGCATAACTGCGGCTGCCGGCGTAGGACTCGTCGGCGCGCATGATGGCGCCCCACTGCTCCTGGCTCATGGCACCGGTTCCAGAATCTGTCAGCAGGTCGATGAGGACATGCTTTGCGTCTAGCGCAAACAGGTTGTTGTGGGCTGCCTCCAACGCCGCAATTCGTTCTTCGAGGCTCGGTTGAGGGATCGGCTCGACCGACTTGATCCGAAACGGTTCGATGATTGTCTTCACGTAATCGTCTCCAGTGCACGAGAACTCGAGCACTGCAATATCTTCAAAGGACTTCTGGGTCAAAGGGTCAGATTGTTACGGGAGCGGCGACTTCCCTGACTGAGCGCTCGATAGTTAGCGTTCGGGCGCCAATTGGGCGTTTCCTACTATGTTCTCACGGGTTCGTTCGGCTCGCGTGATTTCATGATCGCCAGGAGTCGGGTCGAGGTAGATTCGGGCAGCTGCGACGAAGTTAGTTTGCACCTGGCCGGCGTCGTTCGAATCGTCGGGACGATCGGAGTATACGACGAGCGTTTCGGTTTCGAGGGCCTGCTCAAAATCCAACTCATCAATCAGGTGGTCCAGTCCCAAGATGAAAAAGACGTCTTGGCCAACGTCGATGTCGCTGAGATCGTCGATCCGGATGCGCAGTTCGCCCCAGATTTCGACCCGCACCGTTCGGTTTTCGCCAAACTCAGCCTCTGAGACAATCAATGGTTCATTTGCCGGGTGGTTCAGGATGATTCCACAGGGCTGGGGCGGGCTGAAGACGAATTCGGTGAGTTCGTCGAGTGTGTAGCTCTCGTCGACCGAGGTTGGCTCGGTTGGTGTCGAGCAAGCCCAGTCTTCTCCTCCGATCGTGACACGCATTTCACCGATGTTCAGGGTGGGCGGTCCCCACTCGAGCGAATCTCGGTCGGTCTGTCCGTCGTAGTCGAAGGCTAAGGTCAATGCCAACGGGTTGCCGCCGGCCGAGCCGGTCCCCGCCAGATCGTCAGAATCGGCCGCTTCTTCCGAGCATCCAGCGCAAGTCAGCAGCGCCGCTATGAGCAGTTTACATTTTCGCATTCTATTCGACCTCAGTCCCGGAAGCGTCCCCGGGCGGTTCAGACAACGCGAACCATTGGGTATTGAGTTGGTAGGCAACTTCGATTGGCTCATCCTCTTGGACGACGGCGAGAACGTCCTTCTGAAGCTGGGTTAGCAGGGCCTTGACTCGCGCCGCTTGCGCCACTGAAATGGCCATCGTGGTGACACGCATATCTCTGCGATCGGGGGCTTGCGAATCGAGGGCGCTTGAAGCCAGGCGCATCATCTCTCTTTGGTGCTGCTTCAACGCTTCGGAGCGAACCTCGGCAGGTGTGGCAATAATCGCTTGAGTGGGTCGAAGTCGGCCCTCTGAATCCCGTTCTAGGTAGCCGAGCTTGAGAAGCTCTTCGAGTGCGAGCGAAACCTGATGCTTCGTCAGCTTGAAGTGGATTTTCTCGGAAATCCAAGCCGGGTCCTCGACGAAATCATCCAAACTCACGATTTCACGAACCACGGGCAGGTACCAATGACGATAGTAGTCCATGGCGACGAGGGAGCCTTCCCACTCATCTTCGAACTGTTTGGCCGCCGTCATCTTCTTGAGGAGTCGCTCTCGCTGGGCGTAGGAGCTGGCCCGCTCGAAGGCGACCATCAGCACGAGGTGGTCCCGTTCCCCGGGTGTCAGGCTCAGTGCCTTTGCGATTCTCCGGGCCCCTTTTTCTGATAGGCGGCGCTTCCCACCCATGATGAGTGCAATGGCGCCCGAGGACCGATACCCGCATTTTTCTGAAAACACGCGATGTGTCATCGACGGTTCGGCCTCTCTGCGAGCCTCGAAGGCGGCGGTTAACCACTCAGGATAACTCAGGAAACGGAATATATTCGGCTCTTGATGGCTCAAACCCACCTCAGCGTTCGTTTTCTGGAAAACAGACTATTCTAGGCGCGAATCAATGTCAAACCCACAGCTAACACCTTAACACTTATAATATTTTAGAACTATTTTACGTTTTCCATCACGATTTGACATCGTTTTCTAGAATCGATATGTTTTCTATTAACTGGATTTTTCAGGCATTGAATAACAGGGATTGGACTATGAACAGATACTTCATAACAAGTTTTGCATTGTGTTTTGTTTTCTACAATTGTGGCTTCGAAGACATTCCGGATGAGGAGGCCGGTTCGCTGAGTTCCTCTCAGGAAGTCGCTTCAAGCGCCGAAGACGCATTTGCGGAACCGCTAGACGGGGGGACCATAGATGCCTTCGGTTCGGCAACCGGTGATAGCGGAGAAAACGAACTCACTGAGGACCTGGCGGGCGAGCTGGACGTATACGAGGTGGACACGAGCCCAGCGATCGAGCTGCCATCCGAATGCGCAGACGGCCTAGATAACGACCAGGACGGTACAAGCGACTGCGAAGACAGCGATTGCGCAGCTCTGAGCGCCTGCGAAACAGACGGGCCTCCCAACCAAGCAGAGCGACAAGAGGCGTGTGAGGGACTCCGGGAAGGAGAACGCTGTCCAATCGAGACTGCTCAGGGAGCTCGACAAGGCGTCTGCCTTGTCGAGGGCGAACTTCTGCTTTGCAGTCGGCCAACAAACTAAATGCGGAGAAAAGAAATGAAATCCAGATACACTTTTTTGATTGTGAGCCTGTGCTGGCTGCTGGGCGGATGTGAATTCCAGAAAGTGAAGCCTCCCGGAGAAGACGGGTGCTTTCCGGCCAGCTGTACCGAGATCGGTGCCAGCTGCGGCCTCGTGTCGGACGGTTGCGGTGGCCTGATGGAGTGCGGCGACTGCGCTGTCGGAGAAGTATGTGGCGCGTCCGGCTTCGAGAATGTCTGCTGTGAGCCGACGACCTGCGAAATCCAGGCCGCCACTTGCGGAGAGATGGCGGACGGATGTGGGGGCATTCTTCTGTGCGGAGAGTGCGCGGCAGACGAAACCTGTGGCGGTGGCGGACCGAACGTCTGCGGCGAAGGCGAGTGCCAGGCACTCAGTTGCGGCGGGCTCGGCCTGGACTGCGGCACGATAAACGACGGTTGCGGAGTTACCCTCGACTGCGGAGTCTGCTCGGGAGATGACCTTTGCGGCGGCTCTGGCCTTCCCAATCTGTGCGGCACGTTGCTGGACGATCTAGTGCCCACTGAATTGGAGGAAGGGTGCTTTGGCTTTCCAGATGAGGACGCGTCGACGACCAATTTCGCCTCGAAGGTGCTCGGCCTCGACGTGGGCGACACTGCCGTGGATTTCACATTGTTGGATCTCGACGGCACCCCACACTCGCTTTCGGAACTGCTCGAGACCAAGCCAGTCATGATACAGACCGGGTCGTACACGTGTCCGGTCTTTCAGGACAATATTCGCGACACGGAACTGCTCGCCGCCCAGTTCGGTGAGGAGGTTCACTTCGTTGTGGTCTATACCCCCGAAGCACACCCGCTCGGGGAACCGTCTCCATATTTTGGAACCCTGCGCGAGGCGCGTTACTCGATCTTTGGCACGGAGCGAACCTACGACGAGCGCGTCGAGCACGCAGCCAGTCTCGAGCTAAACCACGACCAGCTGCTTCTAATCGACGACCTGTCGCCTGGCGAACTCGACAACCCCTTCTGGTGCACCTACGCGACCGCACCGAACGCCGCCTTCCTCATCGAACGGGACGGCACAATCAACACTGCCCACCTCTGGTTCGATGCACCGTCAATGCTCGACGCGATCGAAAACTTGGTGAATTAGGAGGCCAATATGCTGTTTCGCAGAACAAATGTAACTCACGCCCAACCCATTGGAGTGGCGCTCCTGCTAGCCATCAGTGCAAGTCTCTTCGCATCTCCGGTCTCGGCAGGCCCGTGGACCAAGAGCGCCGGCGAGGTCTATCTTCAGACTGGCGAACGGCTGTTCGTCGCCGATTCGTTCGTAAATCCGTCGGGCCAACTCGTATCAGATGTCGAGTACCTGGGCGCCTCGTCATTCCTCTACTTCGAGGTCGGTATCGCAGAACGTCTTCAGGTGCAGGGCTATCTGCCCTACACAGTGGCCATCAACACCTACGGCGATGGGTGGAGGTACATGCACGGAGGTTGGGGCGACGCCACCGTGGGGGTCCAATGGGCTCCCATTTCGGGTCAGCTCCTCGCACTCAGAGCAGACGCAAAAATCCCGATGTACGACGTCGATGGCTACTCCGGATTGTACGAAGAGAACCTGCCTGCGCTCGGCAGCGGTAACGTCGATTCGACCCTCTGGGCGAGCTATGGCGGCATGCTGCCCGATACGCAGATATACCTATTCGCTGAAGCGGGTTATCGGCTCAGGACCGAGCTGTTCGTAGGTGGCACTCCCGATCAGGACCTAGCTTTCGCCGACGGGTTCGTTTTCAATACCCAGATTGGTGGTGCGCTGAGCAACCATTTTAGCTTGGCGATGTCCGTGAGCGGGCTCATCCCCTTCGAAGACGACGGTGTCAGCGAGGGAAACATCAACGTAGGCCAGAGCTTCTTCGCCCCGATCCGAAATGGCTGGGCTGTCGTGGGTGGCGTCGAACAATCGGTGTGGGCCCGTAACGGTTCCCGCGGTTTCGGCGTTAATTTGGGTGTCGCGTTCTCGATGTAGCGGCCGCTCATATTCGGGACGCCTCTACCCCGCACGCCTCCGTTTGGACGAAAATCTCAAACTCAGCTCTTGACCTTTTACCTACATCCACCTACAGTAACCTACTGTCACACACCTCTCGTCACTGGAGGACAAGGAATGGTAGGGATCAAGGGAACACGTCACCCCTTTGTCTGCGTCACTGCGTTGGTTGCTCTGCTCTTTACCGGCTGCTCGGGTGGGGTCGAGGAACGACCACAGTGTTCGAGCGGTGAAAACGCAGCGTGTCAATGCGCCGACGGCAGCGCCGGAACTCAGACCTGCACCGCCGAGGGCACCTTCGGCGCGTGTCTCTGCCCGGACGAACCCCCCACAGAATGTGAATCGGTTGAGGCCTTTCCCGACTCGGACGGCGACGGATACGGCGTCACGCGAGCCAGCCACAGCTTCTGCAACGTTCCTGTCGGATTCTCCGTTGTCGGAGGCGACTGTGACGACGACGATTCTGGCGCCTACCCCGGGGCCGAGGAACGGTGCGACAGGGTGGACAACAACTGTGATGGGGCAATCGATGAATCGAGCTCATTAGACACGACTGCTGTCTTCCTCGACGACGACGGAGACGGTTTTGGCGACCCGTCGACCAGCATGACTGTCTGCTGGCCCGAAGAAGCACTGCCCGAGCAACACCTGGTCGAAAACGACTGGGATTGCGACGATCAGAACGATGCCATTCACCCCGACGCCCTGGAGGTCTGTGACGAGGTTGACAATGACTGCGACCAGCTCACCGACGATGAGGACGATTCGCTATCGGATCCGCCCTTGTGGTACTTCGACTTCGACGGTGACGGCTCTGGAGTCGCGACGGACACGATTGCTGCCTGTCTTCAGCCTTCTGATTACGTCGGCGAGGCGGGTGACTGCAACGACGACGATGACCGCATCTTCACTGGGGCTCCCGAGTGGTGCGACGACCTCGATCGCAACTGCGACAACGATCCGCACGATGGGGCGGTTGATGCGCAGGTCTACTACACCGATACCGACGGCGATGGCAGGGGAGACACGGTCACCGAAGCCTTCTGTGAAGAACCGGAGGATGTGTCTGAGTCGGTGGAGGGGTGCATCGATGGGGCTGAGGAACAGCGATGGTATCCAGACTTGGACTTCGACGGCTACGGGGTCGAATCTGGTTCGCAACTGGCCTGCGAACGGCCAGGTGATGACTGGGCTCTGCTGGTCGTAGACTGCGAACCAGAGCTCAGTGACAGCTACCCTTTCGCGCCTGAGCTGTGCGACGGCAGGGACAACAACTGTAATGACGTGGTCGACGAGGGGTGCCCCGTCTTCCACTGTGGCGACATCACCGAATCAGAGACCTGGGAGGTCGTTCCCGCCGGACACGTGGTTACCTGTGACATCTTCGTTGGTGGAGCGAGCGATCCGGTTCTCACCATAGCTCCTGGAGTTGAAGTCCGATTCGAGCCCGACACTGGAATCTTCACGGGTGTGCTCGACGACGGCTCGATGGTCGTTAGCGCAGTGGAAACCAACGTTCTTTTCACATCCGCGGAGGAGGAGCCGGAGCCGGGCGATTGGGATGGCCTCGTCTTTGGTGCCTACGACCAGGGCAGCCGATTGCACGGGCTTTTCCAGGAGTTCGGAGACGGCATCTATTCAGAGGACAACGCTGGGCTCGACCTGCAAGAGAGCACCTTTCGAATGAACGATGGACATGGCCTCGAACTGAGCTTCTCGAGTGCCAGCGTGGTCGATTGCACCTTCGACAACAACACCGGCAACGGTGTCCTTGTTGGCAGCCAGTCGACGCTGTCTAACCCTTTCGAGGGGAACCGAATCATCGACAACTCGCAGCACCCGGTTCACCTGCCAGCTCATCAAGTCGAGCGTCTGATGAGTGACGGCGTTTATGGCCCCAACGTGATCGACATCGTTCACGTGAGCTATGGCCCACTCGAGGGAAGCGACGTCCATTGGTGGCCGATCTACGACGACGATAAGTCAGCCATCCCCTACGGCGTCTACGCCTCGGACCTCGTGCTTCGTGGCCCAGTGCCGGGCCAACAAGCCAAACTCACGATTCACGGCGGGGTACACGTCTACTTCGAGCCCTATCTCTCGTTTGAGGTCGGTACGGACTACGAAGGAGGCTCCCTCGAGGTCGTAGGTGACCGCGATGGGGGTAATCCAGTCGTCTTCGACGTACTCGGCGCAGTTGATGACGATCGTTGGGGCGGAATCTACGTGAGCTCCGAGGCGGGCCCCATTCGGATGGACGGCTTCGAGATCCTGCACGGCGGCAGCCACCAAGCCGGCCTCTTCTTCGACTCGGCATTTCGCGACGGCTTCTCCAACTGGGTGAGAGACTGCCTGTTCGACGACAACCTCCGCTACGGGCTGCGCGCCGAGGAGTTGGACGACTTCCTGGTCGTCGAGGACTGTTTCTTCACGGCGACTGCAGCGGTCGGTGTCACCACCCCGCCCAACGGTATCGGTCTGATGATCGAAGACAGCTTGTCGTCCGGCGACACGATCGGGACCGTCCAGATCCGAAGGAACCAATTCGGACTGAACGAACACTACCCCGCCCTCCTGTCTCCTAATCTGTGGGGCGGTTTCGAACCGAGCAACAACATCGCTGAAAACGGAACCGATGTCGTCTACGGCCTGGGCGGCAACGTCATCACGTCACAAAGTTGGGCGAGCAGTGGGGTTCCGTTCCGCTCTGACGGCAATATCGTCGTGCGGAACGGGGCCTTCCTGGAGGTAGGAGGCGGAGTCGAGAGTCCGTTTGTACTCGAGCTTGGCGGCATGTATTCGCTGATTGCCGGGACTTACAACCCATCTGATCTCGCCCTCGACCACGTGACTATTCGCCCCATCGTCCGGGGAGAACACTGGCGTCGAGTGGATTTCAGCGCTCACGTCTCGTCTCGTTCCCACGTCAGAAACTCGATTCTCGATGGGGGCGGCTGGAACGGTAACGAAGGCATGCTCTATCTCAACACCTGGGCAGCACCCAGCCAACCCGAGGTCACAAACACCGAGATCAGAAACTCAGCGACATGCGGTCTCAAGGTCACGCCTCGAAGCGCGCCCTTGATCAGCGAAGTCAGCTTCTTTGGGATAGACGACGACAAGCACTTTTGCTCGAACTAGAGCGCTTTCGAGTCCTGATTTGCCTTGGGCACTCGAGAATCGGGTTTCCGTGAGTTGGGGTGAACGCGTGCGGTGTTCACCCCGAAATGATGGGTCCTTGCCACCCGACCCTACGAGTGGGGTATGGGCTGCCTGATAATTGGGGACGCGGGCAGAGCCAGTCACACTACCCTGCTTGGGTGGCAAGGGCCCATTCAGTGATTGTCCCGCCGCTTCGCGGCTCTATCACCCTTCCGTCCCTCCAGGGACACCTCGTTTACTCCGGCTTCACTCGCCGCGCGCTACGCTTTTGAAAGCCGCTCCGCACGGTCCCGCCGCTTCGCGGCTCTATCACCCTTCCGTCCCTCGAGGGACACCTCGTTTG
>CAZDBH010000155.1:0-16130 GCA_964503485.1 uncultured Bradymonadales bacterium | reverse complement strand
CGCTAAAAGCCAATGGCGGAGCCTGGAGCGCTATGCGCGACAGGCTCCTAGGCGAGTTGCATCGCTTAGTTGCCGGATTGGAGCGCTGTGAATGCGTGGTTTAGGTCACGCAATTGAGAAGCGAGGTTTCGGGTGATCGAAACCAGGACCTCTTGGGCTCCACAAGCGCCCATGTTCAGCAGTGTCTCGAAATCACCCCTTGCGATCCGAATGACAGCGGCGTCCGTCTGAACGGTCCAACTGTGATCACAGGGTTTGGTACTCAGAAGCGCAGTCGAGATCAGCAGACTGCCGGGTTCGCGGTGCGTAACGATACCGTCGGGCCATTGCTCGACGACCTCCCCGGCGACCAGAACATAGGCCGCGTCCGACGCACCACCTCGCACGCAGATGGTCTCGCCTGCGGGGAGCATCATCGCAAGGGAGTATTCGCCGAGCCGGTCAAACTCTTCTTCTGAAAGCTGATCGAAGGGCGCTAGTTGCCGAGCGCGTTCGCGTATTGATTGCATTCGAGTCCCCTACGCTTTGCGCACGCGGGCAAGCAATTCCCGCGTAGCCCGTTCTTTTAGGCGAGCTCCCACTTCGGGATCGAGCTTGAGTTGATCAAAACGGTCCTGCAGGGCACGCCGTCGGGTGTCTAGCGTTCTGGCGAGCTGCAAGATCACCTTGAAAGCGGCCCGGTGTCCACTCGTGCGCAGCTTGTCGAACGCGCTACTGGACAGAAAGAAGCCAGACGTGGGTGAAAACGCTTCGACCGATGCAGACCGTTTCCCACCTGCGAGCAAGGAAATCTCACCGATAATGCTGCCGTTGCCGAGATGGGCCAGGGTCGTCTCTCGGCCTCCATCGATGGCGACTCGTACCTCGACTTCACCTCGCTCGACCACGTATAGGCCGTCTGCGTCGTCGCCCTCCGAGAAGAGCCGATCGCCAGAGGCCAAATGGAACGACTCCGTGTGTAGCAGGATGTCGTTCAGCTCGGCCGTATCGAGCAACTCGAAGAGATCGATATTCTTCAAGAACTCGTGGTTTCTGGATGGTGTTAGGAGTGTCACGGTCACACTCTACTTCTTCCGGCAGTTAGCCACCAGAGGGAACCGGAAGCAGGCTGGCAAGATAGCGGACGCCGATTCAAGCCTCAGTGCCTAGGGCATACACGCTTCGCTATCGCTTATCTCGCTGATCACAGCCTCTTCGCCGGTCATGTCGACGGTCAGACAGCGTTTGGATTCGGCCATCGGGTTGCTCGCCGCCGAGATTGCGACTCTGTCGCCGTTGTCCGCCACGTTGAAGCAGAATTCAGCACTATCGTCTTCCGGGGCGAAGCCGATTTCGGCGAAAGCACCCTCAGACATTGAGCCACCTCCCCGGCAGTAGACGGGTGCACTCGTTGTTGGGAACTGTCCCTCATGTCCTTCGGCATAGCTTACAGCCGCCTCGGCTGCAGCTGTTAGCGCCTGATCGAGCGAAGCGCCGGCTTCGTCTTCATTTCCGCCACTGTCGCTCTTGCAGCCCGGTGCTACGACAAGAACAAGTCCTAAAACAAACAATAACCGTCGCATGGTCTTCTCCATTCAGTTAGAAGGTGCCGCATCTATCCAAGGTCGGAACGGTAAGTCAACTGCGGCTACGCGAGAAATTTTCGTGGATCGCAGGCGTCAACCGGTGTAAGACCGCCACCGGGCGGCCTCAACGGGCAAGACAGATGAATCTCAGCAGCAAAGCGGTCCTCTTGGTCTGGGTGGTAGCAGGCCTGGCCTGCCGCGATCCACTTCCCGCGCCTGAGCCGCTCACCTCGGACGCAGCCGATACCGAGGTTAGCTCTGACTCGAATACCACCGCAGATGTTCCCGGACCGGACAGTCAAACCAGGGACGGTGTCGGAGTTGAGGTCGACGAGGCTGACGCCACACAACCGGATGCCATCGAAACCGATCAAACGGCGACCGATTTCGATCTGGCCCACGACGAGGCTGCCGATTCACACGACGAGGCCGACACCGAAACCGCCGCCGAGAGCGGCTCGTTTCGGCTCGCAAGTTGGAACCTGCACAACTTCTCGACCTACGGCGAACGCGAGTTTCGAATCGACGACATTGCCGCCAAGATCGATGAACTGGCGCCCCATATTTTGGCTGTTCAGGAGCTGAAAGTCGCCGAAGGAACCGATGGCTCTCCCCCCCAGGCATGGGACGAGCTGCTCGATCAGCTGGACGGCTACGCCGGCATCCACGCGCCATGGGATACGAGAGATACGACAGTCGGTCTCATCTACAACACGGATCGGGTCACGATCGTCGACTCGGCTGTCCTTTTCGAGAGCGACTGGTCAGCGTTTCCGCGGCCTCCCCTCTACGTCACCGTTAGCGTAGATGGTGTGGACGACCAGTTTGGTGTGATAGTCGTTCACCTCAAGGCCTTCAGAGACTCCCTCGACCGTCGGGTGGCAGCCTGCGAGGCGCTAGACGAGTTCATTCAAGACCAAGAGAACACGGAAATCGTGGTTATCGGCGACTTCAACGACGACCCCCACGATGCCGAGGACGAGAACGCCTTCGTCGACACCTTTCTCGATTCACCGGACTACGTCTTCGTTACCGATCCCCTTCCCCCTGAGAGCGTTACAAGCACCGGTTTCTATCACTGGGTCGACGGTGAGCGAATCGACGGTGAGTTTCTCGATCACGCCGTTTTCACCACAGAACTCTACGACAGGTTCGACTCAGTAGAGGTTTGGATCGACGCTGTCCCAAGCGACGAGTTCGACAGTTTCGGACGGCAGTACTCCGACCACCTGCCGCTACTCGTCGATATCGAATAAGACCGTTCAGTTCCGATCAGGAATCTGAAACTGGCGGATTGAGCGGATGGCTGAATCGTTGCCCGTGAGCTCGATGGCGCGCTGCACCAACATCTCGAGTTCACCGTTAGAGAGAGGCCGGTCCAGCACGTTCAGGTCGTAGGCGCAGCCGAAGCGTGGAAAGTCGCGGTGGCTCGATTGGAGGTTGCTCGCCCCAGCTTCGTAGATCGTATCGTCGACTGCCTTCTTGGTACCGCGCTCGTCGCTGTGGACCACCGCCAGCACAGTCCGCCCCGGGACGGCATCCGCAGTTATCGGCCGACCGGCCCTGAAGACGCAGTCACGCACCGTGCCCTGGTGGCAGAGCAGCCGGGTCGTAGTCGCCATTTGACGGGCGATTCGAGGTTGGGCTTCCAACGTTGCGGCGCCGATATGAGGTGTCGTGAAGATCTCCGGGGATTCGCCATAGGGGTTTTTCCAGGAGTCGGTCTTGCTCTTCGGCTCTTCGGGAAACACATCCACGAATGCCGACTGAATATGGCCCTCCTGAACGGCCCGGTTGAGCGCCTCAGAAGTGTGCAGAAGGCCTCGTCCCGCGTTGATAAAGATCCGAGGCCCCTGCTTGCCCTCTGGTTCTCCCATCGCTTTGAAATGCTCGTATGTCAGCACTCCTTCGTTCGAGCGTCCCAGAAAGTCCTCGGCGGATATATGGGCAGTGACGACGTTCGAGCGGCGAAACAGATCTGTTACGTTGTTGCAGCTCCTCCAACCCATGTGTTCGCCAACTTCAACGGCGACTTCGCGATTGTCGTAGAAGCAGACTTCCATCCCAAAGTCATCGGCAACCTGGGCGATCTGTTTGCCGATGTTGCCCAAGCCGAAGACGCCAAGGGTTCGCCCTGCGAGCTCGTAGCGGTGCCTGTTTTCCTTGAGAAATCGATTGGCTCTAGTCTCTTCGTGGGCTTGGAAGAGCCGCCGGGCCAGCGCAATCATCTCGCCCATCACCAGCTCTACTACACTGCGGCCGTTCGATATGGGGTCGTTGAGAACGAGGATACCCGAGTCAGCAGCGGCCTGTTTGTCCACACTATCGTCGCCGACGCAGCAGAGCATCACGGCGTGCAGCGAGGTGGCACTCTCTAGAACCCGCCGCGTGATCGGCGTTCGGCTCCGCTTGAAGATGAGTTGATGACCTCCCGAGGCCAGTGTCTCAATCAACTCATCCTCAGACAGGGCGCGGTTGATGCGCTCACTCTCGATGCCCAAGTCGAGAAGGTGAGTATCCAGGCTCGGATCGGGGTTTTCCAGAATCAGGGCCTTGTTGAAAAACCCTCTCAGAATGCGCGGTTCGCTCATGGCTCTTCCTAGGTGCTCCAACCGATTGCGGGCGGGAACGTAGACGCTTTCACAACGCATCGCAAGGCAGTGTATCGGGCAAAGGGCTAAGCGATAGACCTCCGGTCAATCGCCCGGAAGGACGACACCCACGTAGTCAGACGCTCTGAAGGGCAGATCGAGCACAGGTCGCCGGTCTGAACGACTGCTATAGAGGGCCGGGAAACTGGTAAACATGGCCGGTCGGTAGTTTCGCAAAAACATGACTTCAGCAGCTTGTCGTTCAACAGAAGGCAGGGCGGCCATTGTCTCTCGAATGTCCCCATCCTTGCATGACGAGATCGCCTCTCGCACGCCAACTGAGTCCCAGCTGCTGGGTTCGAATTCGTCGTCGCCATCGGCTGGGCTACCATCCCATGGCACGGGATTGTTGTGATCGCGCCACAACGACTGTTCGGTGGCCAGCGCAAATGGATCGCTGGGTTCTCCGCCCACCCAGGTGTTGAAGTGCACGTGGGGAGCAACCCAGGGAAAGAACATGACGAGGTCCATGCCTGAAGCGCCACTCAGGGCAACCGGCTGTCCTCGTTTTACAAACTCACCCACGCCGACGAGTGCTCTGGCCAGGTGGCCCGAGGTCGTGAAAAGCCCACGACCGTGGTCGATGCAGACCTTTAGTCCACCCTGGTGAAAGTCGTTTTCGACCCGCAGTACTTTGCCAGGGGCAGCCGACACAACGGTGGTTCCAACCGGAACGGCGAAATCGGTCCCGTTGTGACCATCGTAGGTCCAGCGTCCGCCCCGGTAGTCGCGGGCGTATGTCACACGGACCGAGTAGCCCGAGTCTTTTGGTGGTCTGACCCGGTTGAAGAAGTTGTAAATCGGAATTCGGCCATCAGTTCGTCCCTTGCCGAGCCATGTCGGAAGCGAAATCGTCGGTTTGAAGATGCGGAGCGAGGACGGTCCCCACAGATTGGGCGGAACGTGTGGACTGCCGAGCAAGGCGCTTCGGGCTTGGCGAAAGGCTCGATGGAGCGGGTTGAGACCAAAGGTCTCTAGGAAACCGGTCGGGGTTCTTTTCGCCAAATCACAGCCCTCCCTCTTAACAAGTTGGCCCGCCTGTTGTCGGTCGACATCATCATGGTGGTCAAGTCGCTTGAAAGACCGAGCCAAGCTCTATAAACCCGGGGCATCAAGCGAAGCGAGGTAGCCCATGAGCTCTCCCGAACTGATCTCTCCTGACGCCGCACTCCAACTGGTCCTCGAGCACAGCCGCCCATTGGATGGATTCGATGAGATACCCATTGAAGCGGCCTGTGGTTGGGCCCTGTGGCAGGATGTCACCGCCGACCGCGACATACCGCCCTTCAACAAAGTCTGTATGGATGGCTTCGCTTATCTCCATGAGGGAATTGAACCCGGGAGTGAACTCAATATAGTCGGTGAGGTTCGCGCCGGTTACCAAGCGGAACAGTCAGTTGAAGCCGGGCAATGCATACGGGTTATGACCGGAGCGCCACTGCCCGCCGGAGCCGATACCGTCATTCCGATCGAGTGTACTGAGGTTGCAGGCGATCGAGTCACACTGCTCGAGCCGCCAGTGGCCAAACGGCACGTCGCGGTACGCGGAACCGATTGCCAGAGGGATCAGACGGTTCTAGCCGCCGGTTCGGTTTTGACACCCACCGGTGTTGCTGTGCTGGCGACTGTCGGACTCGAAACGGTTCGCGTGAAGCGCCGACCTGCGATCGCGATCTTGGCGACCGGGGACGAGATTGTTCGACCCACCGCACCGGTTGGTCCCAATCAAATTCGAGACAGCAACTCCTACTCGATGGCTGCCCAGGCCCGCATGGCCGGTTTTGATCAGATAGAAATGGGGCACGCGGTCGATGACAAGGACGCCTTGACGCAGCTGCTCGAAGAGGCATTGCGAGCGGACGTAGTCGTGATGTCCGGCGGTGTTTCGATGGGAGAGTATGACCTCGTACCAGCCATCCTCGCCGAATTGGGTGTCACTTGCCATTTCCACGAGGTCGCCCAAAAGCCAGCCAAGCCGCTATGGTTCGGAAGCTCGCCGAGCACGCTGGTCTTTGGCGCGCCCGGCAACCCACTCGCTACCGTTCTAAGCTTCGACCGGTACGTACTCCCATCGCTGCGCGCAAAAGCGGGTCTGCCAACTGGCCGACAGCACCTGGTTGGTCGTCTGACAGATCACGTTCGACCCAAGAAGGGTGGCAGACACACGTTTTTCTTTGCTCGAGTGACCGGCACTGCCGGGGGTGGTTTTCAGCTGCAACCACTCTCGCGAACGGGGGCCGCCGACGTCTTCGGGACGTCTCATGCCAACGCGATCTTCTCGGTCGAACCCAATGGGTCGGCCGACGCCGGTTCGGACATCCAATTCGTGATGTTGGGCGACTTCGCGGCCGTCTAGCTTCGAGTAAGTGCGCTCCTAGCCCCCAACCAGTGGCATAAGTAGGCTGACTTCGTCGCCATCAGCCACCGGTCTGCCGAGATCGCCTGGTATGTCGAGTCGCCTGCCGTTGTGAAGCAGGGTCAGCGCGTTCCGTTTTCCTCTCCCCAGAAGGCGCTTGAAGAACCGTCTTCCCATGAGCTTCTCGCGATCGGCTCGGGCGAGTAGATCGCGCACGGTTGAAAGGCCAGTGGCATCGAGCTCGAACGTACCGTGTTCGATCTTCGCGTTGACCAACACGCTGGTGTTGAGCGTGATGGGCACGATCAGGCCGGATGAAAGTGTTCGAGCAGGTCCTTCTGACCGAGCTCTTCGAGGGCTCCTCTCTTGGGTACGCCAGAGGGGTACTCCCAGCCGTAGGCCTCGTAGAACTCACGGAGCATTGTCGCCTCATCGATTTCGACGTTTGCGTTCGGTCCGCTCGCCATAACCGGGCGACCGACAGCGCGGGCCGTGCATTTGGTCTCTTCGATAGTGATCCCCTCGCGCACATTGAAGGCGTGCCGAATGTTCTGAATTCGGTGGCCTGCGTCCATCCATTTGTCCTCAGACCAATTCCACCCGGTAACGGCGTTGAGGTATTCGAACACAGGCATTGGCCGGCCCATCTGGAGTCCAAATAGGCACAGACCAGCGCCGTTTCCAACGTGAGACAACACCGAGCCGAGCTTCAGAAACTTCCCCTTTCCAGAGGCGCGATAGCGCTTCTTCTTGCCCGTAAACAACGACTTCTTGCCCAGGAAGCGGGCGTCCACTTCCTGCAGCTCTCCGAATCCCAACGACGTTACGGTATGTCGACCGGGCGTGGGCTCGGCGGCGTAGGTCACGGCAAATCCTGGATCGTAGCGCGGGTCGTGAGCGGGAAGCTCGGAGCCGCCAGCGTGGATCGCGAACTCTTCGGACCCCTTGCCCAGCTTCTCAGCGGCTCGCTTGACCCCTTCAGCCAGCAGGTCACCGATACCTTCCCTGTGAGCGATCTTCTCGACGAGGGCGAGCATGGCATCGCCATTGCCCCACGTCAGTTCGAGGCCGTCGGTATCTTCTTTTGTAATGATCCCGCGCTCGTAGGCTTCGAAAGCAAAGCCGATGACGGCGCCGACACTGATCGAATCGAGTCCGTAGGCGTTACACTGTTCGCTGGCCTGGTAGATGATGAAGAGATTATCGATCAGTAGATTCGTGCCCAGCATGCACAGGCTTTCATATTCTGGCTTGTGAGTGTGCTCGAGCGGGTAGTCGCCCTCGTCGACCTTGTGAATCCCGCCGCACTTCACAGGACACAGAATGCAGCCGTACTCCTTCTCCTGGCGCTTGAGCACGATCTCGTCGCTGATCTCCTTTGCTTTGTGAAGGGGAAAGTCCTGGAAGCCTGTCCCGCTCCAATTCTTCACCGGCGAATCGCCGTTCTGCGAGCTCATCGCGGTGACACCCATCGTGCCGTATCGCTTGAGGATGGCTCTCCAGGCGGCGGCATCATCGCGAGGAAACATGCGCAGTTTCCAGGTCAGTCGCCCAGCCAGGCCGAGTATTTTTCCGAGTCGGGGTTTCTCGGGATACAGCACGCTCCCGCCGTCTAGGAACTCTTTGAAGCCCGCGTTCAGCTCCTTCATTTTCCCACGATCGTCGACGCCGATTTTCTTGCGGCCGCGCAACGCGACCGCTTTGAGCTTCTTTGCCCCCATGACGGCACCCAGGCCGCTGCGGGCTGCGATTCGCCCCTTGTCGTTCACGACACCAGCCATACGACAAAGGTTTTCCCCGCCCTGACCGATCGTGGCTATCTTGAGTCGCTTGTTGCCAGTTTTTTCGAGAATTGCATCCTCTGCCTCGAAGGCGTTCAGCCCCCACATGTCCGAGGCGTCTTCGATCGATATCGCGTCACCCTCAATGAGGAAGTAGACCGGTGTGTCGCTCTGTCCGCTGAAGAAGATCGCGTCGTAGCCGCACTTTTTTATCTCAGGAGCGAGTGTCCCGCCCGAGTTTGCGTCGCCCCAACCACCCGTCAGGGGGCTCTTACCGACGACCATGTAGCGACCTGAAAAGAAGGCCGATGTTCCAGTTAGCAACCCGGGGGCGAAGCCGATGATGTTGTCGGGTCCAAGGGGGTCGATTCCGGCTTCCGTTCGATCGAAGATCAACTTCGCAGCCAGGCCGTAGCCAGTCATGTACTGCTTGACCAAGACCTCGTCGATCGCCTGCTCTTCCCATGTCTTGGTGGTGAGATCGACCCAGAGCACCTTACCCATGTATCCGTTTGCCATCGTTGCTCTCCAGCTTGCATCTGATATCCAGATTCGGACCAAAGTATCCTCTTTTGCGCTGGGACTCTCAAGGCCATTTCACCGTCGGGTGGCCGATTCTCGATACATGAATTCGTACGGGCCATCTGCTGGCGCAGATCAACTCGAGGATCGTCAGGATCTTCAGTTTGATTTGGTGGGTGGCAAGGATTCAACCCGACACGAAGAGATCGCTCGTGGATCAGGTTCTGCGGCGTGTCGGGTTTCGAGGGGAACGAGTCGAGGAGGGAGGTCGGCTGCTGGCCGACTTACTTCATCTTGGACTCTTTGAACATCACGTGCTTTCGGACCTTCGGGTCGTACTTCTTGAACTGCAACTTCCCGGGGGTCGTCTTTTTGTTCTTGGTAGTCGTATAGAAATAGCCGGTGCCGGCTGTGGATACCATTTTGATCTTTTCTCGCATGACGCCCTCTCGCGCTTTACGTCTGTCCACGAACCCCAACTTGGGGCCGATGGGCAGCGGAAGTTATTGGTTTGTCGATTCGGTGTCAAGGAAAGACTTCAGGCCACTGAAGGCGTAGCCGCCCTTGTTTGTTGGGCTGAACTCAATCCTCGTAGAAGAACGCCAGTCGCGAATCGAAGAGAATCGTGGCAGAGATCGTATCGCACTCACCCTCGGGTCCCATGAGATCCGCGAATTCAGGCACCACGGTTTCAATGATCTCGCCCAAGCGGTCGGTACCATCAATTTCTGAGATCGCCGTAATCTGCTCCACCGGAATGCCGGCGGCGATGAATCCCGAAAAGGTGCCGTCCTCACGAACCTCGAATCTCAGAAAGGCGTCGCGCAGGTCGAGAAGGATCTGGTGTTGGAAGAACTGTACGGGTACGTCGAGCTGGAACGGCCCCGCAGTGACCCAGCCATCGACCAGTTCGGTGGCCTTCGACGGATACGGACCTCGGTCTGGGTCACGGTCGAAGGTCTGTCCCTCTTCGAGGTAGCCGTCGTTGCCCACAAACGTGTCGCCGATGGCGCGAGTCACCGTGACCACGACAGCCTCGTCGTCGATGTAGTCGTCGATTCCGTTGACCTCGATCATGAGCAGCAAGCTGCCGTCGTTGATGGCGCCCACGATGAGATCTTCGATGGTTCCGCCACCGAAGGCGTCCAGAGCCGGCATCAGTTGTGAGAAGTTGTTGTCGATACCCGTTCTTCCCTCGGGATCGATCAGGTCGGCCGTGTAACAGCCGTCGGCATCGCGTAGCGAGCTTACGTGCCCATCCAAGTCGATTCCGAGCGACATCCCGGCGTCATCCTGGCGACCAAAGCCCAACGAGGTGACCACAGCGGTGTGACCAATTGACGGTGTTTCGTCCACGACCTGGTCGGTCGCCACCGTTTCGTCAGTAGTCAGCTCCTCTTCGGTGCAGGCAGACAACAGCAAGAGTGGAATGGAGCAGATCAGTGTTTTTGGGTTGTGTAGCATGTTGTCTATACCTCAATCGCGCCGAGACCGTCGGACGCGTACGCATCTTCGAGTCCGAGGTCGGCCTGGTTGATTCCCATCGATCGGATGAGTGAAAGTAGCAGCTTGGTGGCGTTTTCGCCCAACGAACGGTGATGGATGCCCTGCTTGAGCACACCGCCGGCGCTGCCTGCTATCACAATCGGCATGTCCTCCAACGAGTGAGTACGACCCAACGAGTGCTCAGACAACGCGAGAATCGCGCAGTTATCGAGCAAGGTGCCGTCTCCTTCGGGGATTTGCTTCAGCGTCTCCAACAGGTAGGCGTACTCGTGCATGATCTGCAGGACGATCGCCTGAACCTGGGGCTGAGCGCCTGGCTCCTCGTGAGTGAGCTTGTGGTGGCCGTCCAGCGCGTCGGGGAAGAGCGAGTTGGTCAGCCACGGCGTGAACGCATGACTGAATACACGCGTCTGATCGCAGGCCAGCGACAACGCCATGATATCGCACATAGCCCTGCTCTTGGCCTGCAATTGAGGTCGCCCGTCGATGTCGGGGTACTCGTTTTCCGGCTGCCCTGGCACGGCACAGGCGGCGAAGTTTGGCGGGTCTTCTTCGAGTCTCGCCAACCGAAGCTCGAGCGCGCGGATGCCCTCGAAGTGCTGTTCGAGTCGTACTCGATCGGCCGTTCCCAGCTGACCGTTCAGGCTGCGAGCGTCGTCTAAGACGGCGTCGAGAACGCTCCGGCGCAGGCCGAGACGAGGATCGACCTCGCCATCCTCACCTGGCAGACGAAATCCGGCGCCAAACAAGCGTTCGAACAGCGCAAAAGGCGACGACTCGGCGGGAGCTGGGCTATCCGGACCGGTAAACGATACATTGGTTCCACCGTCTACCGCGATTTCCAACGAGCGAAAGCGCGTGTCATTGCCGATTTGCTCGGCGATCACCTGATCGATCGTCGGCAGTTGAAAAGTGTTGCGACCGCCCTCTTGCAGCAACGGTGCAGCGGTTAGAATTCCCGCCGCACCCGAATGGTGGGCGATCGAGTTGGGAACCATCACGTTCAGGCCGCTGATTACGCTGATATCGTCTTTGAAGGCCGCCAATGGCGTCAGCGACTCAGAGAGCTCCCATTCTGTACCCTCACCTTGGGGTACCCAGAAATCTGGGATCATCCCGTTTCCCCAGAAGAACATGCCAAACCGCCGAGGGAAGATGCTGTTTTGGGCCGAAGCAGTCTTGTGTACACCCAGAAAGGTCTCGAAGTAGGGCAACCCAACCGTTACGGCCGCACCGCCCAACAGACCCTTTAGTACTTTCCGTCTCGTGAGTGTCATTGCTCACCCCCTTCGTCGATCGCGGGTGGGGCTGGCCTTCGAAAACCAGGGCTCATCACGATATCAACCAATAGGCTCTTCACCCGGTAGTCGTTGTGGGCGAATCGATTCGTCAACGTATTGAGTAAATCGGACTCGCCACTTTCGTTAACGCGACCGGTTGCGTAGCGGTACAGGCTCTGGACCAAACATCTCGGCAGGGCCGGATGGTAAGCGATAGCCTCTGCAAGCTCCGGCGCGTCGGCAAACTCGACGCCGTCGACGGTTCCGCTGGCATCGATCAACACATCCGACTCGGTCGCGCGAAAACGCCCCAGTCCGTCGAAGTTCTCGAGGCCGAGGCCGATGACGTCAGTGCTGTTGTGGCAGCTGGCGCATCCGGGGTTCGCGATGTGGACGGCGATTCGCTCCCTCATGGTCGGCAGGTCAGGGGAAGGTTCGGGTATCGATGTGTCCACGCCCGCAGGGGGCAGTGGAATCGGCTGGCAGAGCAGTGTCTCGCGGACGAAAACGCCGCGCAGGGTCGGAGACGACCCAGTCGGATGCGAGTGCAGCGCAAGGAAGCTGACTTGGCCCAATAGCCCCCTCCGATGTCCGTCTTCGGGCAACTGGGTTTCGGCGAATCCTTCACGCGCCGGCGCCGGTACCGCATAAATCGCGGCCAGTTTGCGATTCAGGAAGGTGGTATAGGTCGTAAAGAGCTCGCGATAGTCACCGTCCAAATCAAAAATCAGATGCTCGACCCCGAGAAGCGTCTCTTCACGCGCCGAGGGGCCTACCTCGGGGCTCATATGGGGAAAGCGCATCGGGTCTTTACTCAGTTCATCCAAATGGTAGAGCGCCCACATCTCAGAGAAGAAATTGAGTACACCCGCACGTGAGCGTTCCGAGTCGAGAAGCCGAAGTGCTTGGGCCTCCAACCCCTCTGCTGTGGTCAGCTCACCCTGGGCTGCTGCTTCGTAGAGCGCCTCGTCGGGCGGGCTGTTCCAGAGGAAGAAGCTCAGCCGAGAGGCCATCTCAAAGTTGGTATAGCGACGAAGGCTATCGTCGTCCGGATCGACCTCACCGGCGTCGACCCGGTAGAGAAAGCGTGGTGATTGCAGGATTGCTGAAATCCCATACGTCAGGCCCTCGTCAAGATCGCCTAGGGTCTCGGCGGCGACCATGCTGAGGCCTACCAGCCGGTCCAACTCCGACCCCGTGAGGGGACGTCGCCAGGCGCGAGCGCCCAGTGTCCCGAGCACTTCAGTGGCGCACGCCTCGTCGTCAACACCTTCGGGTTGGCAGGACATCACGTGATCGCGGACGGAGCCTTCGGGCAAAATCTGTTCAGCGATGGAAAAGGCAGCACTTTCGTATTGTTCGACGCCACGTAGCGAAGTCGAGGCGAGCGCCGATCCGATTGCGATGAAACCAGCCGAAGAGACATCGGGTTCGATGGCTGCTGGAACGGCGATCTCGGGTCCAAACAGGTCGACGAGTGCGTTTCTGTACTGTGTTGAACTAAGGCGGGCCATCACCGGTGGTTCAGGCTCGTAGTCGACCTTGGCGGTGTCGAGGTTTATCGGCGAACCGGGGTTAGTTGATTCGGGTGGATCAAGATCCGCCCAGCAGCCCGCAAGGGCTGTTAGGAATAGCAAAATTAACGCGCGAGACAAGGGTTCCCCCTTCTTCAATCGGCCGGTTAGTGATTGGTTCGATTTTGACAATCGCTGTGCGTCCCAAGTCGAGACTCAGGGCGAACGGATTGTAACCATAGGCGAGCAGCAAGTCGAGGGTAAAATTACAGTGCTTGGGGGATCGGGGATAGGGGATAGGGATCGGGGATCCGCAGACCGACCGCGAACTCTCCGGACACGCGGTAAACCCGGTGCCTCGTACGACAACTTGACTTGAGCGCTGTAAAACCCTATCCAGACCGTGGACGTCCGGTGCATGGACCGCTGCGCACCCAGCGAATTCACAGCGTTAACGGAGGATTTCGATGCGCCCCTTCTTGTCGATCGTTCTCATTTGCCTCACGGCGTTCGTCGCCCTGGGGGCCTGCAGCAGCAACAGTCAGTATGTGCCCATTCCGGTGGAAGAAGCGCGTGCCCTCCGCACGCGTGTCAGCGCCTTCTACTCAGGCACAACAGACTTGATTGAGAGCTCGTCGACTGCTGTCGAACGTGTGGGCGACTTGCCCGACACGATTCGTCCCGAGGACTTCGAGCTCCAATTGGTGAAGAACGCACTGATGAGCTGTCTAAACGACAACATCGATCTGACAGAAGTGAGCACCGAGCCCCCGCGCGGAGTGCAAGCCGAGCGAGGTAGCGACCCCTATCAGCCGCTGACCCAGCGTTCGAACCTGGGGAACGTCGCCTTCTGTAATCCCCCTGAGATGATCTCGCTCGAGAGTTACGTCGAACACGCTCCCTCACGGGTGAAAGAGTTCGTGATTGATCGGGTCCTTTCGGTCGATACGCTTCGCGTCAATCTCAAACACGTACTTCAGGAACGCCTGAACGTACTCGAAGAAGTGTCCCTCGATGCACACAGCGATGTGCTTCGACTCAGGGAACAGTCGCGGCAGACCTATGACACGGTTTTGGGAGGCCAGGGCGATTTCACCCCAGAACAACAGGTCATGACTGAAGCCGACTATGAAGTGATTCAGGGCGAACTCGACGAAGTCGATGTATTAGTAGAACGCGTATCGGACGAAATCACCGACCTGCGCCGCTTCCGGCGGCAGCTCGTCGAAGACATCGCGGTACGTTTGGCAGCAATGGGAACCCCAGAAATCTAGAACACGGGAACACGATGCCCGGACCGCGCCAAATTGAGACGGCCGCGGAGATGCAGCGCTATTCGCGCGAGCAACACGTGGCGGGTCGCACGATCGCTTTGGTCCCCACCATGGGGTACCTGCACGAGGGCCACTTGAGCCTCGTCGATCGGGCCCGAGAGATCGGCGATCGGGTCGTTGTCAGCATCTACGTCAATCCCACCCAATTTGGGCCAAACGAAGACCTCGACTCATATCCAAGCGACTTCGAGGGCGACCTGGCCAAGCTGACCGAGCACAAAGCCGACGTGGTGTTCCTGCCAACAGACGGTGAAATGTACCCCGAAGGATTCGCGACAACCGTCTCGGTAAAGGGGCTGACGGACGGCCTATGTGGCGCCTCGCGCCCCGTTCATTTCGCCGGCGTTACCACGATCGTAAGCAAGCTGCTCAATCTGGTTCAGCCCGACCTGGCGGTCTTCGGTCAAAAGGACTACCAGCAGCTTCATGTGATTCGGCGCATGGTGAAAGACCTGAACATGCCCGTGGGGATTGTTGGTGGCCCAACCGTTCGCGAGAGTGATGGCTTGGCCAAGAGTTCGCGGAACTCCTATCTGTCGGCTGAACAGCGAAGCGCAGCGCCCGCTATCTACGCAGGGCTCTGCAAGTCACGGGACCTGTTCCTTGCCGGTGAACGCAGTGCTGAACAGGTACTCGGTGCGGCGCGAGAGACGATTGAAGCCAAAGACTGCCTCGAAATTGACTACCTCGAACTGGTCCATCCGAGCAGCCTGGCTGCTCTGGGGAGCGGTTCCGCGATATTGCCCGATTCGGTGCATATGGCCACAGCTGTATTCGCTGGCAAGACCCGCCTTATCGACAACATGCGACTGAGTGACGACGAATGAAGACGCGCCTCTGGTTCTTACCTCTTCTCATCCTGGCAACCGCTTGCGGGGACGAACCGCCAACCGACTACCGCGAGTCCTGCGATGAGACCCATCGCTTGGCCATCGGCGGTGCAGTCGGCTCGACGCGGTTCGATTTTAAGCACACCGACCCCTACCAGGGACGGATGGGCACGAATTTTTTCGACCTGGTTCTCGAGGAGGGTGAGGAGCCTCATATCATTGTGTTCTCTACCGCTGGTGTCGAAGGTGGTGACATCCGAAGTCACCTACAAGCGCGTATCGACGGCGGCGCTGCCAACGCTTCGACACTCCAACTGGCCACTCGACCCAGCGACATCCCCTGCGACCCTCAGGAGGGCGTTCTGTGCGCTTCGTATGGGATCGATATCAACAACGATGGCACCATCTTTGGCAATGCTGAGGTCCTCTACCCGGTCGAGTCGGGGACAATTACGTTCTCTGAGGTGTCCGGTAACGAACTGACCGCCTCGTTCAGCGTTGTTTTCGGGCCACAAGAAGAGGGCCCAGACGAACTTAGAGGCAACGAAGGTGGAGAACTCGACGGCTGTTTTAGGCTGTTTCCATCGGCTGACATCTCCAACGTACACTGATCCCCGAGGTCGCAGCCGAAGCCTCGGGTTTCTCTGCCCCCTTCGCCCGTCCCCCTCCGAGAGGTGCTCCCTGGGGAGCGGAGTGGGGAATAGAGGCGCGTGGGCGGCGGAATAGTAAGGAGGTGTGGGGCTAGGCGTTCCCCCCGCGCCGTTGGCGCGGTCCCCCCAGCGGGGGGACAA
>CAZDBH010000154.1:0-16234 GCA_964503485.1 uncultured Bradymonadales bacterium | reverse complement strand
GTACCCGTCCGGTCAGCACCAGCAGCAGTATCCCTCTGGACAGCAGCAACAGTACGGTTCGGGCCAACATCCACAGCAACACCCAAGCGGTCAGCATCCACAACAGTACCCCAGCGGCCAAATGCCCGCTCCAGGTCAGTACGCACCGCCAGCGCCATATCAGTCCCAGCCTCTGTCGACTTCCCCGAACCCACACACGGGTCAAATGGGAGGCGAGTACAACCCCAACCCAGCTGTGGTCCGGGTTACGCTACCGAGTGCCGGTGAAGTGGTCGCGGGTCGCTACAAGATCCTCAGGGAGCTCGGGAAAGGTGGTTTCGGTGCCGTTTATCACGCCACCCAGCTCGGGATCGAAAAGGAAGTAGCCCTCAAGATTCTTTTGCCCTCTGCGGCTTCGATGGAAGGTGCCTCCGAGCGTTTCCGGCGTGAAGCGATGCTCTCGAAAGAGCTTACTCACCCCAATACAATTAGCCTCCACGATTACGGCGGCACCGCCGACGGCCTGACCTACATCGCGATGGAGTACCTCGAGGGCGTCACGCTCGAGGACGAGATCAAGGCGAGCGAAGGCGGGATGAGCATCGAGCGAACCCGGCACATCATTACGCAGATTCTCAAGAGCCTCAACGAGGCCCACTCGCGCACAATCGTTCACCGCGACTTGAAGCCGGCGAACATCATGTTGGTCGAGGTTTTCGGTGAGAGCGATTTCGTAAAGGTTCTCGACTTCGGTATCGCAAGAGCGTTCGAGGACCACGCAGAAGACTACAAGACAAAGACCGGTACCGTCATCGGAACGCCGCAGTACATGTCTCCCGAGCAGTTGAAGGGAGCCGATGTAGGACCCCAGTCGGATATCTACTCCCTCGGCCTCATCATGGCCGAGATGCTCTGTGGAAAGACGATCTACGACCTCGAGAACACGAACCTCGTGATCGTCGCTCAACTATCCGATCCAACGTGTCCGATTCCTGCTTTCGTGACCGAGGGCGCCCTCGGCCACGCGGTCTACACCTCTTGTCACAAAGACCCTGCACAGCGGTTCCAAACCGCACTCGACATGATCGAAGGACTGAAGCATGACGCCGCCGCACCGGTTATGGGTGCTGACGGTGTCATGCAGATGGCTCAGCCCGGTCAGGTGATCAACTCGACGGGTAGTCGAAAAGCTGCATCGGGTAAGTCGAAGACACCTCTGATCATTGTCGCCGCTCTACTTCTCGTGGCGGCAGCTGCCGGCGCATTCTTCGTCGCAACTGGCGGCGGCGGGGGAGGGGAGAGCAATAGTGGTGCTGAAGGGACGGTCGCAACCGGCGATGACAACAGTCAGAACAACGGCTCCAACAACAACGATGGCGACAACGTGGCGCTCGTCGATCCGACTCAGCAGCCACCCGACACAGGTCCGTCTGAAGCGCAAGTCGCCGCCGAAAGATCGGCCGGGACCATCGCAAATGGTACCTGGCGACATGCGAATATGATGACTATGGCGATCGCCGCCCCGCAAGCGGTGGCCGGAACGATTCGCCTCGTTTTGATCAGCGACCCAATCGGCGCAGAGGTCTTTCGGAACACCGCAGCCGAAGGTGAAGAACCAGTCTGGAATCGCCTCGGGGTGACCCCTCTCAACGCGGAGGTCGACGCCGGAGCAATGGAGGTCCTCAAGCTCACCAAGAGCGGCTTCCAGGAGCATTATCTTCCTATAGACATGTCGACAACCGCCATTCCACCTACGGTTGAACTCACCGCGCTCGCCCGCACTGCTAGCGAGCGGACTACCCGCAACCGTGACAGCGAGAGGTCCAGTTCGCGCGAATCGTCTCGAAACCAAGAAGAGGCGGCCCCTCAAGGAGGGATTGGCGTGATCGACGAGGTCGGCCAAACCGACGAGGAACGAGCCCGCGAGGTGGGGAGGGCGGTGGTGAGCGGGAACGCCGCGAGCGAGAAGAACGCGAACGACAGAACCGCGAGAGTGAAGAAGGTCTCGAGATTCTCTAAGCTCGCCCCCCCGCCAGCCTTCTCACCAAATTCCCAACACTGCCCAAACTTGGTCGGGCTGTAGCACCAGCGTTCGAGTTTGCCAGCTGGCTAAGACGAAAACGGGGCGGCGTTCCCCCCTCGCTTCGCTCCCCCAGCCGGGGGACAGTAAATCTTCCCTAGACCGGGCTCGGGTTTGCCGGGTGACTGCAGGAGGCGCTAGCCCTGGGCCTCGATCGGGAGGCCTAGCTCGATGACGTCCGCTTCGGCCTCTGCGTGACGTAGATAACAACACCCGTCAACAGGGTGATGAGGCCAATGGTCTGGCTCGTCGACAGAATGGTGGGTTCCTCAGGGGCGAGGCCAAACAGGCTGTTGAGCGGCGCGATAGCGTACTCGAAAACGAAGCCCCGAATCTTGTCGCCACGATAGAACTCGACCACGAAGCGCAGCATTGAATAGAGAACCAGCCAAGTCGCAACCAGCTGGCCGTGGAAGCGCTTGCGAGGCCGCATCAGAATCAACATGACGAAGAACAAGAACTCGGCGCTGGCTTCATACAGCTGCGTCGGATGAATCAGGGCGCTGTGGCCCCGCTCGAGCAGGGCGACCCAGGCATCAGGATTTGCGGGAGTCGCAGTCCGCAACCCCTCAAACTCAGCTTGGAAGGGCGCTGCGCCCTGCGGGAACGAAACACTCCACGGTACATTGGTTTGTTGCCCAAAGCAGCAGCCTGCAGACAAGCACCCGAGACGACCAAAGAAATGGCCCAGAGCCAAGCTCGGAATCATCACGTCAGCGGCCCGCAAGAAACTAATCTTGTGCTTGCGGGTGTACACCAGGGCAGCGATGGCCGCGCCCAGGAAGCCGCCGAAAAAGACGAGCCCACCCTTCCAAAACTTGAGTACGGCGAAGCAGTCTTTGACGCCCTCCGAACCTTCTACGAGCTCGGGGGCCACGCACAGGTTCACGTAGTCTTCAAAACTCACGATGATGAAGAGCACGCGAGCGCCGACCATGCCGAATATCAGTATCCAGAAGGACAGATCGAATAGATGCCCCATCGTCGGCGGGGACGGGCTGCGGTTGGCCTCGCGCACCGCAAGCCATATCCCGACCACGAAGGCTATGGCGATAGCCAAGCCGTAGTTCGAGATTTTGAGCCCATCTTCCTCGAAGTAGAGCACGCCCTGGGCGGCACTAATCAACGACATGCCGCCGAAGACGAGTAGGCCAATTCCCACCCCATAACCGTACCAGGAGTCGTTGAACGGACGTTTTGCCCTGAACTCACGGACACAGACGATAATGCCGGCGACGATCAGCACACTCCAGAAGAAGACCTCGAACCCCTGGCCTTGTGCGCGCACGCCGATCATATCGAAGAATTGGGGTAGCATATCAGTCGGGCCTTGATTCGCTAGGCAGGTTCAGGTGACGCGCCGGCCGCTTCGGCTCTGGCCTTCTCGAGTTTCTCGCGCCGACCGTCCCGAATGACTTCAATGAACATCATCGCTACGCCGACTACGATCAGCACGTCCGCGATGTTGAACGTCGGCCACTCGAAACCTGGCCGCCACGCTATGAAGTCGACGACATATCCGTACCTTATTCGATCGGCGATGTTGCCGATCGCGCCTGCGACGATGAAGGACAGCGCCACGATCAGGAACTTGCGGTCGTCACCCACGCTTCGAAACAGGAACCCGATCACAAAAATGGCCAGAATACCTACGATGATGAAGAACGGGCGCGAAAAAGACTGGTCCGCGTCGCCCAGGAAGCCCCAAGCGGCGCCGCGGTTCTCGACGTATTTGAAGCCCAGGAAATTCTCGATCACCGTGACTTCACGATGGAGCACCCGCAACTGTTGTCCGGGGGAGATGAGAAGGCCCGGTGACCCACGTCGAATGAGTTCGCCCTCGTCATTGACGAGGTAGGTCTGCTGACAGATCTGCTCGATCTCGTCCTCGCTGTTCGAGGTGAATTCGGCCGCAAGAAGGTCGGACAGGAGCCGGTCCTGATCGCCCTCGATGACCAACTCGATGGGGTGGTCCCAGTCGCGAGAGCGTGAGGCCAGTCGGTCTTCGGCGATAGACTTCGTACCCAAGTCCGCCCAAACGCCGAGAACGAGCAATACGATGAAGAGAATGTACTTCTTCATGAGTTTCCAGCTTGGGTTGCCAATGAGATCACCACGCCAGCACAACGTTGGCAGACCTCACTGTGTTGACCATCAACTCCAAAGGCCGAGCGATAATTCCAGCATCGAGGGCATTTTTCGCCTTCGGCGATATCGACAGAGACCTCCGGCACGTTGTCCTCCATCTCGCCTTCTTCGAGGCGGACATCTGAGACGATGAAGAGCTCTTTGAGCAACTCCACATCCTTCGACAACGTCTCGAGAGCGGACCCGTTCGCCCGGATAGTGACAACGGCCTCTTGGCTACTGCCGATTTGCCCGGGCAAGCGCTCACCCTTCGATTTCGGGCGTCGTGCTTCAATGGCCTCTTGGACCTTCGAGCGGACCTTGTGAAGCAACTCGAATCGCTCGCGTTGTCCCTCAGCGCTCCACTCCGCCGGAGCCGCGCTGGGCAGAAGAGCCAAGTGAACCGACTCGGGGTCGCCATCTCGATGTGGCATGTGGCCCCAGAGCTCCTCAGCTGTGAACGAAAGCACGGGCGCGGACAGCAGCGTGATCGCTCGCAGCGCCTCGTACATCACGGTCTGTGACGCTCGGCGGCGAGGATCATTCGGGGCTTCGCAGTACAACCGGTCCTTGAGCACATCGAGGTAGCTCTGACTCAAATCAACGGTGCAGAAGTCGAGCAGACGGTGAAAAACCGCGTGATACTCATAATCTTCGTAAGCCTTGAGGAGCCTGTCGGTTAGCGATGCCAGTTTGTCCAGCGCCCATGTGTCGAGGTCCGGCAGGGTGTCGAGCGATACGGCATCCTTGTTCGGGTCGAAGTCGGACAAGTTGCTCACCAAAAACCGCGCAGTATTGCGGATCCGGCGGTAGGCATCAGTCATCCGCTGCAGGATCGTCGGAGAAAGCGTGATGTCAGTCCGGTAGTCCACCGCCGCAACCCACAGCCGCATGACTTCGGCGCCGAGTTTGTTGATGACCTTCGACGGCGGCTCGAAGTTCTTACTGGACTTCGAGTACTTGTGGCCCTGTTCGTCGATGACGAAGCCATGGGTCAACACGGTGCGGTACGGCGCGTGATTGCGCGAGCCAATTCCGATCAGAAGGCTGGATTGGAACCAGCCTCGGTGTTGGTCGCTGCCCTCGAGATACAAATCGGCGACGGGTTCGAGGCCCCCTCGCCGTTCGAGAACGGCGGCAAAGGAGGCACCAGACTCGAACCAGACGTCGAGAATGTCGCTCTCCTTGGTGAACTGGTCGACACCGGCGCCACACTGGCATGCAAAACCGTCCGGAAGGAGCTCTTCGAGCGGGGGCCTGAACCTAGCGTCGACACCTTCGTCTTCGCTGATTTTTGCCAGTTTTCGCGCCACCTCGTGACTGAGGGTGACTTCGCCACACGACTGGCAGTAGAGACCGGGAATCGGGACTCCCCAAGTCCTCTGGCGAGAGATACACCAATCGGGCCGATGCTCGAGCATGCCTCGAATGCGGTCCTCACCCCAGCCAGGAATCCACTCGGTGGTCTTAATCGCCTGGAGTGCCCGGTCGCGGAGCTGGTCTTGATCGACTTTGACAAACCACTGGGGTGTGGCTCTGAAGATGACGGGTTTTTTGGTTCGCCAGCAGTGGGGATAGCGCTCGATCAACACCGAGTCACCCGGCTTGTTGAGGAGAGCACCGATCTCGTGAAGGCGCTCCACGATCAACGGGTTGGCTTTGAAGACGTGCTGCCCTTCATACTCCGGGACGGCATCAGTGTATTTGCCGTACTCGTTGACCGGCGACAGGACGCCGAGACCATGTTCTCGTCCAAGGACGAAGTCCTCCTGACCGTGGCCGGGCGCGGTGTGAACGCATCCAGTACCCTGCTCGAGGGTGACGTAGTCGGCCGGAAGAAGAATACTCTCGCGATCGATGAATGGGTGTCGAGCGGCAGGCTTTAGAGCCGCGTGCTCGGTGCCCACCAGCTCGCTTCCCTTGAAGGTTTTGATCACCTCACGCACCGAGAGCCCGCACGCCTCGTAAACAGAGGGTGCCAAGCCTTCGGCCAGTATCAACGCGTCACCGTCTACGTCGACCAAGAGGTAGTCGAAGTCGGGGTGCAGCGCGATAGCGAGGTTCGCTGGCAGCGTCCAAGGTGTCGTGGTCCAGATGACCGCAGAGATGGGCCGGTCGCCGGCCGGATCGGCCAGGAAGCTCGGTGCATCCGGGAAGGGGAACTTCACGTAGATGCTCGGCGCTGTGTACTCTTTGTACTCGACCTCTGCCTCAGCCAAGGCGGTCTGGGCAGCGTAGCTCCAGTGAATCGGCCGCAGCGCTTTGAATACCAAGCCCTTTTCAATCAGGTTGGCCAGTTCACCGACGACTGTGCTCTCGTAGTACCGATCCAGGGTCGTATATGGGTTGTCCCAGTCTGCTAGCACGCCGATTCGTTTGAACTCATCGCGTTGAATAGCGACAAACCGATTCGCGTAGTCTCGGCAGACTTCGCGGATGGCGACCTGGTCCATTTCTCGCTTCTTTGAGCGGAGTTTTTTGTCGACCTCGTGCTCGATCGGCAGGCCGTGGCAATCCCATCCGGGGATGAACTCGGCGAGATGGCCCGTCATCGCTTTGAACTTGCAGGCGATGTCCTTGAGGATCTTGTTCAGAATGTGACCATGATGGATGTGCCCATTTGCGTAGGGGGGGCCATCATGAAAAGCAAACCGTGGTCCGTCCTTTCGGGCGTCCATAATCCGCTGGTAGAGCCCCATTTCTTCCCAACGCTCGAGCGTTTGGGGTTCCCGATTGGGCAAGTTGGCCCGCATGGGGAACGAGGTCTTGGGTAAGTTGAGTGTGTCTTTCCAGTTATCAGCCATTTGAGAAAGCTCCGGGGAATCCGAATCGTGGGTCTACCGTGTGCAAGGAAGTGGGTCAAGGCTTCGTTTATGCCAGTCACCGACCGACAAACCCAGTCGCCGCGGCCTAGTTGCCGGTGTCTGGGAAGCAGCGTCCGCCGTCGTAGACGCCAATCCACTCTGTGGGGATATCGCAAACCTGCCCGGCCGGGCAGCCGTCGCTATCGTGGCAGCCGTAGCAGAGGGCCCCGTTGGTGACTGCCGCGCAGCGAGCCGGTTCGGGGCACCCAGCGTCGCCGCAGAAGGAGCCGGTAGCGAGGCTCACACACTGTCCCGTTGCGTAGGAGCAGGCGAGGGTCTCGCCGCACTCTTCTTGAGTAGTACAGTCTTCACCGATGGCGCCCTCGTGGGCGACGCAGACGCCAGTTGTTGCATCCTCTTGGGTCTCACAGTCGCTGTTTGCAGGGCAAACACAGCCAGCGTTGCAGTCACAGGCCACGCAACGGCCGTTGCGGCATGTCGAGCCCAGCCCGTAGATCGAGCAATTGGTGTCGTCCTGACACTCAAAACAGCACCCCTCACTGAAGAAGGGGTGTTCCTCGGGGCAATCCGACGCCGCATCGCCCTCATTTTCACAAAAGAGGCATCGCTTGCTCGCTGTGCAGACCTCTGAGCTGGCTTCGTTACAATTGATGTCAGTGATGCACTGAACGCACCGGCATGCGTCATCGACGGGCTCGGTCCGGAAGGGACGACCCTCTTGAACGGCGCAGTCTAGGCCGCACATTTCGTTGGAACAAACGTAGGCTTCTGGGCACTGTCCTTCCGGGCCACACGGGCCGCTATCACAGTCAAAGCGCTGGAGAACACAAACGTACTCGTCGTTGCACTCCTCACTCTCTTCACAGTGCGAGTGATTCAAGCACTCCACGGGCTCGCAGAACCCCGATGTGGTATCGCAGGCCTGAAAGTCGTCCGTGCCGTCACAGTCGGAGTTGTCTTCGCAGGCCGTTACGCACGCTCCCGATTCACCCAGGTTGGGGTCGCAGATCTGAGGGTTCCCGCAGTCTTCATCGCTTGAACAGGTCCTTCCCAGCCCGACCTCGACGCAGGCCGAGTCGATACAGGATTCGCCATCTCCGCATGCCATTCGTTCCTCGCATTCGGGCGGGGCGTCGCGTGAGCAACGGCTTTCGATGCAGTACGGGTTCCGGCGATTCGAGAAACAGTCGGCATCGGTGCGGCACTCATGTCGGCCACACTCGCCCTCATCGATGTAGCAAATGGAGTCGGCCGGACACTCGAGATTAGAGACGCACAGCACGGTCTGACAGACCTCGCCGAAACAGACCAGCCCCGCCCCGCAATCCTCGGTCGCGACGCAGGCCTCGCTCTCTTCGGCCGAGCACCCAAAGAGTGGTGTTAACAACAGTAGTAGCAGAGGGATGGGGAGATGTTTGGATCTCATCATGTCTACCCAGGTTCTCTCAACGCAAGCTGAGGCGTTGGGCCATCGAAACCCAAACCTCGTTCAATTTCTACACCTGCCAGTTCAGCCTTGGATGCCGGCTTCTGCAGACGGCAGCGGTTACCATAGTTGGTTCTCCCGTTCAACGCAAAGACCGCAGGCGCGGGTTCGGCCCGCTGTCGGATCGCCGGCAGGCCACCTTTGGCCACCCCCGACCTGCAAACCTGTCACAATCCTCTTTCAGCGCTTGTATTTTTTCATTGGCTCGGGCAGGTTGGCCCGGTTCGCAGAGGCAATGCGACAGCACACGGAGGATAGGATGAAGCAGATCAGAAACTGGCGAAAATCATGGTTGATCATGGTGTGCGTGGCCGCTTTGGCCGTATTCACCCTGAATTGCAGTTCGGACGAGGACCCGGACACGACGAATTCGGATACGTCGACCGTCGAAGGGACCCTGCACCAAGTCTCAATCGAGAATTTTGCGTTCGTTCCGGCAACAGTGACGATCGCGGTGGGTGACACCGTCCGTTGGACCAACAACGATTCAATCGATCACACGGTCACCGCAGGCGCTTCGGGTGCCGAGACCGGTGAGTTCGATTCGGGCAATATTGCGGCTGGCGGGACGTTCGAGCGTACATTCACGAGCGCCGCCGCTCTTGATTATTTCTGTCAGATTCATCCCTCAATGACGGCCACTGTTACCGCCGAGTAGGTAGCGAGTCCCCACCGAGAACAGTTCATGTACTTCCAGGATGTCATTCTAAAATTACAGCAGTTTTGGGCCGACAACGGTTGCATAATTCAGCAGCCCTACGACATTGAAACAGGCGCAGGGACCTTCAATCCAGCGACGTTTCTGCGGGCCCTAGGTCCCGAACCGTTCAACGTCGCATATGTCGAACCGTGCCGAAGACCATCCGATGGACGCTACGGAGAGAACCCAAATCGCTGGGGAGCGTACTACCAGTATCAGGTGATACTGAAGCCGAGTCCCAAGGACGTCGTCGAACTCTACTTGGAATCGATGCGCGTACTCGGTGTTGACCCGATGGAACACGACATTCGTTTCGTCGAGGACAACTGGGAAGCACCTACCCAAGGAGCCTGGGGGCTTGGTTGGGAAGTCTGGATCGACGGAATGGAGATCACCCAGTTCACCTACTTTCAACAGGTCGGCGGCATCCCCTTGCGCCCCATCACCGCTGAATTGACCTACGGTCTCGAACGTATCGCGATGTATCTGCAGAATGTGGATAGTATCGCGGAGCTACAGTGGAAAGAGGGCGTCTCCTACGGTGAAGTGCATCTGCAAGCCGAAGTGGAGTACTCGGCATACCACTTCGAGGAGGCCGACGTAGACCTGCACCTGCGGCTGTTCTCTGACTATGAAAAGGAAGGGCTACGTCTGCTCGAGAAAGCCCTCGTGTATCCCGGCTACGACTGCTGCCTGAAATGCTCCCACATCTTCAATATCCTTGATGCGAGGGGAGCGATCAGTGTGACCGAACGGCAGCAATACATCGGTCGGGTCCGGCGCCTGGCGCGTGCCGCAGCCGAGGCCTACCTCGACAAGCGCAAGGAACTTGGATTCCCATTACTCAAGGATGAGTCCAAGCGTGCTGAGTTCATCAGTGATTCCACTGAGAGTACGACGGAAGCGTGACGGGCAGAGCATATCAGTGGGGTGAGAATTGAATTTTCTACTTGAAATTGGAACCGAAGAGCTGCCGGCAGGCCAAGTCGTGCCGAGCATCGAGTACCTAACAGCACAGTTCACCGAAAGAGCTCGGGCGGAGCGACTTGGCTTCGGTCCAATCGAGTCGTTTGCCACACCCAGGCGGTTGGCAATCCGAGTGTCGGACGTAGATAAAAGCACCCCAGAGCTGCGCGAAACGAGGATGGGCCCCGCCGCCCGAATCGCATTCGACGCAGACGGCAACCCGACGAAAGCAGCTCAGGGTTTTGCCCGAGGCGCCAAGGTCGACGTCTCACAATTGCAGCGGGTCGAGACCCCCAAGGGCGAGTATATCGCGGCCGAAGTGGTCCAGCCTGGAAAGCCCGCTGCCGAGGTCATCGCTCCCATCGTGACAGCCATCCTGGGTTCAATCCCGTGGCCGAAGCCGATGCGTTGGGGCTGGGAGCCTACCGGTTGGGGCCGGCCGATTCACTGGATTGTCGCACTACTAGACGGCGAGGTACTTCCTTTAGAGTTCGCGGGCGTCAACAGCGACCGAAACTCGTGGGGTCACCGATTCCTGAAGAACGAACCCTTGAACATAGCCTCAGCTGCCGATTACGAAGCCGTCATGGCCGAAGCCAAGGTGGTTCCATCAATCAGCGGCCGGTCTGACCAGATCATGGCTGCCGCACAAGCCGCAGTTGCTCCGCACCGCCTCGTCGAAGACGCCGACTTGCTTGCCGAGGTCGTGCAACTGGTCGAGTTGCCTCAAGTGGGAGTTGGCGAGTTCGATCCCAGCTTTCTGGAACTGCCTCGGGAAGTCCTGATCAGCGAGATGAAGGAGCACCAACGCTACTTTGCCGTCGAGGACGACAATGGCAACCTGGTGAATCGGTTTGTCGTTGTCTACAACACGCCTGTTCGCGATCCAAACGTTGTCCTGCAAGGCAATCGACGGGTTCTGGTCGCGAGGCTCACCGACGGAGCCTTCTTCCTACGCCGAGACAAGCAGCGCTCTCTCGAATCGCGAGTCGAAGATCTTTCCCAGGTCGTGTTCCTGAAACAACTCGGTACGGTCAGGCAGAAGGTCGAACGAATCGAACGGCTGGCTGGCGAACTCGGTCCCCTACTATTTCCCGAGGCAGCGGATGACGCACGTCGAGCCGCTCTGCTGGCGAAGGCCGATCTCACGAGCGATATGGTGGGCGAGTTCCCTGAACTCCAGGGGACTATGGGGCGCTACTACGCAATTCACGACGGTGAGAACGAAGCGGTTGCCCACGCAGTCGAAGAGCACTACCGACCCAAGGGCGCGAACGATCAAGTTCCTTCGTCCGAGGCGGGTATCATCGTCTCGATCGCCGACAAGATGGACACACTGGCAGGTTGCTTCGCCATCGGCATGCAGCCCACCGGGGCCGCCGATCCATACGGGTTGAGACGCGCTGCGCTGGGGGTTATTCGAATCGCTCTCGAGCACAAGCTCCGATTCTCCCTCGGCGATCTGATTCGCACGGCCATCGCAGGTATTGGCGAAGCAGCAACTGAGGAAGCCGATGCAGTGCAACGGGCGCTCGACCGCTTCTTCAAAGCGAGGCTCAAGGCCTGGCTCTCAAACGACGCTGCCACGGATGTCATCGATGCTGTCGTCAGTGCCGGGATCGACGATCTGCCGGCCGTAACTGCAAAGGTCGCCGCCCTCGCTCAGATGCGGGACAACGCTGACTTCGAGCCGTTGGCGGTCGCCTTCAAACGGGTCTCGAACATCCTCAAGAAAGGGGCGCCCGACCTGGCCGCGGCCCCCGACCGATTCGAGCACGATGCTGAACGGGGTCTGTGGCAAACCTACGGCGAGACCAAGAACACGGTCGACCAAGCGTTGCAGGACAGGGACTTTTCTACGGCTGTTGGTGCGTTGATCGAACTAAAAGCACCCGTCGATCAGTTCTTCGAGGACGTCCTCGTGATGGCCGAGAACGAGGACGTGCGCAACAATCGACTGGCTCTCTTGAGAGACCTCAGGACCCTCTTTCACTCGGTCGCTGATATTTCTCGGATTCAAGTTGACGGTTAAACGGTTGAAGCAAACCGAGTTCTAGACTAAGCGTGGGTCCATGAAACCGCTTCCAAAATTGATGAAACACTGTTTGGTTCCCCTATTGGGGGTCACGCTCCTGGTTGGAGCCTGTTCCGAATTCGAGGGTCTGGCTCCACCGACGGATGCACTCCATTTTCCGGTCGGAATGGCAATCCACCCCGATGGACGTTACCTCTACGTGCTCAACACCAACTTCGACGTTGCTTATGCGCAGGACGAAGGTGGAACGGTCACGGTAATCGATACGGACACCCTCGAAATCAAACATGAGTCGACTGTGACGCTCGGCTCGTTCGGGGGCGAGATTGCGCTCAGCCCCGACGCACGCCACCTCTACGTCGCCGTGAGGGGAGACAACTCGATTGTCCGGTTGGATGTGTCCGAGTCGGGAGGCATTCTCAGTTGCAGAGGCGGTAGAAGCGGATTGCCATGCCGAATCGAGGGTCTCTCAGGCGACCCATTTGCACTGGCCGTCGGAACCCAGACCCTCAATCTCGAAGAGGGCGGCGAAACAGAAATCGATCTGATCATCAGCACCCATCTTCGATCGAGTAACATCACGGCGATTTCGATCAAAGACAACGACGTCGCAACCGAGCATCGGCTCTCGGCCGAGTTGATCGCTGGCGGAAGCTCGCTGGCGGTTCATCCGCGGACGGGCCGGTTCTACGTGACTGGCCGGTTCGACAGCCGAGTGCGTTCCTTCGCGCCGGTCATCGGAGCAGAGGGAGATATCTCGGCGATCTTTGGTCTGAGCGATGTCGGTCTCAGCAATCCGACCGGCGAGTACGACTCGCGAGCGATCGCTTTCTCAATGGACGGTGACCGGGCTTATGTGGCCGCTAGGTCGCCAAACGCGATCCTGGTGCTCGACACGTCCTCTGCCGACCGGCAGAGCACCTCTGGGAGTCAAGACGAGCTCATTGGACAAATCGACCTGATGGGTGCGCCCGAGGATCTAATCGTAGTTGAAGAGCAGGAAGGCGAGTTCATCTACGCTCTCGAACTAGCGAGCGGCGATATGACCGTCGTTGACCCGCGTGCCGGTGTGCCCGTGGATAGATTCCCAGTAGGCCGGGCCCCGGCAGCGGTGGTGTCAGACCAAGTGCGCCACCAGCGGCTCTACGTCACTCTCTTCCGCGAGGCCGCCGTGGCCGTGATCGACATCGATCCAGAGAGTCGACGCTACCGAACTACAATCGCGAAGATCCGCTAATGGAACGCGTGAAGATGAAACGATTTGTTGCAATCTGGGCGCTCGCTGCCTGTGCCGTTAGTGTTGGGTGCTCTGACGACGAGCCGCCTCTTCCGCAGAGTTTGGCCTCGCCCGCAGGTGTCGCTGTGGCCCGTTCGTGCAGGGGAACCCTAGGCGGTGCTTCGGTGAGAACGCTGCCCGAGCGCTGTGACGAGGGCGGGGACGTCACCGACGGAACAGTCACCTCGACAGGACTCATTGCAAACCGGGAGCGCGAGAGCCTCGTGTTCGTGGATCTGTCCCTTACTGTCCCGCAGCTGGTCGATCTCAACCGCGGCGAGCCAGGGGTGACAGGGATTACCGTCTGCGAGGGGCCTCAAGAGGTCCAAGTGACCCCCGACGGTGTCCTTGCGCTGGTCCAGTGTGATCTGGGGGGCGAACTGGTCATCGTTTCCGTTCCAGACCGTGAAGTCGTATTCAGTCGCCAATCTGAATCCCTGGTTTCGGATCTGGTGGTCGCTCCTGATGACACGGTTCTCGCCACCCTTCGACCACTCGAATCCAGCCTGGTCCTCGAACGGATTACCTACGACTGTGGCGTAGAGGAAGGAACCTACGTCGAAGATTGTATAGTCGAGCCAGCGCTCGAAGAGATCGCCGCAATCGCACTCCCCGGAACCCCCTCTGCTTTGGCGTACGGCCCCGAGGGAGCACTCTTCGTCACCTACACCGACCGAACCTACTTGTCTCGCTTCACCACCGATGGAGCCTGCGCCGATGAGGGCGCGACGGCACCCTGCGAGGCCGCGCGGATCGGCCTCGTCGCCGAGTGCGGCGACGGCGTAGACAACGATGGTGACGGCAATATCGATCAGGAGGACTTGCAGTGCTACGGGCCCGATGGCGCCGAGTCCCCAGACGGAATCCGAGGGCGGGCGACACTGTGTACCGACGGACTCGACAACGACGAGGACGGGTTGGTCGACCACGATGACGCCGACTGCCTCGCAGCTATCGACAACAGCGAAGGTGGCGGCGTTGCACCCACGGAGTGCGCTGATGGGCTCGACAACGACGGCGACGGGCAAGTAGACGGCGACGACAGCGAATGTGCAGAGGATTGGCCGCTCGAGAGGGCGGCTGCCTGCTCCGACGGCATCGATGGCGACGGCGACGAGCTGATCGATTTTCCAGACGATCCGGAGTGCGCCTCCGCCCTTTGGGATGACGAAGCCACTGCGTTCGACGCCGAGGCGACAGAGTGCACCAATGGGATAGATGACGACGGTGACGGGTTTGCAGACCTTGCAGATCCTGGGTGTGGCAATGTGGCGGACAGTAGCGAACAGGCGGCAGCACCGGTCTGTTCCGACGGTGCCGACAACGACGGTGACGGCCTTGCCGATGGCGCTGATCCCGACTGCTATGGAGCCGCCGGAAGCAGCGAAGAGCCGCTATCTGAAGAAGGGTTCGGCCCCGTGAGTGTCCAGACCAACGGGCGCTACGCACTGGTCGTCGACCCCATCAGACACCAGCTCCTTGTGATTGACCCCACTCTTGACCAACTCCTGGATGCCGGTGCCGATGACCCGGTCCATTCGGGTCTAGGAATCCCATTCTCGAGTAGTTCGGTCGCTAACGCAGCCGTGGGCTACACACTCGATGCCGATCTCAGCAGCGGTGACCTCGAAGCCGGACTCGAGCAGGAATTGGCGGTCCTTCCAACCAGCAACGGGTTGGGGACCGCGCTAAGCCTCTCAATCACGCATTTTGAAGTTGTTGATGGGGAACGAACCGAGGGATTTGATACGCCGCTGCGGCCACAGGATGGTGACGGCGAGCACGCCCGCGTGAGTGAAGCCAGTTGCGAATTCTCAGATGAATACCGCGACGCTGTTCGAGCTGCCCGAGGCGTCGAGACGGACCTCCGAATCAACTGCGAAGACGACGACGTCCCACAGATTCAAGTCGATGAGGACGGCGTAGCAGTCACACTGGCGCAGGAAGCCCGCTTCACAGTAGAAGATGGGGTCCTAGTCGAAGAGAGTGTCCCGTTCGATTACCACCTCCGCGATGAGATCTGGACACTCACCTACGAGGGAGCGCTTCCCGATTCGCTTCGCACCGACGGAATCATCGATGCAGATGAGCCCGGTCTTCTGGTGCCGGCGGGAGGGAACTTCTGCACCCTGGGCGTTGTTCCGGGCGATCACCTCATAATCACCGAGTCCACCCCCTCACTTGATGGTGAGGAAGGGGCTTGCGACGCCTTCTCTGCGGCCGAACTCGAGTATACGGTTGAGTTGGTCCGCTCCGACGGCGTCCGGTTGGCGCTGACAGGCGAAGAGGGACATGCAGAGCAACTGCCCAACCGCGAGTGTTTCGCTGAGGGATTCGAGTATGAGGTCCGGGCTTCCGAGAGCTGGTTGGTCGTGGGAAGCACGAGCGACCTGCTGCACGATCAGGTCGCGCTATCCGAGCAATGTGTCTCAGAAACGGGGAACGAATTGCTCACAGGGCGCCTGACCGCGTCTGAGCCGTTCCAGAATGTCGCTTTCAGCCTGGTCCTAGCGGGCGGAGATGTGCCCGCGACTCGAGACGTTCAGCTGTTCTTTGACGTCCAAAATCACTTCGCTACAACGGCGATTTCGATTGGTCCGCATCCCACCGGGGCAGTGGTCGGCGCGGTTGGAACGGGACGACGACTCCTGATCAGCGACGGCGGAATCAGCACCGTTCAGGTCTTCGACGCCGAGAGTCTCATCCTTCTCACTACCTTGTTCTAGCCCAGGCTAGGAGCCCGTCGCGTATAACGCCCCG
>CAZDBH010000153.1:0-16285 GCA_964503485.1 uncultured Bradymonadales bacterium | reverse complement strand
GCCATCGACGGTGTAGAACGGGGGCTGACCAAAGCGTACGTATGCCTCGCCATCGAACGGTATCAAGGTGAATTCGACACCCCAGTAGCGATGGTTTCTGAAGACGAACTGGACCTCCTCTCCTGCGGGGACGTGGAGTACACCATCACCGCTGTCCTGGCAGCTAATGACCCCGCTCTTGCTGCAGATGGCGTTCTCGTCGCTATAAGGCGGAAACACGTGGAAGTCAGCGCAGAGTGGCGTTTCGAGCGGACAGACGTCATCGAAGTTCTGCGTGCACGCAGTATCTGCGCATGGCGGCCGGCCCAGGTGGTCGAAGGTGTCCTGGCGGTGGGCGATCCATTCGAGGCTTGGGTCGAATGGGTCGCTCAGGTCGGTGTCACCCGACTGCACGGCGTCCCGGCGCTCGAGGCTCAGGTCGCGGGTGCCGTGGGACAGCGTCCCCCAGGAGGCGCCTGGGTCGCCCAGGTTGTCGCCGATGCTGTCGAGGGTCTCTCCGTCACATACCAGTTCGAGGGCATCATCACCATTGAAGTCGAGGCTGGCGAGGAGGTCACATCGATCCAGGTTGTCGCTGTCGAAGCCGGTGTGGCACACGGTTGCGACCTGGCCGCTCTCGAGGGTGCCGCTCAACGGAATGTCGTGACCCTCGTCTGTACCGCCGTCTCGGACAAGACGGATCAGGCAAGTCGATAGATCGAGCGACTCGAGGCCTTTGTTGTAGATTTCAACCGCTTTGTTTGTCCCGCTGCCTTCGATGTATTCGCTGAAGAGCGCCCCGGCTGCTTCTCTGGGCATGCAGTCGAGGCCCGCAACGACTTCGAACGACCACACCTTGGAGAAGTCGTAGTCCTCGTTGAGGTCGTTGTCGACGTAGGTCCACGGTTCCCCCTCGAAGGCCCACCGGAACACCGCTAGATACTCATCGGTCTCGTGAAGTCGCCAGGCCGCTCGGTAGTAGTCGAGCTCTTCATCTTCCCACGTGTTGCCTGGGTCCAGCGCAGGGAACCAATCCCAGTTCGCGTCATCGACCGCCGGGTCCTCGTCGTGCGTGCTCAGCCCCCATTCCGTGCGCAGAAGGCGATGGGGGTCGTTGGATCCGGTTCGTGTGGTCACCTGGCCGATCTCCAGCCCGACTGTCTTCCCCCACCAACCGCCTTCCAGGACTGATCCGCCGGAGCCACTGATCGAACTGATGTTGTAGTCGCGATTACAATTCGAGTTTGCTGAGCCGGGCGTGCCGTAGAGCTCGTCCTCGGGCGGAAGGTCGACGTACTCGGCGACGCCGACGCAGTAGTCGTCGACATCGACCTCGCCACTTTCGAGCGCGCCACGATCGGCTTGGGCCGACGCCCCCAGCGTGAAAGGCAAGCCTTCGGTGTTTGGTTCGAATCGGGTGATCTCACCCACCCCAGGACAGGCGATCGAGATGTACTGATTCGGGAGGGCCGCATCCGAGCCCGGAAAGACGAGGTCGGGTAGGAGGCCGTCGTTCAGCTCTTCGTCACCACTCCGCGCCACCAAGTACGTCGTCTCGTCCGCCTCGAACACGAGGCTAGGTAAAGTGATGTTGGTTTCGGCGTCCGACAGCGTGCAGCCCGATAAAGCCATGCGGCGCTGCTCGATATTCGCTAGCTCGAACCAACCTCTGTTCTCTGGGTTGGGGTTGTCCATGTACCAGAGGTATTCGCTGACAACGACACCCCCCACCGAGGGATACTCGGCCTCGCCAATACACTGCGCTTCGTCCTCATCGTCGCACTCGCCACCAAGGAACCCGCAGTCGCTGGAGAAGTCGCTATCCTCACCCACGCAGCTGGCCTCGAACACTGATTCGCCAAGCGTCGGGACACACTCCTTTCCTGTGGTTACCAGCACTGAGTCATCACAGGACAGGGAGGTCACGCACGCGTCGGCGTCACAGGGATTCTCGAGCACGGTCACAGTTCCGATGTCGTCGCTATCGTACCCATCTCCGAGGCCGGTCCGATCGCACTCGCTCCATGACGCGCCTCCATCCAGCGTGACGCGAAAGGTCCAGTCGAGGTGGGGCGCCTCCAGAGCCGCGACACGGTCGACCTGGTAGATCGACGCGACGTCGTCGCTGGGCCCACTAGTCGGCGCGGTCAACCATGCACCGCCGAACGATGCGCCGTCTTCTACCACGGCATATTCGACCTGCAGTCCCTCGTACGCGATGGGCGGCCCGCTCAAGTCGGTAAGCCCTGGTTCCTCGATTCGCACTGCTATCGTGTAGTCGGTTTGGTCGGCGGCGATAACGTCGTGAGGGGCGACCAGTTGACACTCCGCCACCGAGTCGAACTCACACACTGCGTTCGACTCGCCGGGGCTACCGGCGAGTGAGTCGGGCCCGTAGGTTGTACCGTCTGTAGAGGAAGGGCAGCGCCCGGGGAATAGGAACGAGCGCCCGGTTAGCGGTCGGCTGAGTTCCTGCCAGGTCACGCTGGTTATGACGGTGTCGCCGCAGGCCAACACGACCTCGTCCTCGAGGTCGTCCATCGTGAAGTCGGCATAGACATAGTCGACCGCCGGCAGGCCCCCGTTGCCAGTCGCCGAACGATTGGCTGCGAGCACGACAATGTCGCCGCTCGACAGGCTGAGGGGGCCGAATGTGTGGCTCTCGTCACCGTCGTCGCGCAGGACGCAGCCAGTCAAATCGAGCTCTGCCTCGACGTCGGCCTGGGCCAATTCGAGCCACTCAGCGGTGTTGCTTCCGTCGTCGAAGGGGCGCGCCATTACTTCACTGATGATGATCTCGCCTACCAGCGGTGCCCGAAGGCAGTCGGCGTCCTCACAAACAGCGTCGGCGGCGTCATGTCCGGCGTCCTGATCTGCCGAGTCGTCGGTGTGATCGGAATCCAAATCCTCGGGACGAGCGTCCTCTTCGGCGTCCTCGACAGGATCATGTCGCAGGTCGCTACCCGCATCCGTGGTGTCGTCGGAGGTCTCTTGGCTGCTCGAGCCGTCGGAGGAACCGCAAGCGGCCAGCAAGAGAAGCAGTACACACCAGAACAGACGGACGCTCATACGGATCCCCCAAGAGGCAAAATTGAGACCCTACCTTGTAGTCGTTCAGGCGTTGCAGGGAAAGGGAAGTTTCGAGATTCCCCATTGATATCAGAAAGCGCTCCGAAGCCCCTGGCGAAAGCGGGGGAGGTGAATACGCCCCCAGCCCTGCCAAAGCTAGATGACCTCAGGAAGCTATGTTCGGCGGACGGGTCTGGGCGTCGTGCTCGAAAGCTGGCAGCGTTGTTATGAGAAGCTACTCGCAGTCGATATGCGGTTCGACGTGGCAACGTAGCGCCTCGACCAGGTCGTTTGTGACCGCCAAATCGGGATGCAAGACGTCGACACTCATTGATTCACCGCAGGCGCTGCACCATCCGGTACTTCGGTTCATCGTGCATCGGACGTCCCCGGCACCATTCACCTCAGCGTTTGGTGGAACCACCAGGTTTCGTTCGACCCCAGGCGGATCTTCGTAGTGATGGTCCGTTCCCAATACGTGACTCATCTCGTGGCCAATGGCACCCTCATTGGCCAGTCGAATTGTGCGGGGCGGGCTCGAGCCCAGCGGAGTATGCCAGGCGGGCGAGAAAGTGCGCCAAGGCTGCGTCCAGTCACCCACGTTGTTTGCAAGGATTTGAACGTCGGCCCAGTCAATCTGGCCGAATCGTACTTCAAATCGGTATCCCGGGAGCACGTGATTGAGCAGGTCCTCTATGGCTTGCATGTGCTCGGCTTCACTCGCCCAGGGCTCGTCCCAGGCGTAGGGGCCGTTTGGCGCGTAATAATCATACGCAACAAACACGGGCCGGTCGCCGTTTGGTTGTGTCCAGAGGGACTGCCTAAGGTGAGCTCTCCCGAAGCGGCGATAGTGGCTTTGAACGGCCGCCGGATCCTCGAGGTCGATGGTGTCGTCAAGCATCCAATCTTCCCACTCAGCGTCGTATCGGGCCGCTGCCACGGCCGAGATATGATCCTCGAAAGCGACGCGGGCGTCAGCAGCGCCGAGCAGAATTGTCGGCCCATTGAGCACGCTACCATCCGCCCGAGTGACCGAAACCGGTCCGGAGGCCATGCCTTCCTCAACGGGAATGATGATGTAGTTCGGGGCGAACATCGGTGGCGGATTGGGGTCGAACGGTTGTAAGAACTCAACTTCCACGCCGTTGATTCTGACGGTGAGCGGAAGCTCACCAAAGTCGCCGATCAAGTACAGTGGGTCGCCCGGTAGAATATCCTCTTTGTTCACCGCGTGAACGACGATTTCATAGCCTTCTGACGCGTGCCAGATGTGATCTGAAGAGAGAGAACAACCCTCAAAGTCGTCGTCTTGCAGTGAACCGTCGCAATCGCTATCTACGCCATCAAAACAGGTCTCTGGCATAAACGGGTGAACGTCCGGGTCGCTCTCATCACAATCGCCGAGCAGGGTTACGAATTGGTAGCTCGTGGTGCCTGGCGGTTGCTCGCAGGCCAACTCCCCGACCAATCCATCACTATAGCCGTCGTAGTCGTAGTCCCGGTACCACCACTCGCCGGGGATAACGACGTGTTCGCACGTGCCAACTGCGCCGGGATTGCAGAAATCATCCGTACAAGCATCCCCATCGTCGCAGTTGAGGTCGTGGGTGCACCCGGTTCCAATGTCACCACAAAGAGAGATTTTGTCTGTGCAACAATCACCGTAGCTTTGGCACATGTCATCGCACCAACAGGAGTCCCCAAAGCCGCCGCAGGCTAACTCGCACGTTCCGTCATCGGCTTTGCAGATATCAAAGTCGGGACAACAGTCGCCCGCACCTGTGCAGAGCGAATCGCACCAGCAACCCTCCGGCGCCTGAGTGCCACACTCGCCCCAACATTGAGCGTCAGCTGGTCTTGGCATACTGAGCAACAAAACAGCGACCAGCGCCGCTATCAGCTGCACACACGAAAGCCATCGGGTCTGGGTGCCGAGCATCATGATCTCCTGGGTGTTTTGAGGACTAGGAGTGCAACCTAACCCGCGGTTTTCCAGCGCACAAGTTAGGTTCCCTTAGATTTTTGCGCCCCTCCTTCGCTGGATTGAATTCGTCCGCGACATCAATTGGAACATGGGGACGACAGACTCGATGTCCGGAGCGAATCGCGTTGCAAGCTTCCTCAGTCGGAGACTGGTCAGTGGTTCCGTCCCAAAGGAAGGTCCTCCGTAAAAGTCTGGGCCGAGATCAGGTCGAGTTGCCGAGGCCGAAGCGTTCGCTGTAATCCGCAAATCGCTCCCGAATGCCGTCCGCCGTCAGACCGAAGGCCTCGACTTCGTATTCATGAACTCCGTGCTGCATGGTCGGCATCTGGGCGGCCCGCTGTTGCATGGCATTGAACACATCCTCGCCACGCTCAATGCCGAACCGGTTGTACATATCCCGCAGTACGGCTGTGGGATCGGCCCGTAGGTCGCGAAGGCGCACGTCGTATACCTGCGAGCTTGGCAGGTCTTCGCGTGCTAGCAGTCCGCGTTTGATACCGGCCTCGGCGTAGTCGACCCAGAACCGCCCGACTTCGTTCAGGTCGGGTTCGCGCTTGATGCGGCAGCTGATCCGGGCCGTCAAGCTGCACTGAGAGCCGATTGCCCTGGCGACGTCGCGATGGGTGTGGACGATCTTGGCATCCGGGTACACCGCGAGCAGATCTTTCAGATTCCAGAGGTGCCAGGGGCATTTCAGAAGCCAGCGTCCTGGGCCCCTGGTCGCCGACAGTACCTGGAGCTGCAGACGGTGCAGCGCATACGGCTCGCTCAGGTCGGTGTCGAGAAGGTCCCAGCCCAGCTGAAAGTCGCCCAGGCCGACGATGAACTTCATGTTGGCGAAGTCGTTTTCGAGCAGGAAGAAGTCCTCTTCGAGGTGTTCCGCCGATATCGAGTGCATGTCGGTGTGGTCGGGTACGATCAGCGTAGCCTGCTTCAGGGTCAGGGCGGAGTGTCGCCGGCGCCATTTTTTGTCACCGAGCGGGTCGTGTTTGCGACCTGAAGGATACGAGAACTCCCACATGTATCCCGCATGAAACGCGTCGTCGGCAGCCATGACGTTGTGAAGGAACGTCGAGCCGGTCCGGAACAGGCCGAGTATCACGACGGGGGGCTCCAACTCGACGTTGTGAACTTCGGGATGGTGCTTCAACAGATGAACCAGCCGCAATCGATTGCACAGGTGCCACAGCAGGTTGGTGCGCAACGCGACTCGGCCGACGAAGTTCCAGTCGATCCGGTGCGCGCTCTCGAGTGTTGCCTGGAAGCGACGGCCAAAGCCACCGTTGTCTCCGTAGTCGCTGAGCCCGGTATACTGCTCAGCGCGCCGTTTGAGCCGGTCTGCATCGAGGGAGACCAGCGCGTGTCGCCAGCGATCGGCGGAGCGATTCACCAGTGAAAGGGGAAACTTCAGGCGATAGTGGCGACGAACGTCGCGTGTATGTGACTGCCAGACCATCGGGCCACCATAGCTCAACCAGTGAGCCTCGTCTTTGTTGTCTTAACCTTGCTTGGGTAGTTTCGAAGGAGGCAGTCCCCAAGTTTCCACGATCTCGACTTCGTTCTGAGCTGACGTGGACTTCTTGAAACGGGCGCCTGAGCGTCCTTTGACACGGGACTCACAGCTAGCCCAGGTGTCGTGCCTTACGACCTCGTCGCCGATCACGCTGAGATACGAGAACGCCTTGGGTTTAGCGGTCCGCTTCTTCATCTCCGGAAGGGGCGCGTCAGGCGGCAGAACGGTCAAATCGTGCTGATAGTCGGATTCATGGCCACGAAACAAGCTTACCCGCCTCTTCTTAGAATATCCGACGGCGATTCGATCGCATCGTTCGTTTCCTGGTACGCCTGCGTGACCGGGGACGTAGCGCCAGATTACCGGGGGCTTTCGGTCATAGGTGAGCGTGAAAAGCAGCTTCCAGAGGTCCTGATTCGTGACCTCGCCACCGTCCGATTTGGTCCAACCCCGCTTCCGCCATCCCCAGATCCACTGGGTTATGCCACGAATGACGTAGGTCGAGTCAGTGAAGACGGCTATCTGGCCACTCGTCTTGGCCAAATAGGCCAGGGCCCGAATCACCCCTCTCAGTTCCATCCGGTTGTTCGTGGTGTCGGGCTCGGGTCCGCCGAGCTCGACGATGTCTCCCTTGGGAGAGCGAATGCACGCCGCCCAGCCGCCCGGACCTGGGTTTCCGCTTGCCGCCCCGTCCGTGAAGACCACGGTCGAAAGTAGAATGTCACTGGCCTCGTTGTTGCTCATTTGATGGCCTTTCAGTCCCTAGAAACTCGATGTTCGTCGGCAGAAGTTAGCTTCATGGCGTTTTGGATGCACAGGGTCAAGACCCTATTGCGCGAGGGCCGGTTGAAAAGACCGCTTGATCACTGACAAAACCCCATAGTCGTATGACCGGGATACCAACAAGGCCCAATCTCGCCGGTGAGAATGAGGCAGTCGTTGGGTACGAGGCAGTGCATGGCCGTACACGAGTCCGTGCAACCATTGGGTGCGCTGCGGCACTCATCCCCCTCACATCCGGCAGGAAAGGGCGCGTCCTCTATATGCCAGTAGCCTCGGGGGCACGCGTCCCCGCAGGGATCATGTTCGGTGGGAATGTCCGCGCAACCGCTATTGCACGACAGTACCGTATAGGGCGGCCGGCAGGTGATGGGGCAGCCACCAACGGGGCTCCACGGTTCCCAGCCCTCAGGGCAGATGGCGGCCGGCGAACAGGCCGAGCACGACCCTTCGGAGCAGTGCGTTCCCACGCTGCACAGGTTTCGCGTGTCGACAACGCACGTCCCGCCGTCACAGACCGAGGTGACTACGGAGTCCTGGCCAAGATGGCGATCGCATGCGTTTTGCGGGCAGTCGTCGTCGCTATCGCATTCACTCTGACACGCCCCCGCGATGCAGGCGCCCTCGCACACTGCTACCGTGCTCAAAGCGCAGATCCCCTCAGTGCACGCGTATTTCTTGGCGTCACCCTGACTGCAGAATTGACCACCACCGCCTGGACAGTCGGTGTCGGTGGTGCAGTGCTGCGTCGCGACACAAGTCGCTGCGGACGTACCGGGGTTGGCGCAGGTGGGGCGCCGCGCGTCGACGCACTCATCGTCCGAAAGACACTCGGGACGATCGCATTCACCCGCTTCACATGTCCCGGACTCGAGTGTGCAGTCGAGGGTCTCGACCTGCTCGCAGCTCCGATCGGCGGTATTGCAGCTATAACGGGTCACGGTGTCACCCTCGCAGATCGCTTCCCCTTCTCCCGGGCACTGCGCGTCGGAGTCGCACGGTCGGTCGCAGGTCGACTCGGCAAGCGCCACGCAGCCACCTGTCCATTCCGACGCGCAGCAGCTCGAATCGGCCTCACACACACTCGCTTCGCAGACCGCGTCTCTGCAGCCCACACCGTCATGTGACTGAAAACAAGGGCGACAGGCGCCGGTGTGTTCGACGGCAGTCCGCGCCTTTCGCGCTAAGCACAGCGTGTCGTATGTTCGTTCGTCGCAACCACAGACCGGTTCGTCTCCCTCGGGGCAATCAAAGGGCCACTCTGCGCAGCCTGCTTCTACCGGGGGCAGTGCAGTGGGATCCGCGTCGCACACACCGACCGGCAGGGTGCAGACATCCCCGCTGGCGTCGGCCTCATCACACTGATTGAGCGCGCCGTGCTCGCAGCTGGTGCACTCGCCCTCAGCGGACACACTGGCACCCGCAACCGCCGCGTCGCATGGGGTTCGATAGGTTTGGCCGTCGCAGCCGCACACGGGTGTCGCGTCGTCTTCGCAGTCGAGCGGCCGCGGTTGGCAGCGGCCCATCCCATGGCAGGTACCCGGGGCGCGTCGGCAGTACTCGTCCTCTTCGCAGTCGGCCTCGATTGCACAGGCCAGGGGGCAGCTGCCCTCGCGGTCGACATTCACCCCGGCCGCGTGCGCCTCAGCCCGCGTGTACTCGGTGCCATCGCAACCACAGACGGGCTCCTCGGTGAAGAGAAACTGCGGCACTTGGTCGGTGAACACGCACTGGCCAGGGCCGCCGCATCCATCGGCTTCGCGCAGACAGAATGTGTCGCCGTGGGGGCTCCAGCATTCTGCGTCCGTTTGGCACTGACAGCCGCCGTACTCGGTCTCGCTGTCGATCTGCAGATTCAGACTGTAGACCAGCAACGCCTCGCTGGCCCATTCGATACCCTGGCAGAGGTTCTTCAACATCATCCCGCACGCACATATCGGTTGGAAGTCATCGGGACAGGATGCCGTAGGGGCTTCCGCACAGTTCCCGCTAGTCGGTTCGTCAGAGCAGGTCGTGACGTCGGCCAAACAGACCCGTTCTGTATCGGTGCAGGGCACCACACCCCGTGGGTCACAGGTTTCGCAGGCACCTGATCCCATCCGCGAAACGCCGGCAGCCTCGCGATAACACGAGTTGCTATAGGTGACGCCGTCGCAGCCGCACTCCTCGGCGACGGTGTCGGGGTTGCACACATCGCCGTCGCCGATCGTCACGCAGGTGCCTTCACCGCCGCACACATCGGGGTCGAACTCGCAGAAATCGCCCGCAACGCAGTCGGTACTCGAGAAGCAGGTTGCCGCGTCGCACACCAGGGCCGGCGCCAGGCCGCCGCCATCGAGTGTGGCAACACATGTGTCCGCGTGGCTGCTGCCGTCACACCCGCAAACGTCGCTGCCAGTGCAGGCAAGAGCGCTGGTCTCTTCGCAAAGACCGAGGTCGCCACATTCGAAACGGTCGCAGTAGCTTCCGTCAGGGCAGCTCGACCCGTCGTCTCCGCTGCCCGCTGGGTCGAGGGGCCCGCTGCATTGGCAGGTGCCTAGACCGGCTGCGGTTTGGACGCCGGCCAGGTTGGCATCGCAGCCGCTGTCGTACATGCGCCCGTCGCAGCCGCAAGCTGACACGCCCGCGCCGCAGCTGGCGGGTCGAGGCAGGCACACACCGTCGCCATCGCAGGCGCTGGCCGTCGCGCAGTATTCATTCGCGCCGCAGTCGGTGCTGGTCCCGTCGCCATCGTCGCAGGGGGTGCAGGCGCCCACATGAAACAACGAGGTCCCATTGGCATTGGCCCGTCCCAGGCAGTCGTAGGTGACGCCATCACAACCGCAGACGGGGCTGTCGGACTCACATACAATTGACGTCTCAACGCAGACTCCCTCGGCGAAACAGGCGCCTACTGGCTTGTGGCAGGCGCTTCCACCGCAGTCGTCGGCCGAAGTACAACTGCTTCCACAGGCCCCTTCAGCCACGATGCTCGCGCCGGCCGCAAGGGCCAGGCAGGGGTTGTCATAGGTTACGCCATCGCAGCCGCATACCGGGTCAGTTCCCTCGCACTCGCTCGGCCGAGCCACACAGGTTCCGGCTCCACAGACGCCGACGGGCGACCAACAGAGCTCCTCGGCGCCACACTCGCCCGAGCTAGTGCACGCGCTGGTCACAAGGCTGCACACAGTGCCCGTGTCGGCTGGATCGGGTGTCACGCCAGCCAGTTCAGCTTGGCAGGTCGAGCTATGGTACCCGCCGTCGCACCCGCATACGGGCGCGAGGTCGCTATCCAGTGTGGGACACGCCGTCGGACGCGCCCGGCAGAAGCTCTCTTCGGCCGCGCAAACGCCACCGTTGGCCCAGCAGTACTCGCTGTCTGCGCATTCGTCGTTGTCTGCGCACGCAGTTCCAGCTGGGTCGAGCGTGAGCTCGAACGGCGCAGACTCGCCACCGTTGCTCGGAAGATCGTCTGCATCGCGCGCCTTGAATACGATGGTGCACGGGTCTTCACAGCCGTCCAGGTCTACTTCGGTGGTGGTGAAAGAGAACACCCGTTGGCCCTCTGAGGTGATCGCGCCATCTGCACTGAAGCCCCGCGCGTCGCCGACAATCTCAACGCCAGCCAGGTCAGACAGGCCGTTGCCATCAACTGCAGAGATGAGAATCTCGGCGGCTTCGCCTTCAGTGACAACCAGCACGTCAGCGCTATTGGTGATCTCGGGTGCTAGATTGCGCACCGTGATGGGCACCACACCCACGGCGATCTCGCCGTCACTGTCATAGGATTCGAGTTCAACCTGGAAGGCGTTAGCGGCGATTTGAGCCTCTGTTCCCGCGTCTCCGTCGTTGTCGGGGTGGAGGGCTGGGATAGCGATAGCCAGCTGGCTTCGAAAGGCAAGTTGGCCCGGTCCGGGCGACGGGCGGCGTTCGAATAGCAGGAGGTCCAGCGCCGGCGAAGTCGTCAGCCCATCTTCGGGAAACACTGCGACGTAAAAGGCTGGGACCTCTGAAAAGTTGCTGCCTGTGAAGTTGTCATCTCGAACCACGACGTCGACGAACGCCGAGCCCTCGGGATTCAGGGTGATGGGGGAGACGTTTTCGATGCGGGGGGCCGCGTTGGAGACCTCGAGAAAGAACGAACCGGCGCCGGTGAAGCCATCCGGATCGGCCGGAACGCGCGGGTCCACGCCGTTGACGGCCACGTCCATTTCGATGGGAAAGTCATGGGCCAGGGGCGTGATCAAGACCACCTCAGCGGTAAGCACGTCGTTGTTGAGTGTCAGGTCGGCGCTCCCGCCAACGATCATGGGCGAGGTGACCGTACCAGCCAGACCTTCGCCGCCTACGATCTGACGTCCCGGCTCGTCGCAGCTGCCGGCCGAAACCGTCACTGTGGCAGTGGTCCCCGGTAGAGGCGGCTCGCCCTCGGAGTTGGTCACCGATCCGTCGAAGACCGCCAGCAAGGGCGGCCGGACGGCGGTGTGGAAGAAGGCCCCGTCGAAGAAGCCGATCGGGTCTGATTCGGCACGGATGTACGGGTCGAATTCATCGTTGAAAAAGAGGAAGTCTTGATCGCTGATGTTGCTGGCGGCGATGCGAGCCCACGAGCCGTTGGGTGCGGTCGTAATCTCCCAGTCCACTACGGACGCATCGTTGGCGGTCGGCAGGTAGGTGACATCCCAGACGTAGGTCGCTTCGGGGCTGAGGTTCTGGTAGTCGCCTGAAATGCTCAGCTCGGCCTCGTAGGGGCAGCCGTACACGGCATCGGGCAGCGCGCGGCTGATCGGTTCTATCCAACCCACGCCATCGGCCACCGTGAAGAATTCGATGGCTTTCGACGACAGAGTGCCAATGATGGCGCCGGCCGCCTGAACGCCAGCCGCCAATCGGTTGTAGATGTCTGGTAGTTTGGCCAGTTTGCCCAGCAGGTTTAGTACGCTCCCGCTGAAGGCGTCTCCGACCCCGCTGGCCACTAGTGCCGGAATGTGATCCGCAAAGATGCTCACCGCGCGCGTCAGCAGGTAACCGAATTTGACATCATCCGCCTCGTCGTTGCCTTGAATCCATCCGACGAAATCGTCCAACCCCTGGAGGTCTGCGGCAATGTCGCCAATCACGTTCGCGGTTGTCGCGGCCGTTTTTGCGAACGGATTACCGCCGCTGAAGACGCCGATGAGGTTGGCACCAATGTCGATCACGACGGTCCGTGCCCAGGGCAGTACGCTGCGCTGAACGTGGGGCAAGTGGTCGTACGTGGACGGGGCGTTGCTGCCGAAGCCCGGACCGTAGGCCAGGACCGCCCACACCTCGGCGCCACCATCGTCGGGGTCCATATTCAGAACCCGTGTCAGGCTCATGAAGGGATCGCCCCCGGTCGGAAACGTCGTATATCCGCCGTCTACCCATTCGACGAAGAGCACCCAGAAGCTGGGCGCCAGGGTCGCTGACTGTAGATGCATGGGGTTGGGCGGGGTGGTGTCCGGCCCCGCTCCGTACGGTTCGAAGTAAACTGCGACATGTCGAACGCGGTAGTTGCGCACCTCGACAGCGACGTGGTTGGAGCCCAAGCCGTTGCAGTCGGCGGGGGCCTCGGCATCATCACAGGCCGTCACCCTCACCCAGAGCTCGCTCTGTGGATAGAGCGGATCGACGTCGACGATCGCGTTGGGCAAAACGAGTGGTGCGTTGAAGTGTTCTTCGAAGGGGGCCATCCGTCCCTTGAGCCGCTGATGAATGCGCGTCACTTCTGCGGCGACCTCGTCGTCATGGTTGGCCCAGGTGTCCCCGTCGCGACTCAGCTCAGTGAGCAGCTCGGCGAGGCTGTCGATGTGGGATTCTTCATCCAGCATGCGTCGAATCCCCTCGAGGGCGAACGGCGTGGGCTGAACCCAGTCGGGTCGCAAGAAGACCAGCGCCTCGGCGGTCGAGCGCATGTCCATGGGTATGTCCGCCTCGTCAGGCAGATCGTCGTGCTCGCCGCGAAAGAGCCGCATCATCAACACATCGCCTGTATCGGCGTCAGTCGCGACGGCGACCTGGTTGTGTTGCTCGAGCACTTCGAGCGTCACTGACCCGTCGTCATTTTCGATCACATCGGCCGTGCCGTCGGGCCCCTCGATATAGAGCGCGCGATCTGCCAGCGCGTCGGGTGGTTCGACAGCCATCGAGACAGTGCGTAGGACCCAAAGCGCTGGATCATTGAACACGACATCCGCCGGTTCTGAGACCACCGGACCGGCGTAGGCCATGATCGATACAAAGCTATCCGCCTCTGCGGTGAGTAAACCATCGCTGTCGATATGCCCGGCCGCCCCATTGGAAAGAGTCCAGCGAATGGGAATGTCGGTGATCAACTCCCCGTCTGGCCCCCGGAACTCGGCGACCAGCTGCGCGCTGTCGCCCACATCCACCACCTGTGGCGCCTCGGTGATGATGATCGTACCAGACGGCAGATCACCTACTCGATAGGTTGTGCCGTCGGGTGTGACGTCGCCGTCGCTAACGGCGTCTTCCGCAGGATCCGAGGCGACATCGGTGGCATTGGTAGGATCGTTGGAGCATCCCACGCATATCAGCCCGATTAGAACAAAATTAAGATATCGATTCATGGGCGGAACATAGCTGAAGTCGTGTGAGACGGCCAGAGGCCCCCTGTCGTCGATTCACGCAGTGGGGGCGTGTGTGGCGAATCCAAAGGCCAGGGTCCAGTTCACAGAGCGAATCGGCGGGTCGCTGATATCCGTTGACAGGGCGTATTGATTGCCTTACAAACCGCGGGCTGCCTTTTAGGCGGCGAATTCGACGGGGCGTAGCGCAGCCTGGTAGCGTGCCTGCTTCGGGAGCAGGAGGTCGGAGGTTCAAATCCTCTCGCCCCGACTTAAATTCCAAACACTTACAACACACAGCCGAGCGCTCACTCTCAAGGAGTGAACAAAAAGTGAACACGCGAGACTCCGAAGCCGCGGATCAGAGCGCAGAACTCGGATTGGAAACACCCGACGACGAGCCGGGTCCAGACGGCACGTTCATCGGCGACCTCATCAAGGCGATGGCAGGCCGCCCCATCGAATGGCGAGGACCTCTTCCCTATGTCCCGCTTCACGCTGAAACCCGACTGATGCTGGTCGACTACCTCACCTACGAAGAAGGCTCAGACGAGTTTGAAGCAGTGGTCTTCGAGATTGGAAACGTCTTCGCATCGCTCCCTTCGTTCGAGCGCCACTTTTCCCGTGTCGGTTTGGTCAAAACGTCTGTTCGGAAGGAGGAAGTGAAAACACTCCACGACAGAGCATCCTCATTGCTGGATGCTCTCACGTCCACGACCCCAGCCGTGGAGATTGACCTCGCCCAATTTGGGTTCTCTCGGTCAGACCAACAGTACTCGGCTTTGACGAGCGCCAGCAGCCCGGTAGTAGGTGAGCTCGGTTTTGATTCAATGCAGAAACTGCGAAGTTGGTCGGAGAGACCGTCGCACAATGTAGTTTCGATCACGCCGGGAAGTGAGCTGCTACCTTTCATCGAGTTGGTTAGGAAACTCATCTCCTCTTGCGAGCGTGCTGAGGAATACCTCACAAGACCTGGCGGTGGGCGGTCCACGCGTGGCCGCGACATACTACTGTTTAGGCTCACTGAGATTTTCAAACGCCACTACAGGTTGGGCCAAGAGGCGAACCTTCCAGAGGAACGCTGTCATTTTGTTAATGAGTGCCTCAAGACTGTAGGTGCCACAATCACAAAGGACGCCCTTCGAAAGGCACTGGGTCGCGTCAGGAGGGGTTGAGACCGACGGCTCAGAGATCTCGTTGAAAAAAACAAATCCAGTTTAGAACGAATTTCTCCAACACTCATCGTCTAGCGGCGGCTGGAACACCTCTTAACTCTTCCGTCAGCTGGCAGCACAGGCTCTCAGCACCCCGGACGAAACCCAAGCCACAACTGGTCGGGTTCAGTCCAGGCTGCCCCATCCACCTGTGAGATGCTCCTACTCGACACACCGCACTCGGTGGGGAGGAACAAGATGCGATACAGATTGGTGGATGAGACGTATGCGGCCAGGTACCTGGGCGTAACCAGGCGCACAATGCAATGGTGGCGGACGGTAGGCCGCGGTCCACGTTTTGCCAAGATCGGGCGTTTGGTTAGATATCGCATCGGTGATTTGGACGCTTTCATCGAGAGTGGATTGCGCAACTCGACGTCGGAGGAGAGGCGATGAGTGGCACACTACCAATCGAGGCGATTCGCTCGTTGCCCGCCTTCGATGTCGGTAAGCGACTAGGCATCATCACTCAAGAGGTTGCCAATCCCCAACCGAACAGATTTGCGTTCGAGGGCTCAACCAATTCTACTCCGCTTCAGTTTTTCGCGGATGGCGGCTTTTACAACCACAAGAACGGCTCGGGTGGGACCTGCATCGACCTTGTCCTTCAGTATCTGGGCGGTCCCAGCCGTACCCCGGATCAATCTCGGTTCAAAGAAGCCTGCGAAGTGATTCAGGCTGGGTTCAACCTGCAGCCACCGGTAGATCACCTTGAGAAGAGAAGTCGCGGCCTCTCGGCAGCCCTCCGAAAACACGGCGGTCACACCCCAAAGAGCCTGGCGCGCATCCTAGTTAAGGACGAACCTGAGTTTGACCAGAATCGAGCCGAGATGCAGAGACTGATGAAGGCTGTCGGTGTGGAACGGCCCTCGGTAGCAGTGATGCCCACGGGTTACCCCGCATTCTGCCCGGCCGCGCCGTGCTTGGGTAAACGAATTCTTGCTAAAAGGAAGGAGTACCCAGACGGGACTAAGCGAATGGTCCCGGGTGGGTGGACAAAGCAAGTAGTTTCGGACCACTGGGACGATCCAGCTGCAGGTCGTATCTTCGTTCTGGACCTCGACGGCGGCAAGCTTGCAGCTAGTACCGCAGAACCGGAAGACGCGAAGACTAGGAGCCCGTCGCGTATAACGCCCCGGACTCCAGCCGTTAGCTTTTA
>CAZDBH010000152.1:0-16343 GCA_964503485.1 uncultured Bradymonadales bacterium | reverse complement strand
GGGCGACGAGCTGCCGATCCAGCTTCATCAACTTGGGCTCGAGCAGCATGACGTTATCAAGTGTGCCATGACCGCTACCGATGTCATCAATTACGATGTGAATTCCCAGCGCTCGAATGCAGTCGAGTCGTTCGACCAACTCTTCGGGATCACCAACAAACTGTTCTTCACTGAGTTCGATCCAGAGGTCGCACTCAGCACGTTCGTTCAACAGGGCGACTAACGACTCGGTACTCAGGTCGAGCAGCGTCGTAGGAAACACGTTGAGTGAGAGTCGAGTACCCGGTGGAAACTCGTGGGTTGCCCTCAGGCAGGCCCGCAGACAATTCATGTCCACAACCGTGAGCATCTTCTCTTGGCGGGCGGCGCGGAGAAATTTGTAGGGCGACTCAAACTGGCCGGCCGGACCGCGCGTCAGTAACTCGTATGCGTAAACCCGCTCATCTTCCAACGAGACGATCGGTTGAGCGACCACGCGAAATGACTTCGGGTCCGTCAGGATGTGGCGTCCCTCGACGACGTCCATTGCCCCCGTGACGCAGTTCTTGCCGTCGCGTTTGCTCGACTGGATCGAGGAGCGGGTCAGTACCAGCAGTTCTTCGATGGAACGGGTGTCCCACGGGACACTCGCGACACCCACGCTGACCGTGACGCGACATGGCTGTTCACCCAGAAAGACTGGCTCTGAGGCGACGGCCACCCGAACTCGCTCGGCGACGAGATAGGCCTCCGCAAGCGTTGTCGAGGGCATGAGGAAAAGGAACTCATCCCCCCCGATACGCGCAACGACGTCCGAGCCGCGGACCGCCTCGTTGATGGTGTCGGCAATTCGCCGAAGGACCAAATCACCCGTGCCGTGGCCATGCTCGTCGTTGACCTGCTTGAAATCGTCGCAGTCGATCAGACACACGGCCATATTGGCGCCCTTACGGCGCACCGTCTCGAGCTCGCGATTCATGGCCTGCTCGAGGCCTCGACGATTGAGAACGCCTGTCAGCGGATCACGTGTCGCCAGCAGCTTCAGGCGCTGATTCGCATCGGTGAGCTGTTCCGCGAGACCCAGCAAGGCTTGTTCCGACTGCCGGCGGATGGTCACGTCAGCGAGGCTCAGAAGGAGCGCGGGTTCACCATCCCAGTCAGTCGGGACGCCCTGAGCCTGCAGGGTACGAATCTCCCCGCTTCTTCGCACGACCTCGAAGTCGTGAACCTCACCAGGCGTCACGACCGTCGGAAAGAGGCCGCCGAACAACTCGCTACCGTAGCGGTCAAACAGGAACTGCGCGGCATGATTGGCTTCCAGGATTTCGCCTGACCTCGAGATCACCACAACAGCCCGATTGCCGTTATCGACAACATCGAGACGGCTGGCGTCGCTCGCCTGAAGGTTGACCACCAGCTCGTCGAGTTTTCTGAGTAGTTGCCGTCGCTCCACGGCGTATCGAATTCTACTCGCCAGGCGTGCCCCGGTCGCGTCTCCCTTGTAGAGGTATTCTTGCGCTCCCAGCGTCATGACCTCTCGAACCCGTTCCTGATCATCGTCTCCGGTCAAGACGATTATTGCGGTGTCTCGGCTGTAGGCCTGTATTCGGAGAAACGTCTCCGGACCGGTTGCGTCGGGGAGCCCGAGGTCCAACAGGACCGCTTGATAGTGTTCACGGCCGAGATGCTCGATGGCGTCGGCCAGGTTGGTGACCCAGTCGACCAGCCACTGCTCGGTTTTGATTGCTTTGAGCCTGCGCTTGACCAGGACGGCGTCGGCGGCCTGGTCCTCAACGACCAAGACACGAATCACCTCCCGCTCGTCCGCCACGGCGAATCGACCGGAGTGTTCTCTAATCCGCCAGCGAGACCAGGCGCGTTCGACGGCGTCCAGCAGCTCCTCGGGATCGAGGGGCTTGAAGAGGACGTCCATGGACCCGCTACGCACCGCCTGCACGGCGGTGTCCAGGTTCCTGTCCCCCGTCATCAGGATAGGAACGAGTCTTGGGTCGAAGCACCGGGCCGCCGAGGCGAGCTCTGTTCCCGTCACCCCGGGCATATTGTGATCGGTAACAACGATCTGAATGGACTTTTGTCTCAACAAGCGGAGTGCAGAGGCCCCATCTCCGGCTGTGACGACTTGGAAAGCGCGCCGTCTCAAGAGGAAGGCGAGCGAGCGCAGCAGAGCTGGGTCGTCTTCGGCCAGCATGACGACAGGCTGGTCCGGTCGTCGTCCGAAGAGCATGCGTCGCAGGTCACTGAGTCTGCTAACCGTCTCGAGTAGCTCTTTTGCCGTGATATCGGCTGGGATTAACCCATCCAGGCCGGACTTAATATCGAAGTCCGGTTCCAAGCCCGGTCTTCGAATCGCGATCGCGGGTGTTAACCGCCCAACGGTCCGCGCATGCTCGATCCACGTTGAATCGACAGAATCAGAATCTAGGAGTATGGCGTCATAGCTCGTCGAACAGACGAGTTCCAGGCCCCGCTTACCACTGGTAGCGACTTCGATCTGATGACCCAAATTGCGCAGGTCATCTTGCGTCTCAGGGGACACCCCAAGGCCGATTGTTACTACAAGTAGTCTCATCGCCTGGACTAGATATCGACACGCCAGAGTCGGAACATGAAAAAATTGGCGGGGCGACCGTTCGGATTAGGTGGTTGGCAGCGTAAAGAAAACACGAGCACCCTGTCCCGGTGCAGATTCGAGCCAGATGCTTCCGCCGGTGCTCTCGACAATTCGGCGGCAGACTGCCAACCCGGATCCGTACCGACCGGGCTCAGTCGGGTGCAGCCGCCTGAATAGGTCAAAGACCGATTCGTGGAAATCCGCCTTGATTCCTATCCCGTTGTCGCTGATACAAAAACGATGTCGACCGTCCTCACTCTCGACAGTGATTCCAACCTCGACGGGCCGATCGGGTGATCGAAAGGAGAGGGCGTTGTCGAGGAGTGCGTTAAAGAGAAAGTCGAGGTCCTTCTGTTCGAGTGCGAGTGGGGGTAGTCCGCCGTTTTCAGTGAGTTTGCCGCCTGCCTCTCGAACTCTGTTGCCGAACGCTTCGAGCGCGGGCCTCAAGACGGCATGGGTGTCCAGGACCGGTGGATCGACCTGTCTTCCGGCGCGCGAGTACCGAAGCAGTTCACCGAGCAGCGCTGTGAGTCTCTGAGCCCCCTCCTGGATGTACTTGAGACATTCGGCCACGTTCTCTGGATCGCCCGGATCGCTGGCCAGCAACTCAGCAAAGCCCGTTATGGTATGAACGGGCGCTTTGAGATCGTGTGATACCGCGTAGGCGAACTTGTCGAGATCGGCAATCGCGGAATCCAGCCGTTCTTGAAGAAGAGCCTCTCGCCCACCGCGAACCTCGCTGAGCACAGCCCCAATGTGAGAAAGACCGGGCTGGACTGACTGGTAGATCGCTGGGTGGAACTCCGTCTTCTTCTCTAAATAAACAAACGCCCCATCGCAGTCGGGTACAGGCAACAAAGCGACAAAGACCTCTTCATCCTCTGGGTTGCCGGCTGAAGAGGCTGCGCGGAAGAAGTGAGGTTCTTCAGATTTTGATTGAACGGCAGCGGCCGAAAAGGAAGCTGTGTTGGTTCCGCTCGAGGGCGGTTGCGGTCCGTTTGGTGGCTTGCTATCCCACCACGCGAGAAATCGCCGACTGCTCTGTCCCTCACACACCCCACCCCGAATGGCGCCGGCTGAACTAGCGAGCCACTCGAGGGCTGTGGAAAGCAGAACATGACCCATTTCGTGGTCGCTCCAAACATTTACAAGAGGTGAAAACACAGTTTAGACGAAGCCTGAGGCCGTTAAAAGTAATGCTAGTATTTTTGGGGGTCACCGCCTCCCTGCGGGCCAGTGCGGAGTAGTACGATAATAGGCGTCTTGTAGTGCTCTGTAATTATTCAGGTTTTCGTTTGATCTCGTTTTTTCTGCTTTTTCTCGGTTTTTTATTCAAGACCTCCGCGAAATCCGCCGATGTTATTTTACATCAAAGAAAAATTACCGGAGCGTTGACGGACCGCAGGGGGTGCAGGCTACCTGATCATGGGGCGAGTCGATCGGTTCTATACACAGCGCGTCGACCAGGATGGTTGACGCGCTGTTCTACGTTCTTGCCGGTTTGGGCTGGGAGGACAGCGAACGGTCGAGGGCAGATTGGCCATTGGCAATCGTCCCTAGCCTCGAGCCGCTGTTGGCGGCGGGACTCCCACAGCGATTTTCGCACTCGCGCGAGCGTCTCGCGATCGATGTGTTTGCAAAGGCGCGGTCAGGCCGCTTACTATCCACGAGAATGACTTAGAACCAAGCGAAAGTTGGAGGGACTAGGGTGAGTGAAGACGAGCTAAAGATTGAAGATCTGACTGAGGGGACAGGCCAAGAGGCGGTGCCCGGTCAGCAGGTTACCGTCCACTACACCGGTTGGCTCGTCGACGGAAAGAAGTTCGACTCTTCAGTCGATCGAGGCAAGCCGTTCATTTTTCCCCTCGGTGGCGGTCGTGTGATTCGCGGCTGGGACCAAGGAGTCCAAGGGATGCGAATCGGCGGCAAACGGCGACTGACAATCCCACCCCACCTCGGTTACGGTGTTCGGGGTGCGGGGGCTTTGATTCCGCCAAACAGCACACTGATCTTCGAGGTCGAGTTACTCGCTGTTGGTTGAAATGCGGGCGGATCGAGTTAGAGTCCTACTCCCACCGCAGCGGATAATGCTCGGTGCGGCACCGAAAGGCCCCTCATGATTGAACGCAAACCGAAGGAGACTCGGCTCGAGTGACTCTGCGAACTCTCAGAAGAGCGAGGGGTTTATGAAACGTCGACTTGTGATCATGCGACATGCAAAGAGCGCGTGGGATGTAGATGGGCTGCCAGATCACGCCCGCAGTCTGAATCCCCGCGGGCGGCGGGATGCGCCGCGCATCGGACAACGACTCGCCGACTTGGGTTGGGAGCCCGAGCTCATCGTCAGCAGCGACTCACAGAGAACGCGAGAAACGTGTGAGCTTGTACTGACGGCCTTTTCTGAGGAGGTGGACGTTCGCTTCACCGGTGCCTTTTACGGAGGCAGCTTGAGTGACATTCGGAACGACGCCGAGCGGTGGCCCGACGGCGTCTCAACGGTGTTGTGTCTCGGCCACAATCCCGGCTGGCAGATGGTGGTGGGCAGCCTGGCGCAGCATGCCGATTCAATGACCACGGCCAACGCAGTTCTTTTGGAAGGATCGGGCGACTCCTGGACCGAAGCGCTTCACGATGATTGGCGCTTGATCGATTGGTTGAGGCCCAAGGAACTGTGAGGTAGCCGTGGCCCGGTACGCAATCGGCGATATCCACGGCTGTTGGGACACTCTCGCCGCCCTCCTCGCTGAAATCGCATGGAATCCGAGCGTCGACGAACTCTACCTTGTGGGTGATCTCGTCAATCGCGGCCCAAAGTCCCTCGATGTCCTCAGGTGGGCCCGGAAACACGAAGACACGGTCCGTATCGTCCTGGGAAACCACGACCTGAGTCTGTTGTGCTTCGCAGATGGGATTCGAAGCCGGCCAGATACCTCACTGAACGCGCTGCTAGAAGCAGACGACAGCGCCGAACTCATCGACTGGTTGGGAAGACAACCCCTGCTTCGAGTACTCGGTGATCTCGCTATTGTCCACGCCGGAATACTCCCGGAATGGGGGCTGAGCGAGGCGGTCAGTTACGCGGAGGAAGCGTCTGCCGCACTTCGAACCGATCGGCGGCCCGCGCTCTCGGGGTTCCATCAACAGCGCAGCGACGCGAGCCACTGGTCTGAGAGCCTGTCCGGGTGGGAGCGAATCGGTGTCATTCTCAGCGTGATGACTTGTATTCGAGTCTGCAATGGCGACGGTCAGATGTTGCCGGGATACACAGCGGGTCTAGACGCCTTACCGCGAGGCTGCGAACCCTGGTTCGCGCGGCGTTCGAAGGACGAGACCGTTCACTTCATCTTTGGTCACTGGGCGGCCCTTGGGGTCCATCAGTCGCGGAACGCCCAGTGCATCGACGGCGGATGTGTGTGGGGCGGCAGTCTCACGGCGTTCGACCTCGATCGGCGAACACTGATTTCAGTGCCTCGGGTCGAGGTCTAGGTCTCGTCCGACTGGAAGGTCAGTCTTGGGCGAGTTCCGATTTTTCGAGCCTTTCGATGACGCCCTTGAGCAAGAATGGCCAAGCAATCGTTGCGTCGGCCATAACCTCCGCAAACCTGCCGCCTTCAGCTGCAGAGACGAATTTCCCCCAGCTAACCCCTTCGCTGTAGGTGCATCCGCTCAGGCCGCCAAAGTGGACAGGCTCGGGGCAGATTCGGACGCCGTAGCGATAACGAATAGCCTCCCCGTGGTCGGCTTCAGGGACCCGGGCCCGCCTTAGATCTTCGTAGCAGGCAACCTGTTGGGCCCAATTGCGTGGAACCCCGCCACCGATTGTGAAGATGCCCAGTTTCTTGTGTGAGGTCGCACGGATGCGAAAGTCCTCCAAGTCGAGGAAGGGGTCAAACCGCAGTGGTTCGCGCCGGTTCCGCAACCGGTATTCGTTGTGGAAGGCGACATCCAGAGCCAGCTCGGAGTCAGTAAACGCCGGAATATAGACCGGGACCTTGTTCTGGAACGCACTCGCTAGAATGGACCGTCCCAGGCCCTTGTCGCTCAGGAAGTGCCCCATTGCCTCGAGAAAGGTGCGCGACGACATCACCTGGGAGCCATCCCACTCCGACAGGACCTCGTGAACAGTGCGCTCCAATTCGCCCAGGTTGCCCTCCAACTCGAGCGTGTCATAGACGCGGTCGTAGCCTTTCTCAAAGAGCTCGTCGTCATTCATATCGGCGCGGTATTTGAAATGTTTCAGCCCCGCACCCTCTACCAAGCCATGGGTCATGAGGGCGCCGGTCGACACCACGGCATCGAGAAGGCCTCGGTCGATCATCTCGACAAGTAGTAGGCCCTGCTTCGCGACGGTCATCGCACCTGAGAAGGTACCCACCACCCAGCAGTCGGAGTCTCGCACCATCGCCTCGAGAACGTCAGCCGCTTCGCCGAGCTGGCGGCCTCCGAAAGCCGTGCGCGCCATGCGAGCAAGGAGCTCATCGGTCGACTCGGCACTAACTACGTCGAGCGGCTCGAGCTGTTGCAGTCCATCCGAATGCCCGGTTCCGAATTTGGAGTCGTCTCTTGTGTTCATGCCGCGGAGGGATACAACAATCACGAGGCCATGTGCAACCCGAGGTCGCAAAACAGCGTGGCCCACTCACCCCCGATCCGTGGTTAGCCGCTTCACATTACTGAAAGCCTGTCCGATATGCCTGCCCACGCGTGTAGCAACGGTCTGCAAGGCGATTGGGGTCTCGTCGTCGCGGGAATAGGCCAAAGCAGCCGCCCCCAGGACCGCACCGTCGCCGACGAGAGGAATGACGAGATGTCGATACGGGCTGTTTCCGGTGATTCGCTCAATCCAGCTGGTTTCACTGGTCGAGGCCAGGACAATGGTCGGTGACGAGGCTGTTGTAGCGACCACTTCTGGCGTGGTTCCATCCGGTCCGAGCAGAAAAATCGTCGCAGCTTCGGCTTTGAACAGGGTCTTGATGTTGTGACCCACGGTGCGAGCCAGCTGTTCGATTTCGAGGCTGCTCGTCGCGGCGTCCAGAAGATTGAGGAGCTGCTCTTGTTCGGTAAGCCGGCGGGCCTGACTGTGTCGCTCGATCTCTAGGTTCGTCATTCGCGACTGTTGGACAGCGATGCCGATGTGATTGGCCAACGCTGTCAGTACCTCGACGTCGTCCTGGCTGAAGACGCCGCGAGCCAACGAGTTGTCCAGATACACCACGCCGAGGAAGGAGTCGTTCCAGGAAACCGGAGCCGCGATAATGCTCCGCAGGCGATTTACAATGGCGCTGTGCGAACCGAGCTTGTGACCCTCTTCAGTGCCGCTTATGACGAGTGCGGTTTGGCTAGTGGCTACTCGCTCCACGACGGTTGTGCTGTAGGCTTCGAGATGCCCGATGTCTTTGCCTTGGTTGTCTCGCCCGGCCCTCAGCTGGAGGTCGTCTCCATCGTCACCACACAGGAAGAGAAACGCCCGCTGAGCGCTGAGGGCTCGTACGATTTCATCAAGTATTGCCCGAGCTTGTGCGTCTGGGTCGTTGGGGGTGTTCGAGGCGGCCAGGCTCACGTTGAGCAGCGCCTCCAGTATCTGCCGAGTCTTGACCGAGCTGCCACTGCTGCCCGAACTGGATGAATAGGTCGGCGGTTCGATGACGCGCTCCAGCCCAGGAAACTCGCGACGAATTCGCCGAGCGCGCCGTATCCAGCCATGTTCGACGGCAATATGGTGGGCGATCGAGGCGTGCGCCCTGGCGGCCCGTGGATTATCGCGAGCGATCAAGAGATGGGCACGCTCTCGTTCGACCGCGTAGTAACCCCACACGCTGTCGGCGTTCTCAGCAACTTCCTGGGCTCGCTTCAGCAGTCGCTCCGCCTTCCGATAGCGGCCCTTGAACCGTTTCAGGCACGCCTTGATTACCAGCGAGTGACACAGATAGACGGGCACATTGGCGGTGGGTGATGGATAGCTCGCGTGACGCGCCTTCGAGGGACTCGATTCGCCCGATGAGCTCCCCGTCGGGTGCTTCCAAGAGCTGATTGAGGCAGATGTAGCCGTAGTAGACATAGAAACTGCGATAGTGGTGCAGGGTCAGCCGGAGTGGCGGGATGACGCTACGGAAGAGCGCCATCGCCTCTTCCATGTCTTGCCCGTACTCCTCACGCTCGAGGTAGTAAGCAGTAAGGTGGAGGCCGAGCATCGCGGCGCGAAAACGGTGGTCAGGATGCTCCGCCGCCAGTCGTTTTGCGTCCTGGATATACTGCGCCGCCTCACCCGACTTGCCGAGCGTCGGCATGATCGCGAGCTGCAGCGACAAGAGGGGATGACCGATAATGCCGCCGGTCCGGGTTCTGGTCCGCCTCAGCTTCGCCACGAGATAGGTGAGCACCGTTCGAGCCTCGCGGGCGTATCCGCGAATCCAATGATTGAAGACGTGGTCCCCGACAATTGAGAGGTAGTCGGCCGTGTGCAACCAGGTGCCGTGTTCTTCGATCACCTTGTCATAAACCGAGACGGCCTCGGCGCAGCGGCCGCTGACAGAGCAAGAGACGCCCTGCCACAGTTTGGTTCTGGCAAGAGTCTGCCGGTCGCCGAGCTCAGTCGCTACGCTGGTTGCTAAATCGGTGTATCGCGCTGCGCCACCGACCATTTTTAGGCTGGCCAAGGCGCCTCCGTACGAGCAGTAGGCGTTGGCCAGCTCAACAGACTGGCCCACCCGGTTGGCCGGGTATAGCGAACTCAAGGCGAGTTGAAGCCAATGGACGGCATCCAGTTCGAAGTACGCTGCGTGAGTGCCCACATGAAAGGCCTCCGCTTGAATCCGGAGCCGCTCCCGGGCACCGCCCGAAGCTGACCCGTAGCCCCACCGAAGTCGGCCGACTATTACTCCGCGTGCCCAGTCCATGATGGCCCGGAGCGTCCTCCCAAACATCGATTTGGGAAAGGGTCGACCTGTTTCAGCGAGTGCATTGCGGCATTGGTCCCACGTGAGGTCGCTATCATGATTAGCCAGGTGCACCCGAGCCAACCGTACCCGAAGCTGAGCGCGCTCCAGTGGGGTGGCGGTTTGCTCGATTGCGGTCGCAAAATAGCCGGCCGCTTCGATCAGTCTGTCCGTGCGAGCACAGGCCGCACCCCGGAGGCCGTTGAAGACGGCATCGAACCGTCTTCCGGCCATTTCACCCGCGGCCGCGGCGGTTTCGAGGAAGCAGAAGGCTTCTTCGTCGGCGTAGTTCTCCAACGCGGCCCGTCCGGCCTCGAAGTTCGTCTCGAAAACGCGATCCGGATTTTCAACGACCCGCCCATTGCCGTAGTGTTGCGCCAGGGCGTAAATCTCGTCTAGCTCGCCAGTGACGACCTGCTCGAGAGTGATCGCAGCCTGCTGGTGCAGATCGACCAGATCCGCCGTATCGAGAGGGGCGAGCAACGCCTCGCGAACCCGATCGTGAACGAAAGCGTACTCCCTCATATCGCGTTCAATGAGGTGGGCCGAGGTGGCTTCGGCGATGGCGGCCGCAACGAGATCGAAGTCAAGACCGACGACAGGAGCCAGCACGGCCAGCCGAAACCGCGAGCCGAGGACGGCCGCTGCGGTAAGCACCGTGCGCGTACTCGGCGCCAGGTCCGTGATACGTTTCACGACCAACTGGACCACGTCAGTTGGCAGCTCCATTTGCTCCAAGCCGGTGGTATCAACGACCCATTCACCCCAATGGGGTCGTACGAGCCCTGCGTCAAGCGTGGCCCGAACGAATTCCCCGACCGCGAACGGATTACCGTTGGCTCGTAAAGCCACATGTTTCGAGAACACGGGATCGATGGCCTGGCCACCGAAAAAGTGAGTCAGGAGCGCCTTCACCGCCGAGTCACCGAGCGGGGTGAGGTTCAACCGAGCAGAAAGACAGGGACCGCAGTCGTCCCCGAAACGTTCGGTAAGAACCGCGCTCTCGGCGTCGTTTCGTCCCGCACCAACAAAGAGAAGCTTAGAGTGAGGAATCCGGTCGAGCACTCTCAGGACAACTTGTCGGGTTGCATCATCTAGCCACTGAACGTCATCAATAAAGAAGATTGTCGGTCCGAGGACGTCGGCAAGTCGCAAAAGGAACTCGGTCACGAGATCGTAGAACGGGAGGTCGGGGGCCTGACGGGGGTTCGAGGTACCACTGAGTATCCTAGCTAACCCAGCGGTAAACCTGCGAAGCCGAGGCGCAAACTCCCCGGCCGCGATGCGAAGCTGCTCCTCTGCGCGCTCCCGGGCAGCGTCGGGCAAGCGAAGAATACGGGCCGCGTAGGACTCGAGTGCGTTCTTTATCGGGCCGAACGGCAGCCGGTCCTGTTCCACGCATTTCCCAGAAAGCGCTGTGCCTCCCATCCGTTGTGCTTCGAATCGCAGTTCCCGAACCAGTCTACTTTTTCCGCTGCCAGGTTCGCCTGCCACGAGCACTGCGCTTCCCTTACCGGCTCGCGCCCGTTGCCACTGTTCCCGTAGGTCGGCTAGCTCCGAATCCCGGCCCAACAGGGGCATCCACTCGGTTGGCTCGGCCACGTAGCTGGACTGACCCAGGCTGATTTGTTCTCCGGCGACGATTCGCGAGTCCAGGCGCGCGAGCTGGCGAAAGTCGGCGCGCAATTCTTCGCCTGACTGGTATCGGTCGTCCGGGTCTTTGGCGAGTAGACGCTCGACAATCATACAGAGGCACGGAGAGAGCGACGGGTCGATTCGACGGAGATCCGGAGGCGAGAGTGTGGCGTGCTGGCGCACGAGCTCGACCGGGTCCTCGGCGAGAAAAGGCGGGTGTCCCGCAGCACAGTGAAAAAGAACGACGCCGAGAGAATAGAGATCGGCCCGACCGTCAACCGGGCGATCAAGCATCCCTGTCTGTTCGGGAGCGCTGTAGCGGAAGGTGCCGGCCACTTTCTCTGACCGTTCCTGGTCAGCAATACGGGTCGCCAATCCGAAGTCGATCAGTTTCGCGTCGCCCGACGGTTCGATGATGATGTTCCCGGGCTTCACATCGCGATGAACCAATCCGCGCCGGTGAATTTCTGCCAGTGCCGCCGCGACCGTTTCGGCGACGTTCAGCAGGGTCGATTCGGCGACGCGACCTCGGTCGAGGATGTCGTGCAGACTCTCGCCCTCGACATACTGCCGAACGAGGTACGGCCTTCCGGCGCTCTCATCGAGTTCGAGAATCGACGGTATAGCAGGATGGCGCAAACAGGCGACGAGGGCAGTCTCGCGTCGAAAGGTGCGCACTGCGCTGCTCGAGATGCGGCCCTCCTGGCTTTTCAGGAACTTGACTGCATAACGAGAGTCACCCTTTCGCGCGAGATAGACCACCGAGTGGGCGCCAGTGCCGATTTCCCGCTCGATCTCGAGGCCGGGAATGGGCGGAAGGACCGTCTTGGAACCGGGAGCAGTGCTGGTCGCCAGTATCTCGGGTAGGAGATGAAGCCATCCCCGCCGCCGGGCAACAGCCTCGGCTCGAGCACCCCACCGGGCGGCTGCTTCGACATTGCCCTTCCAGCGTTGGATTTTCGCCTGCAGAATCCAACCGTGAACGCGCTCTTGGTGTTCTCGTGAGAGGGCGAGCTCCTGGACAACCACGCCTTGTTTTGCGAGTAGGGCTTCGGCTCGGCGAATGTTGCCGTTTCCGAACTGGGCCGTGGCGGCACGGGTCAAGAGCGGAAGTGCTTCCTCGGGCCGACCCCCAGCCAGAAGGTGGCGCGCAACCCGTTCGCCGGCGTGGTCGCCTTGGGCGGCTTCCAACGCTCTAGCACAAGCCAGGTGTGCTGCTTGAAGGTGTCCCGCTTCTCGGGCTGATTGGCCCAGGCTTTCGACGAGCATGCCGTGAACGAATGACCAACCAGGCGGTTCTGCGACGGCCAGTCTGCTTTTGAGTAGATGGTCGACCAGTTCTGGTGGGCTGGCAGTTCCCCCAGCTTCACAGGCGCTTCGCCATTCGGCGGGATTGACGCGCCTGCCGAGCAGGGCGGCGATCTCGAGGGCGCGCTGAAGCTCCGGGTAGCCGGTACCCGTCAGTTTGGAAACGTCCCCAAGCAACCGCTCGAGCCGCTGCCTCCAGATGTCCCGCAGCGAATCGGGAAGCTTGGCTGCCTCTCCCTCCCGCAGTCGAAACCCACGTGAGCCGGCTTCCAGAACACCGCGGCGAATCCAGTCGTCCAGGAGCTGAGTGATAAACAGCGGGTTTCCCGCGGCCCGTTGGCGGAGCTCCTCGCCGAGGCCGGGCTCGAGAATCAGTAGATTACTGGCCAGTTCCTCGGCTTCGCTCTGATTGAGGGGTGGTATCTCGACCCGACGAAGCCGAGTCTGGTTGCTCAGATCGATGAGTCTGGCGGCCTCGTCGGGCCGGTCCTGAAGCGAGTCCGATCGAAGAGTCGCTAGGAAGAGTACGGGAGTCTGGGCCTTGGACCGCAACGCGTGGTCCACGAACTTCAGAGCGTCCGCGCCCCACTGAACGTCGTCCAAACACACAATCGCCGCCCGATCACCGGACCGCGATCGAATCAACGCGAGAATCGCGTCGTACACAACCGCTCTGTCCCTCGGTTTCGTCGCTTCGGATACCGCTACTGGGCAAACCGTGTCTGCGAGAATCTGCGCCTGTTCGAACGTGGTCTGCCCGCGGTCGACCAGTCGGTTTTGAAGGTGTTTGTTTACGTCTTCGCGAGACATTCCCACGCAGCCCAGCCACTCGGCGACCATTTGCGGCAGGCCCATCGATTCCGAAGGTGTGGCCGAATGAAAGGCGTGAAGCACGGTTGTGGAACCCACCTCACGCGCCCGCCGGCCGATCCACTCCGCTAGCCGGCTCTTACCGCATCCGGCGGAACCCGCGAGAATGAACGCCTCGGAACGACCGCTACTGGCGATTCGGCGGAGGGTCTCCCAAATCTGGTCACGTTCTCGCTCTCGGCCGACGAATGGGACGGTTCTGAGGCCGTGTAGGCCGAGCCCGGCACCGATTAGTTGTGCCTCTATGGTTCCCTCTTCCCGCCTCCAGGACCAGGGAATCGGAACCGAAAACTCGAGGTTGTCCGTTACCGCAGGTTGCGGTGGTGGCGTATCCAGGAATTCACGGTGATCGCACGGTCCTCCTAGAAGGGTATCGAGGGTGACGCCGATATCGGTGAGGGTGGCGTCGCCCTGTCCTTCGTTGAGCGCGGGGCCCCTGTTTGCTGGCGAAAGCGGTCCCCAGCGGTCGACGTGGGTGAGCGCCCAGGCCGCGTCGGCGGCGGACAAGAAGCGCTGTTGTGGCTCCTTCCGCATCAGTTTCCCAACCCAACGCCCCAACCCTTCGGGCGCCTCGACGATTGGAACCAGCTTAGGGGTTGGTTCAGTCAGTTGTTTTGCCTGCAGCTTGGCGGGGTCAGGATCCACAAAGGGGAGTCGACCACACAGGAGATAGTGAGCGATAACCCCGAGAGCGTAGAGATCGGTGGCAGGCCCCTGTTCGTCCCACTTCCACGAGAGGATCTGCTCAGGAGCCAGAAAGGCGGGTGTCCCGGCAACGACCTTGCTGAGTGGTTCATCGTGCTCGCCCGCCGGGAGGGCGGCCAGACCGAAGTCGATCAGCTTGAGTTGTTTGTGGGAGCCGCCCCGTAACAGCACGTTGGCAAGGGACAGATCGCGATGAATGACGTCGCGGGCATGGGCATAGGCCAGTGCGTCCAATATTCCGAGCAGGACGCCCCGGATCGTAGGCCAATCGGCAAGTCGGGATCTTCCCCGCAGAGAAGAGCCCTCGACCCACTCCATGACCAAGTAGGGCGTCCCCTCGATCAGAGCGCCCTCCGATACTTTGGCTGCCGCTCGGGTGACCTGGCCGTAGTCCAAGACCGAGATGATACCGGGATGATTGAGACGAGCGACGGCCCGGACTTCGTTAGCAAAAGCCGCCTTGAAGCGCGGATCCCCCGCCTTGGCACGACTCATCACTTTGACGGCGACGGGAATTTGCTCGCTACCGTGATGCGCACGCCAAACCTCTCCCATGCCGCCAGCACCGGCGATTTCTAGGAGCTCCAATTGCCCAAGCGGAATTGCTTTCGCGGTTGACGAAAGCCCTGGGTTGCGGAGTTTGGCTTTGCTAGGCGAGCGCAATACGCGCTATCCAGCAGACGAAGCGATGAACATCCCTGCTCTCAAACGCCAAGAATCATACACGGTTAGAACCGACCTCGCCAAGCGAAGATTCGGGTTTGAGTTGCGAGGGGGAGGCAAGATGGCCAAACAATCAGGTCGAGGTGGCTGCCTCATTCATCGCGTAAGGCCTGTTTCATTCCCTCGAACTTCGCCAGATCAGACGCGCAAACCTCAGGATAGGACATCGGCAGGCCGCGAAGCGTCCGTGTCACAATGTCGGCAACGGTGCAGCGCATATAGGGTTTGTCGTCAGCCGGAATCGCGTACCAAGGCGCCCATGGCCGCGAAGTTTGCTGCAGCAGTTGCTCATATGCGCTCTGATAGTCGTCCCAGAAGCCACGTTCTTTGAGGTCCCCCGATGAGAACTTCCAGTGCTTTTCGGGACGCTCGAGTCGACTCAAGAATCGGTTCTTCTGCTCTTCTTTCGAAACGTTGAGCCAGAACTTCAAGATGACGACGCCGTTGTTTGCCAAGTGTTGCTCATGGGTCCGGATGGACTCAAAGCGATCCGCCCACAGTTGGTCGAGTGGGGCCTGCTGTGGTAGCCGCTGCCCGCCGAGGTATTCGGGATGGACCCGGACGACGAGCACCTCCTCGTAGTAGCTTCGGTTGAAGACGCCGATGCGTCCCCGCTCTGGCAAGCGTCGCGAGGTACGCCACAGGAAATCGTGGTCGAGTTCCTCCTTCGAGGGCTGTTTGAAGCTGAAGACCTGGCAACCGGCCGGATTGACGCCGGTTAGTAAGGCCCGAATCGTCCCGTCCTTCCCCGCGGCGTCCATCGCCTGAAATAGCAGCAAAACCGAGTACTTGTTGTGAGCGTACAAGACCTCTTGGAGGTCGGCCAGCTCCGAACGCAGCTTCTTGAGTAGGCTCTTACAGCGCTTCTTCCCCGGCGCTTCCCCAGGTGGTTTGGTCGAAACTCGAGAAAGCTCGAAGCTCCCATTTGTGGGGACAAGGAACGGGCTTGTGGTCGGCTTGGGCACGGTTTGCTCCGAGTTGGTGGTTACTCGTCGGTAGTGTGTAGGTTTTGGTTGGTAGTTGGTAGCCAGTAGTTGGTAGTTTTTGGTGGATAGCTCTCAACTCTCAGCTCTCGACTCTTCACAAGCGCGCTCTGCTACGGTAGTTGGGTGCGGAGTAAGGGGAGGGCGGAATGGCGGACGCGAAGGCAATTCAGGACATTCTAGAGCAGGGTATTCCACAGCCCTTTTGCGAGCTGGTTCACGGGGATGCGTGGACTCTTCTCATCGCGACGATTCTGAGCGCGCAGAGCACTGATCGTCGGGTGAATATGGTCACGCCGGACTTGTTCACTCGCTGGTCCGAGCCGGCTTCACTGGCGGACGCCGATATCGAAGAGGTCGAGGAGTGTGTGCGTAGCACGGGGTTCTTTCGCAACAAAGCGAAGGCGATTACCGGGGCGTCACGCATGATAGTCGAAGAGTTCGGGGGAGTTGTTCCCAACACCCTGGCCGAGCTCGTGAAACTTCCAGGCGTTGCCCGAAAGACAGCCAACGTGGTCTTGGGCACGGCCTACGGGATAGCCAGCGGTATGGTCGTCGACACCCACGCAGGCC
>CAZDBH010000151.1:0-16360 GCA_964503485.1 uncultured Bradymonadales bacterium | reverse complement strand
ACTTCGGTGACGGCACCGACGATCTCTCCGGCATCGGCCTCACCGAGGTCGGTCCGTTTGATGAGGGTTGGTAGCGCGTCAGACACGATACGAATGATGTCTAAACATTCGAGGGTCGCCCCGTCCATCTTCTCGACCGCCTCGTCCACCGACAGTCCGAGGCCGAGCCAACGACCGAACCGACCCGTCCGACCTCCGTTGCAGGTGACGAGCAAGTCACCTGCGCCTGCCAGCCCATCGGCGGTGGTCGGTTCACCTCCGGCCAAACCGATCAGACGCTTCATCTCGACCAACGACTGGGTATAGACTGCCGCTTCGTAGTTGTGCAGCGCGATACTGCCGCCCTGGCCGCCCCTCTTCTCGTGAAGTCCCGGGGCGAATCCAATGGCCATAGCATAGGCGTTCTTCAAAGCGGCGCAGACCTCGACGCCCACCGGATCGGGGGAGGTCCACACGTGGTAGTAGTCGGTTCGCAGCAGGTCAGCGATCGCTGATGCTAACGCGCTGTCCCGGCCACTCATCACGACGCACGTCTCGGCTCGGCGGAGCAGCTCGCCAGCGATGCAGGGTCCCCCAACCGCGACGGGCTCGCAAACATCGCTTCGACCAAGCCCGTCCCTAAAGACATCGGGGAGGATTCTGAAGCCACCTTCGCCCCATTCGAGACCCTTTGCGATCGAGACGACGGGCACATCACTGGGGAGGTGGGGGGTAAGCGTTTCGGCGGCCCATCGGATACCCGCTGAACTCACACCAAGTCCGACCAGGTCGGCGCCCAGAAGCGCTTGCTCGAGTTCGTCGACTTGGAAGTAGGCCATCCCGCTCGGTACGACAAAGTCGAGTTTGGGGTGGTAGTCACGAGCTCGCAGCGACTCGATTATCGCTTGGTCGAGATGGGTCCCGACAAGACGAACGTCGTGGCCATTGTCGAGCAGGGGCACGCAAAACGCCGTGCCCATCATCCCGGAACCTAAAACAGTGACGGTAGCCATAGGCGGACTATAGCCTGTCTTGTGGCAGACCTCATAGCCTCAAGCCGTCGAGTGCTGTACGGAGCGTTCAAAGCGGTCTAGAGCTGCCAGAACCCGTGTGCCGATTTCGCCCAGTCCCGACGGCGGGCTGGGTGATTCGCCGCAGAGGACAGCTGCGACGTGTTTGAAAAGTGCTCTGTCGGATTCTGTGAGCGGCTCACCCGCTTCATTGACGACCAAAGCCAGGTCGGCGCTGAAGTGACTGAGCCGGATGAGCGTCTCGATCTGCTCCGCCTGTTCCCGTAGAGCCTGTCGGTTTGCATCTCGTCTAAATCCGAGCTCCTTCTCGGCCAGAGCAACATCGCGCGCCAGTTCGCTCAGGACGTCAAAGACCGGACGAATCGAGGTCGGTGGACCCTCGGCGAGCTTGGAAATGTGCTCAGCCACAGCTGCAACCGCCAGCCTTGTTCGCTCTCGGTAGATGCGTCGATAGTACATTGACGACACGAGAATATTCACAATCGTCGCGGCGACTGCGCCCAATCCCACCGACATGGCCCGCACCTGAAGGGAAAGACCGGGCCCGCCCATGTCCAGGAGGAAGATGTAAACAGCGGTAAACGCCGCCACTGGATAAGCTCGCCCAACTCGCAGCGCGTGAACCACAAGAATCGATAGTCCCACTGAAAGACCGAGGCCCAACCCCAGGGGCATACCTGTAATGGCGATCGCGACGGCAATGGCTCCGCCCAGAAGGCTGGCCAAGGCCTGCTCGAATGCCCGCCGTAAGCCGGCTAAGACGATCGGCGATGTGCAGACAACTGCGACGAAGGCGGCTGACACACCGTCTGGATTATTCGTCGCGACAGCCAGCCCGTAGGCAAGTCCTGATGCGAAGCCGGCTTTCAGGGACAGCGCGGTTGCGTTCGTCAGCTGAGACATTCGGCGAGCATAGCCGAGGCCGATCGAGATACAGAATTTCTCGGTAAATGTGGCACGGGAGATCCGGCCGGCAGACAGATCCGATTTACGACGGCATTCGCCGCCACAGCTCTGGAAAGGGATCGTCGTCGAGCGTCCCTGAGATGACCTGTTTGGCCCAGGAGCTCGCGTCCGCAGGTTCGTTGCACTCGCGAACAAACTTGTTTTCGGCCAGTTCCGCAATCGAATCGATCGACCGTCCCGAAGCGCCTGCCGGGATCCGCACAGCGTGATGAAACTCCCCCGCTGTGGTCTCGAGGCACATCTCCGCGCCGAACGGATAGGCGAAGGCGTAACGCTCCTCGCCATACTCGCCCAACGAGTCGCTGTCGAAGCGGAGCTTCCGTAGGAGTTCGATACGGAGTCGGTTCGAGCCCGAACCGCGGTTGGCACCGGCGGTTCGGAGCGCACGGCCTAGGGCCCGAATCGCCTTCTTAGTTGGATGACGTCTCAGGTGGCGCACCAAACCCGTCCTCAAGCCAACTTGCTTCACGAGATCAGCCGCAAGCGAGCCGTTTGCTTTCAGTTCCACCCGGTTGGCGATCGCTCCCAACTGTTCCCGGTGCTCTGCGAGAGCAGTGTGTGTGAGCTCTTTTGGGGTCATTACCCCATGCAACAGGGCCACCGCCACGCTGAGCGGTACCGAGAAGTTGACGCCCTCAGAAATGTACGGGGGGCGCTCGGCGCGATGGCCGAGCAGGCGCTGCATACCGATCGTCATCGGGCCAGCGCTCACGCGGACTCGTTGAATGTCTTCAGGCCGCAGAGGTCGACCAGTCGCAAGTCCGAAGTCCTGGGCACATTTCAGCGCCACCTGGATGGGTGCGGTGACGTACGCGCAGCCAGGCACGGGCTTGATTGACAAGGACCGAGTAACGAAGTGTGTGCCGAGGTCGTCGAAGACGGATTTCAGTGGTAGGTAACTGAACTGATCGAAGAACCCCTGGGGTCCTTCGAGGGCGTCCTCCGCCCCAGTCATTCCCGACTTGGCGTGTTCGAGGGCCAGTAGGCCGAGTAGCGTGGGTGTCGCCGCCGACAGCAGTTTGCTCGAGGCCGCGCCAAACCCTGGCCAGAGCGCGTGGGGCGGCTGGAAGAACGCCAGGCTCAAAGCACTCGAAAGTACATCAGCTGGTTGTTCGTCTAGGCGCGCCCCTGCGATCACAGCTCCCGCGAGGTGTACGAACGTCCAAAGTTGCCCGTTTTGGGGCCCGATCAAACAAGACGCACCCAACCGACCCATCGCTTCGTTGGCGGCAACCATAGCGGCCAGGACGTCGCGGGTTTTCGCTCCGTTTTGGTAGCCAACCGCCGCCGCAACCCCGCAGGCTGAGTGACCTGTGTGAGCCAAGAATAGGTAGTCGTCGTAGTCGTTCGCGCACGAGAAAACAGTGGACGCGTAGGCCGCACCCAACACAGAGAACCGCTGCTCTGGGACTCCGTGAACGGGCACTTCGCCAGCGCCGAATTGGCCAGCAACTGAACAGATACCTTCGGCCTCGTCGATGAGCTGCCCCGATCGGACACTTCCCAGCCAGCCAATGAGCTGGCAACGCGCGAGGCGCTTGATCGGATCGCTCAACTGATCCCAACTCATCTCGGACGCAAAGTTTGAAATGGTCTCTACAAGCATTCTGAACCCTCAGCGAGACGCGGCGCGGACACGCCGTGACCACAGCTACATTCGTTGGCTGAGCACATCAGACCCGGCTTCAGCGGGGACATTCGTCGTTGGCCTCGCCGGGAGTCCCGAACTCGCCCGCGGTGTACTCGTTTTGGCCGCTGCACCAGTTCTCACCCAGGTCGTTGGCGTCGGCGTCGAAGGCCTGAGTTGATAGGGTCAAGCTGCGGCCCTGTTCATTCGGAAAAGTGTCGCCGGCGTCATAGCTCACCTCGTCGATCAACGTCGAGTTGCAGGACACTGCCAGCGTGTCGGTGCCGTCTGACAATTTGATCGTCGCGCCGTAACTGTGGTCGGGGGAGAAGCCAATTAGAGACGAGTCAGCCGAGCGTCCCAGGGACACATAGTCGCCGGGGGCGATGACCAAACTGGTGGGTATGACATAGTCGTTGCCCTCGTCAGAAAGGGTGCAACCCCTCAAGTCGTAGGTTTCACTATCGCTCGGGTTGTGCAGTTCGAGCCACTCCGCGTCGTCATCGGGCGCGTTGGCTACGTCCTTCATGAGCTCGGTGATCAGCAACGCCCCGTATTCAGCCGGCGCCTGGTGCTCGCTCGAGCAGGTTCGACTCTGAATCTCACTCAGACGAAAGCCTTGAATGCGGTCGTGACCTTGGTCGGCGATGACCAGCAGGTCGTACTCGACACTGATGATCAGGGTATCTGGGGAATTGAAGTAACCGGGTCTGAGGTCATCAACTTCGCTGAAGGCACCAAAACGAGTAACCACCGAAAAATTCTCTGGTTCGTATACCTGGACCCGGGTTTCCGATTCCTCACCTTCGGTCATGACGTAAATCAGGCCGTCCTGGTCGAGATCGACCCCATTGGGGGTACCGGCGGTTTCGAACAAGGTCACGAACGAGAAATCGTCGAAGGCGTACACGACGATGGTACCTGGCCCTTCATCACAGACGTAGATGCGGTTGCGCTCCTCGTCGATGACGAAATTCTCGGGCTCCTGGAGGTTTCCCTGGGTACCCAAAGGACCGTAGCTTCCGTCTCCGAGTTTATCCAAGAAGTTGCCATCGCTATCGAACACCTGAATGTCGCGACGGGCCGTCTCAGCCGCACGTTTGGCATCGTCCGACACGAATAAGCGCCCGGCCGAATCGAATCGGGCCGCCTGAAGTCGCACGAACTCGCCGTCGGCCGGCGCGTCGGGATCAGGCGCTCGGGTCCCCAAGAAGCGGTCGAAAACGAAGTAGGGAGCCTCATCCGCCGGCTCGGTGGGATTGAAAACCTGGATTCGGTAGTTGCCCTGCTCGACGACGTACAGGTCCCCGGTTTCGGGATGCTGGGCAAAGCCCGAGACGGCACGGAACTCGAACGGGCCGCTTCCGCCAGGCCCCGGGTCTGCGCCCCAATCGGCCAGGGATTCCAGCGAGTCAGCCCGCTCGTTGGGGTTTTCGCTCAGCACGTCGTAGAGATGAATCTCCTCGAACTCAGCGTCCTCATCCCCGGCCAGCAGAATGCCTTCGGGAGTCAAAATCAAGGCGTCCGGTTTTCCAAAGGTCCCCAGTTCGCTCCGCTCTCCAGCAGAACCGGCGATCCAAATCGGTTCAACGATCAGATTGGCAACTTCGCACCCCTGACCGTCGGGCCCGGCGTCAACTCCGGCACCGGCGACGCTAGGTTCGTCCGAGCAGGCGGCCGCTAAGGCCAGCGAGCTGACCGCCATGATGAGTACAGAGGGTCTGGAAATGGCAATGATATTCATATCGAGTCGTGGTGGTAGATGGTGGGCCGAGGTGACTATTCCCACTCGCCGTAGCGCTGGCCGCACTCGCAGTCATCGGGCCAAACCCATTCGTCACCCTCGAGCCAGGTTGGTCTGACCTGTGGGCAGACCTCTTCACAGCAATCCACCTCACACATACCCATATCGTCATCGATCGCCGCGCAACCCGCAGCTTCGACGCAAGCGGCGTAGCCGGAGTCGTAATCCGCCGGAGGGGCGGCCTCGGTGGTCGGTTCGCTGGTGGGCTCGGTCGGCTCCTCGGCAAAGGCCGGGCTGGCAGATAGGAAAAAAACCGCTCCAAGGCACAAGATTCGTGTGAGGTTCATGATCCGCTGTCTCCCGTATTGCGTGTCCTAGCAGTCACAACGATGTACTACGAAGACGCCCCGGCAGGAAGCGATTTCAGGGATGAGGGATGAGAGGTGAGGGGGTTGTGCTTGTTTGTCGCCCTGTAGGGGTGCAGGCTGATCCCTGTTCGGAGCGCTCTGCGCCTGAAACCAGACCCGTACTCGCTCGTGTCGGTGTGCTGAGGGTAAGGTGCTAAAACCTAAGGGGATCTAACTTGGCAGCTCCCATCCCCGTACGATATATTGCGTAAACACAACTAGAGTAAGTGAGGGGACCGCACCGTAGGCTGGTATCTGGGCTCGTAGTCGCGCTGGCTACTTGTCGGCGAGGTTCCCCTCAGCGCTCGCGACCGTGGCAACCGGCGCGCAGGCGTTCAGACGGGAAATCAAGCTTGTGAAGCGGAGAGCGCGACCCAACGGCGTCCGGAGTTCCAGAACCGGTTCAACGTCAACCGGAAGGACTGCTGGATCGGTGTTGGGTGGAGCACTAGCCACGGTCGCGGTGCTGGCAGGTGCTTTTGCGCTCTCCCTCTCATTCCGTCCTGACGCCGCTTATCTGGTGACCGGCTTCTTGCTGGCACTGATCATCGCCTTCTACGCGGGTCGCCGAGTGAAGCGAGTTAGCTCCCGCGCCGGCACGACCGCAGGGGCGGACAGAGCCGATCGGCGGCTTCAGCTTGCAGCATCGGTTTTGGACAAGACCCCAGAAGGGGTGATGATCACCGACACGTCACTTCGCATCGTTGCGGTCAATAAGGCGTTCACGACAATCACGGGATTCTCCTCGGCCGAAGCCGTTGGTCAACCACCGAGTCTACTGAGTTCAGGCCGTCACGGTCCGGACTTCTACAAGGCGATGTGGCGTCATCTGGAAGAGACGGGGCAATGGCAGGGAGAGATCTGGAACCGGCGCAAGAACGGCGACATCTATCCAGAGTGGTTGAGTATCGTCACGATTCACGGCCAAGGCGAGGAACCAACTTACCACGCTGGTATCTTTTCGGACCTCTATGCCCACGCCCATACGAGTGAGCGTCTTCAACGGCTCTCGTACTACGACGTCCTAACCGATCTTCCCAACCGAGACTTGTTTAGAGACCGTCTCGGCACCCATCTCACTCAAGCCGTGCGGCGGGATGAGTCTGTGGCGCTCCTGTTCATAGACTTGGACGGATTCAAAACGATCAACGACAGCCTAGGTCACACCGTTGGAGACGAGCTTCTTCAGGCCTTCGCCAAACGGATCGGCGGTGCCGTCCGAACCAGCGACACGGTCGCCCGGTTTGGTGGTGATGAGTTTGTGGTCATCGCACCCGGACTATCTGAATCGAAGTCGGTCGCCGGCCTTGCCGAACGCATTCTAGATGCCTTCGTCGCACCGTGCGTTGTGAGAAATCACGAGCTGTTCGTATCGATCAGTATCGGTGTGAGCATCTTTCCCCAGGACGGCTCCGACGCCGAGACGTTGATCAAGAACGCCGATGCCGCGATGTTCCGGGCGAAAGGTGCGGGCCGGAATCAGGTTCGTTATTACGAGGAGCATATCGGTGCTCTCTCGTCGAGGCGCCTGGAGGTAGAGCACGGTCTGCGCAGTGCGATCGAACGAAACGAGTTAAGGCTGGTGTACCAGCCCCAATACAATATCGAGACGGGTCGTATCATCGGTGTCGAGGCTCTGCTGAGGTGGCGCCGAGCCAACGGTGTATCGATGGCGCCATCGGACTTCGTGCCCATCGCCGAGGAGACTGAACTCATCGTACCCATCGGGGAATGGGTGTTGCGGACAGCGTGCAGCCAGGCGGCCGAATGGGTCGCCCAAGGCCACCCCGATTTGGTCGTCGCCGTCAACGTCTCACCTGTGCAGTTCGGCGATGTCGAACTCCCATTGCGAGTGGCTGAAATCCTGGAGGAAACCCAACTCGACGCGGCTAACCTAGAGTTGGAGCTGACAGAAGGCGCGTTGTCCAACAACCCTGAAACGGTCGCGGAGCGAATTGATCAGCTGAATCAGTTGGGCCTCAAGTTCGCCATTGACGACTTTGGAACGGGCTACTCTTCTCTCGCGAGCCTGAAACGTTTCAACATCCACAAACTCAAGATCGACAAGACGTTTGTCGACGACGTTCCAAACGACGCCAATTCGACCGCGCTTGCGGCGTCTGTCATCGCCATGGGCCATGCGTTGGGTCTTTGCGTCATCGCTGAGGGAGTCGAAACAGAGCAGCAACTCGAGTTCCTGAAGGGGCGGGGGTGTGACGAAGTTCAGGGTTATCTCTTCGCCAAACCTGTCGCTGCTTCGGAGGTTGCTGGTTTGCTAGGGTCCGCCCATCGGACCCAGCCCGAAACAGTGGTTGTCCACGAAGCGCTCGATCTGCGAGCCTCCGCGCCACCGACCACCCGCCCGACACCCCCCTACCTCGCTTCGAATACCTGGCCTGAAGCTCCTGGAGGTTATCGGACGAGGTGCGACGAGTGAGATCTATCGGGCAACCAAGGGAGCTGAAGAGCTCGCGGTTAAGATCTTGTCGCCGTCAGACCCAAGCGCCGCCGATCAATTGTACGAGTTGTTCCAGCGCGAAGCCTCGCTGCTTGCCACGGTACGCCATCCAGCGCTTCCGCGAATCTGGGCGACTGGCGAGGTCAACGGACGGCCCTACATCGTCCAAGAGCTGTTGCGTGGGAAACCGCTGTCTGACGCCATCGCCGGAGGCGAGGTGGGATTGGATCTCGTCTTGCGCCTCGCGACGACTCTGGCAGGAGCCCTCGAACACGTTCATCGAAACGGTCTCGTGCACCGGGATATCAAGCCGCAGAACATCTTGCTCGGCGATGATGCGAGGATCTGGCTAATCGATTTCGGCGTCGCCATCCCCACCCAAACACACGTGGGCGACGAAAGCTATGGCGGGACGGTCGCTTACAGCGCGCCGGAGCAGACCGGTCTGCTGGCCCAACCGGTTGATGGGAGGGCTGATCTCTATTCGCTGGGCGTCGTTCTCTTCGAATGTTGCACTGGCAGTCTCCCGTTCAAGAAGGCGGCCTCGAATGGTCAAAGCCCGCAGCCGATCGGCGTATCCGCTCCTGACGTTCGTCAGCTCAACCCGGAGGTTGGCGAAACCCTGGCCGCTGCGATTGCGAGGCTGCTGCGAAAGGACCCGGCGGATCGTTTTCAGAGTGGCGCTGAGCTCGCGGCGGTTCTGAGTCCGGGCGGACCGCCCCCCGAACGCACAGAGGCCAGTCGCTCGATCGAATTGGTCGAGGCATTGATCGGTCGGAAGCCCGAACTCACCCTGTTGTTCGAGCAGTGGGATTTAGCTCGCATCGATCAAGGACACTCGGTGCTGGTCGTAGGACGGGGGGGAATGGGTAAGAGTCGCTTAGTAGGCGAATTCTTGTCGGAGTTGAGGCACCACGGAGCCCTCGTCCTCCGCAGCAAGTGCTCCGAAGCAGACCCGACCCCATTCTCCAGTTTGACCAGAGCGATAAACGACCATCTCAACGACGTGCAAGAACTCCCGGAGGAGGCGCGCGACCGATCAACCTCGATATTGACTCGGGTCGTTCGCGATATCGGCCCCATACTCGGGCGGCTGTCACCGTCGTTGAGTGAACTTATCGCAGATGACAGCCCTGCGCCGGAACTGCGCAACGACGACACTCGCTATTTTCGGATTCTGGCTGAGTTCCTGAGCCTGTTGGCAACGGGACATTCGAGCGCAGTCTGGTTTATCGACGATGTACAATGGCTGGATGAGTCGACCTGGTCGGTGCTCGAAAGACTGGCCGAGGCGACCGCCGAACTTCCATTTATGCTGGTGGGCGCTGCACGGCCGCAGGGAGACGATCGAGTCCACATCGACCGGTTCATGAATCTGTTCGGTGCCGAACGGTCGCAACGGATCAAGCTCTCACCGCTCGACTCAGACAGCGTCGCAGAGCTCGCATCCAATCGGTTGGGAGGTCATCTCGACTCTCGGGTGGCGGCCCGCATCAGTAGTTTGAGTGGCGGAAACCCACTCATGGTGCTCGAACTCGTCCGCTCAGTTGTCCATGCGGGCGTTGTCTTACCAGCTTGGGGCGACTGGGAGGTACAAGCAGAACAGCTCGACCAACTGAATCTGCCTGGTACGGTCGTCGAGCTGATCTCGAAGCGACTCGAGGCGTTGGACCAGTCGTCTTTGGGTGTGTTGCGAGAGGCGGCCGTTCATGGGTTCGAGTTTCGACAGTCTCACCTCAGCAGGGTTCACGATGACGAGGCAGAAGTCAGCCAATCAGTGCGACGGGGACTGTCTGATAGTTTGGTTGAGCAGGTCTGCCCCGAGCGGTTCGGCTTTGTTCACGACCGGATTCGCGAAGCGCTTGTACGCGGATTGACTCCCGAGCAGCTGAGACAAACGCACCAACGGTGGGCATTGGTTCTCGAATCACTCGACCAGGCAGAGGGGGATCAGACCTACTCCATCGCCCGCCACTTTGGACTGGGACTGACCGAACGTTCCCCGAAGAAAACCGTCTCTGCAAACCTGGCCGCCGGTCACCAGGCGGCGGTTTCATATGCCGCACAGGAGGCTTTCCATTTCTTCGAGACGGCGCTGGCAGTCGCTGGGCGAAACGACGTCGAGATCAGTGGAGAGAGCTTGGCTGCCGTCGCCGAAGCGTGCATCCGAACCGATCGCTGGGACGAGGCTGGCGGATTCCTGGCCCAATCGATTGCGCTGGCCTCGACCGATAACGAACGCGCTATGCGTTTTGCCCGCCTCTCGGCGGTCGACTTGGGTGCTGCAGACACTGACGGAGCTCGGCGCAACCTTGTCCGCGCATTCTCCCTGCTTGGCGCGCCTGTCCCCACTGTGTCCATTGCGGCGGCCGCACGGGTTGCTTGGGATTGGTTTGTTGCAAAGCTGATTTCGTCGACGAAAATCGGATTCGGCACTGGCACCCAGGCCGAGCGTTCCAGAAACTCGGTACTGGCCCACCTGCTCGATCTAGGCGGCCAGCTCACCTTCTTCGAGCTGGGATCATCGTTCGAGCTGGTTGCCAATGTGATTCGCGGGCTACGCCCCGCGTTGCGCCTCGGACCGTCCGAAGAACTGGTTGGTGCCTACTGCAACTACGCTGCCGTCCTGTCCCTCCTCGGCTTGCGGCGGGCGGTCGATGTCCAGCTAAATCGGGCCCATCGTGTCGCGCTCGAAATCCACGACCGGGGGTGCTTGGCCCGTGTTGAGTACTACCGGGCCGTATGCGTCCATTTCCTCGGTGATTCACTCGAGGCTGAACGGCTTCAAGCCGCGGTACTTCAGGAACAGGAGCACTGGCTCGACCCCTTCGACTACGTCAACGCGGGCTCCGACCTGACCTGGAACTGGTACATGCGAGGTCACAGCAGATCCGCTCTGGACCTTGCTGAACGGATCGTCGACCGCTGTCAGTCCGTTGGGCGCTTGGCCGGCACACAGGCTTACAACCTAGCCGATACCAGCCCGGTGTTGAGTGCCGTTGGGCGACCCCGGGAAGCCATCCAGAACTTGAACAGAGCCTTCGAGCTCTGCTCTGAAGACGTGGGAGATCGTTGGATCCTGGCCGCAGTCCTGTCGAGAGCGGTGGTAACCCACGTGATACAGGGGGAGACTGGACCAAACGTAGACAAGTTCATCGAACGGTTTCGCGAGTTGGCCATCCTGCCCAGCCACTCGATGTTGTACGTTCGTGACTTCTACGTAGGACAGGCGCGACTCAGACTCAAACAACTCGAAACTGCCGAAACCGAGGAGGAGGCGGCCGCCATCGAAGAGCAGGTACGCCACGCCTTGGCTGAGTTGAAAACCGTCTCAAATAGCGCCGTTCTCAAAAGCCACTACCTCACCTGCAAAGCGCTGCACGGCTTCCTCACAGGTAGGACGCGGGGTTTGCGCAAGCTGATGCGGAAGGCCGAGGGAATCGCCGCTGGATGCGACAACCGCTGGGCACGTATCGAGTTATTGCGGCTCAGCGCGCTTATCCACCGGTCGCACGAAGAGCTTCAACCAGCTAGTTTTGAAGCCAACCTCGCTTTCAGCATGGCGCTAGAACAGGGCTGGGAACCGTACGCTCGATCGCTTCGGCGAGAGTTTGGACTCAGCGGCACCACGAACCTCAGCGCAATGAGCGGCCGATCGAGCTTCGCGAATCAGAGCCCCAGCGCGGCTCGGGTTGCGCGGCAATTGGAGGCGTTGACAGCGATCAGCCTTTCACTGGCGAGCACTGTAGACGCAGACGAACAAACTCGGGTGGCCGTCGATGAGATCGTCCGGATCCTGGGCGCCGAGCGCGCTCTCTTGTTTCGTATCGGCAGCCATCCCGCTGAACCGCTCGAATTCCGTCTGGGACGAAATGCGGCAGCCGCCGAGATTTTGGAGCCGTCTAGATACAGCCGAACCGTGGTCGAACGGGTCAGGACACTGGGCGAAGGCCTGGTTCTGAACTCTGTGGATGAGGGCGCCAGCGTCAGCTCGGAGAGCATCGTCGCGCAGAACCTGCGCAGCATCATCGCCGCACCGATGCTGGTACGGAACGAGCTGGTTGGCGTCATCTACCTCGAGAACCGTCTGGTTCGGGGCGTCTTCGTCGAAAACGATATCAACATCCTCTCGGCGGTTGGCACCCAGATCGCCATCGCCCAGAAAACCGCTGGACTCATCGGGATGGAGTTGGAGTATGCGACCGAACGACAGAAGCGAATTTTCGCTGAGACGATCAGCGGCCTGGCAACGACATTGAGTTCGAGTTTAGAGCTCGTCGACGTGCTCGATCAGCTTCTCAAGGCCGTCACCACCCTGGTCGAGTGTCGACATGGGTCGATCTGTCTGGCGCAGGAACCGGGCAAAGCTGGGGAGCTTCTGCAGCGGAGTCTTCCTGTTGACGGAGATGTCGAGGCGAAGCCAGTTGATTCGAACCTTGTTCGGGAGGTCGTCGAAACCTGCCGCCCTCTACGAATCGATGACCTGGACATGGACGCCCGATTTCGACCCTGCCGTCCGGAGTCGCGTTCCCTCATCGCCGTACCGATCACCTGGCAAGAGGTGGTGATCGCGGTTATCACACTCGAAGACGACCAGACCGGAAGCTACTCAGCGGAGGATACCGGTCTGGCTGTAATGCTCGCGGGTCAGGCGGCTTCGGCAGTAGCCCACGCTTGTCATTTTCAACACCTACAGAGCCTGGCAGCCACGGACAGTCTCACCGGCGTCTCGAACCGTCGGCAGTTCTTGGAATCTGCGCAGTCAGCGCTCGAGCGGGCTGCTTCCAGTGAAACTCCCTTGAGCCTGCTATTGCTCGATCTAGATCACTTCAAGAACATCAATGACACCTACGGTCACAGTGTGGGTGACCAGGTACTCAAGGAGTTCGCCTCACGATGCCAGGGCTTTCTGCGCGGCGGAGACGTTCTCGGGCGCCTCGGTGGGGAAGAGTTCGGTGTTCTATTACCGAGAGCGACACTGAACGCGGCAGAGTCAAAGGTTGCACAACGGTTGCGGGAAGGCACCTCGAACCGGCCCTTCGACACCAAGGAAGGCCGAATTCAAGTCACAGTGAGCATCGGTGTTGCGCATCGGGCTCCGGGCTCCGACGATCTCCACTCATTGATGGAGTCGGCCGACAAGGCTCTGTACGTAGCCAAGTCCAGAGGCCGAGACTGTGTCGTGACGACCGAAGATTTGGCCTAGCATCAGCGCTTATGCTCGACTTCAGCCTACGTGATTTTGGCTGGTGACTCGAGCGACGCGTGGATTGCGATTTGTCGTTGCACTCGGAACCACCCTGTAGCAGTCTGTGCCGCATTGATGAACTAGGATTGCACACAATGAGTTCTCTGCCTCTCACAACTACAGGCTCCTGGATTCGCATTTCTACCCTGCTCCTCGCGTTTTGCTGCTCCGCCGCTGGCTGCAGCGACAGCGACGACGGTGGAAACGGCGACGGTGATCAGTCTAACTCGCGGCCCGATCGAAACAATCGGGTTGATCGGGACGTCACGGGCAACGAGACCGGTGGAGGAGACACGGACAACCCGGACGAGGCTAGCCAAGACACGTTCACAGTGGCTGACGAAACTGACCGCGGCAGAGTGGATACCGGGCCGGCACTTCCCCCGCTGGGAACTGAATGTAACGAGAGCCAAGTATGTGAAGGCGATCTCGTATGTCTCGACGGATTCTGCCGGAGTCGCGAGTGCGCCGGGGCCGTCTCGAGTCGGAGTTATCTAGGCTGCGATTACTTGGCTGCGGACCTGCCGAATTTGGCCTATGCGAATTTCGGCGGCACACCCGACTCCCCCCTTGGGGTCGTTTTAGCGAATTCGAGCAGCACTGATCCAGCACCGTTGTGGGTCAACGACGCCAACGGCAACCCAGCGACCTTGGTCGGCGAGGTGACGATTGCTCTGCCAGACGTTCCAGGACTGCCGGCGATTACACCGGTCACTGTCTATTCGGCGCTTACCGACAGCGCTGGAGCTGCTGTGAATCAAGGAATCGGGACAGCTCAGAACTTGGATATCCCGGCGGGCGGAATGGCCATCGTATTGCTCCCCCACCATGGGTATGTGACCGAATCTCGCGTGTCTCGGCAGGCGTATCAGATACGAACCGAGCGTCCAGTCGCCGCCTACCAGTTCGGTCCCTACTGCTGCAATTACAGCTTCACGAATGATGCGAGCCTGCTGCTACCTGTTGCGACATTTGGCACCGAGTATCGTTTCATCGGCGTCCCGTCGTGGGACCTTGCGGACGACCCGTTAAGGGGAGAGGTCACCGGCACGGGTGCAACCCTGACAGTGATCGGCTCCCGACCTGCGACTGAGGTCACTGTAACACTCGAGCCGGGTGCGTCAGTTCGGCCTGATCCGGCCGGGCGCATCACCGTGAGCGGGTCGCAAGCGACGGTCTTGTTGGGACAAGCCGAGGTCATGCACCTGTTCTCAGGGCCGGCGGTCGAACGCGGGGGCTCTCGTCCGTTGGGTGTCGACTTGACCGGTGCCCGCATCTCGGCCTCTGCGCCGGTCGCGGTCTTCTCTGGTCACGAATGCACCTTCTATCCGCAGGACGAAGCAGCCTGCGATCACCTCGAGGAGCAACTTTTTCCTGTCGACACTTGGGGGACCGAGTTTGCCTTAGTACCTCCGGTGCTCCGCACGCAGGCTCCTGCCCGTGCGAGCGAGGCCATATTCTGGAAGTTCGTTGCTGATCGGGATGGTTCTGTAGTCACCTTTAGTGTTCCGTTTGCCGAGTTGAGTCCCCGACAACCTGGATTCGACGGCGTGCCCTACTGTGGCGATCTCGTCACCGACGGTTCGTCGATGACGTTGAACGCGGGCCAGTTCTGTGAGTTTGGCACCCGCGACCCTGTCTCTGTAACCTCGACCCAGCCTCTACAGATTATGGGCATCATCAGTGGACAGGACTCTACCGGCGTGGCCGTGAATGCGTTCGGTCAGCACGCGGGCGACCCGGCTATCTTTTTGGTTCCGCCGTTACTGCAGTACCGGCTCGACTATCAGTTCATGGCTCCAACAACCTATTTCAGCGATTTCGTCACTGTGATTGTTCCCCCCGACGCTTCGCTCACCCTGGACGGCGAAGTCGTAGACCTTCGAACGGGCGTCGCCGTACCGGGCCAAAACTTGGTCTATCGCCACCTGCCGATCGAAGATGGCCCGCATGAGCTGAGGAGTTCACGGGAATTCGGGATTCAGGTCTTCGCTTTCGACGACTACGTCAGCTACGCATTTACGGGTGGCCTGAATCTAACCAAACGACCAGAGTAGCGGCTCGCTGCTCAGGTCACTCGGACTCGCGACTCAACCACTCGGCGCGCAGTCGGCTGATTCTGAACGGACTGATCGCAGCAGGTTCCCCCCCATCGAGGATGGTTCGACGGATCGCCCATGCGGTTACTGGCGCGAGGAGAACCCCGCCCCGATGATGGCCTGTGGCGAAGAGAAGCCCCTCGATATCGCATGGCCCCAGAATGGGCAGGTTGTCATGACTTCCCGGCCTCAACCCCACCCTGAACTCGCGGACGGGGATATCGGCAACTGTGGGAATGAGTTCGCACACGCCGCGAAGCAGCTCGTAGATACCTCCGGCCGTTGGATCGCGATCGAACCCTTTTTCTTCGGATGTGGCACCGACCAGCAGCTGGCCGTCGCGTCGCGGTACGACGTAGGCCCGGCGTCCCCGAATTGTGTGCGCGATTACAGGTTCGGACGGATCCATATCGAGGCAGAGGAGTTGGCCTTTGACCGGTCTGACCGGAGGTACGAACCCGTCGGGGAGGCCCTCCAGTTGGCGCGACCATGCTCCGGCGGCGATGATGACGTGTTTTGTGGGCAACCGCGCTGCGGGCGTCCTAACGCCGGCTACTCGGCCGCCTTCGATCAACAACTCGACCACGGGCGTTCGTTCTCGGACACGGCCCCCGATACTCTTCAAGCCCAGCGCGAGTGCCTCGACGAGTCGCCGATTGTCGATCTGGTGGTCCTGTGGCGCGCTGATTCCCCCGAGGACACGAGGCGAGAGATTCGGCTCGCGCGTACGACATTCGTCACCATTCAGCCAATATGCGGGTAGCTCGAGTTCCTGCTGAAACTCGAGCAAACGCCGAAGGA
>CAZDBH010000150.1:0-16392 GCA_964503485.1 uncultured Bradymonadales bacterium | reverse complement strand
CCGAGGCACCGCTACCTGAGATTCTGCGAGAACCACTTGCCGATGCCACCCTTCAGGCTGCCCGATGCGGTTTCAAGCTGTCGGACCTACCCCTAGTGGATCGACCACCGCGACACACCATAGAGAGTGCTGACACGGAACTCCGTCGTTTGGGATGCATCGACGATCGCGGAACTGTCACGGAGGTGGGCCAGGCTACCGGCCGATTGCCGCTTTCGGTGCGGGACGCCAGAATTATGGTCGCTGCCGCTGAGCAAGCAGACACAGCCGGCTCCAGCCTGCTCCACGACACGATCGACTTGATGGCGGCCATTCAGGGCCGCAGCTTCTTGCTGCCCATCCAAGAACAGCCCTCGGACGAGAGAGCCAAGTGGCGGGACACCCGATGCGACGCTACTCAGCTCATTCTCGCGATGCGCAATGGTGACCCGGCCAGGGACGGCCTTCATCGAAATGGTTTGGCAGAAGCCCGGCGTGTAGCGACCCAACTGCGAAGTCTCCTGGGCATTTCGGGTGAGCCACCCAAGCGAGTCCATCGCGAGAACCTCGTCAAAGCTTGGATTGCCGGAGACCTCGCCTCGGCCTTCGCACGCCGGAGGAAACGCGACGCTTACTCGAACGACGGAACCGAGGTCACCCTGGGCCGCGAATCGATTCTGAAAGACGACATCGAAGCCATCATCGCGGTGCAACTTCACGCTCGGCAGGATCGCCAACGAGTCCGGAGCCTGGCCACAGTAGCGATCCCGACCAGCCTTCGGGCCCTAGCCACGCTCGGCGTTGGTAGTAAAACCGTCGATCGCGTGTCCGTGGTGAAGGGCGTTCTCAACTGTTTCGTAAAACGCACGCTCGCGGGTAGGACGCTCGAAACCTCGCAGGAAGTCCCAGAGGGAGAGGCAGCCGTGGCGGCCCTTTTGATGGGCATCAAACAGGGCACCCTGTTCCGAAAGGCCGTATCTGAATCGAACGACCTGATCGCACACTGGAATCTGTTTCGTCGCCTCGAGAAACATCAGTCCGAGCCAGCGGTCGATGGGCAACGCTGGCTGGAGGAGCGCTGTTCTTGTCTCGGTTTCGGGCACGGTGAGGACCTGCCATTGCTCAGCCCAGGTGACTTCGCCTTCCAGCCACCCCTCGTCTTCGACCTGGGCGCCCAGGACAGAATGCGACGAAAGTACCCGTTGAAGGTGTCGGTCTCGGAGGCCCACTACGACGTCACGTATGACTTCCCCAAACGAACAGTGACCTTGCACTGGAAAGCAGGCGCCAAAAGGCGCGACCCAGCCCTCCCCCACCTGCCAGCGTGGTCGGGTTGGAAAGTCCGAGTCAAACGGGGCAGCAACGTGAAATTCCTGCGGTAACTGGGACTTGAAATTCCAACCGAACCCGCCGTATAGAAGCTCGAGTTACGAGTCAACGAGGTCATGGGGATGCTCGAGTCCTTCACACGCAATCTGAGCCAGCGGATGGCCAACGGTTAAACTGCGCCCCCGCACCTAGACGGAGAGAACGTCATGCCACGTCTGTTGATACTATCCTCGCTTGCCCTTCTCATTTCGGCCCCGGTTTCGGTTCTGGCGCAGGATTCGACCCGGCCTACGTGTTTCCAACAGTTGGTGACGGCATTGGCGGTGGACGAAATGGAGGGCCGAGGCGTGGGGACCGAAGGACTCGTCAGAGCGCGCAACCTGCTGGTTACGGCGATGGGGACTTTCCTCGACCAAGGAGCCCCGGGCTTCCTTCAGTCCTTCGAGGTGTCGATCGGGGTTGTGCTGGGCGAACAGAATGATCTGAATTGGCAGATCGCCTCAGACGAGAGTCCAGTGAATGGGGTGTTGCGCGACGACTTCGTTCCACTCGGTTTCTCCGAGTCTGGGACGTTCGACGGGCCCGTCACGTTCGTGGGATACGGCATTTCTGCCGAAGAAATCGGATACGACGACTACGAAGGCCTCGATGTTAACGGCCGGGTCGTCCTCGCCATGCGCTTCGAACCTGGGGAACGAGACGATGACAGCCCGTTCAATGGTCGCCGTCCGAGCCGCTGGTCTGAACTCCGCCTGAAGGCATCGGTTGCGAGACACGCGGGGGCCGCAGCTCTCGTTATCGTCGCACCGCCTTCGGATGATAGTGAGGAGCCTGACGTGCTGCCCACACTCAGGCTGCTCGGACCCACCTCGAGTGCAGGTATTCCGGTCATTCAAATCACACGCGCGACCGCGGATCGGTGGCTTGCTTCGAACCAGCTGACGCTTTCAGACCTTCAGTCTGAAATTGACTCCGACTACAGACCCCGATCGATTCCACTCGACGGGTTGACGGTCGGCGGAAGCGTGGCGTTGACCACACAGACGGCTGCCGTAGACAACGTGCTCGGCATCCTGCCTGGCGTCGGGCATCTCGCCCACGAGACGATTGTTGTTGGCGCCCACTATGACCACCTGGGCTTCGGAGGCCACGGTTCTCTGGCCCCCGACAGCCAGGAGATTCACAACGGTGCCGACGACAACGCCTCCGGCGTCGCCGCCATGATGTGCAGCGCGCGGGAGTTACAAGGGGCGCTAGAGGGCGAGACGACCCCAAGACGAACACTGCTTGTCGCTGCATTCACTGCCGAAGAGATTGGCCTGGGCGGATCCGGCTACTACGTCGAGAACCCACTCCGCTCGTTGGAAACCACCCGAGCCATGGTGAATCTCGACATGGTCGGCCGAATCGAGGACGGCCGGTTGGCGGCTGAGGGGGCCGAGTCGGCGCTGGAGTGGCGGGAGTGGATCACACCTCTGGCCGAGAGGGTAGACCTCGAGCTGGACCTGAGCGGCGACGGATACGGACCGTCTGACCAGATGTCCTTCTATCAAGAGGGGATCCCGGTCGTTCATTTCTTCAGCGGTGCCCACGACGACTACCACAAGCCAAGCGACGACGTAGAACACCTGAATATGGAGGGCGGAGACCAGGTGGGGCGCTTGCTGACCGGGCTGCTGGAGCAACTACTCACGCAGGAGGCGGTGCCAACCTATCAGGAGCCTTCCTCCATTCACGCGATGCAAGGCGACAGCAGGGGCTACGGCGCCTATCTGGGCACGATTCCAGACTACACCGCCATGAGCGATTCGAGCGGGGGAGTCTTGCTCTCGGACGTTCGACCAGATGGTCCGGCTGACCGCGCTGGCGTCACCGGCGGCGACCGCATCGTGCAGATGGGTGATTGGACGATTGAGAATCTCTACGACATGACCTATGCCCTCCAGGATTACCGACCCGGCGATATCATTCGCGTCGACGTCATGCGTGAGGGAGCGCGAGTCGAGCTGACGGCCACACTCGGCAGCCGAGGTCACAGTACAGAGCCCAGCCCTCATTCGGATTCGGACGCGAATCCGCACACGGGGGAGGCGAGTTCGTTGCCGACCGAGAGCACCACACAGCCTAGTTCGCTTCCGAGTTGGTCTCCGACCGCGGGCACTCCGGCTGACCACTTGCTCGACTCCCACGAGACCCGTCTTAGCGACCTGCGCCAGCTCACCTTCGAGGGTGAGAATGCCGAAGGCTACTTCTCGCCCGACGGACGCCACCTCATCTATCAGAGTACGACCTCCGAGGAAGGAGGATGCGACCAGCAATACCTTTTAGACCTGAGCACGGGCGAGACGCAGCTCTTGTCGTCGGGCCTGGGCCGAACGACCTGCGGCTACTTCTCATACCCTGTTGGCGACCGGCAGATTTACGCCACCACCGAGCATGTATCATCAGAATGTCCGCCGCCACCGGACCACAGTCAGGGCTATGTTTGGCCGCTGTTCGACTTCGATCTGGTGTGGCAGGACGGAGTGGACAGTGAGCCCGTCCCGTTTCTCACATCGCCGGGATACGACGCTGAGGCGACTGTCTGCCCAGTGGACGGTCGAGTCGTGTTCACCTCGACGCGAAACGGCGACCTGGATCTATACATCGCCAACGCCGACGGCACCGGGCTCGAACAGGTGACAGATACCCTGGGCTATGATGGTGGTGCGTTCTTCACCGCTGACTGTTCCGGGCTCGTCTGGCGTTCCTCGCGACCGGAGGGCGATGACGTGGCCGACTACCAGCGACTGCTCGAACAGAACCTCGTACGGCCTTCCTCGTTGGAGGTGTTCTGGAGAGACTTGGCCAGTGGAGAAACCCAGCAGCTTACAGACAATGGGGCCGCGAACTTCGGCCCGTTTCCCGCGCCCGATAACAGTGGGCTTCTGTTTGCCAGCAACCTCGGCGACTCACCTCGAGAGTTCGAAATCTGGTGGGTCTCCCGCGAGGGGGGAGAGCCCGAGCGAATCACGTACTCCGAGCAATTCGATGGCTTCCCTGTCATCTCTCCAGACGGTCAGTGGCTCGTGTTTGCCAGCAATCGAGGCGCCCTGAACCACCAGACCAACCTGTTCATCGCGCGATGGTCGGCCCCCTGAGATAACCCGGCCAGATGGAGCCGTCGAGTACGGGCGAATAGGATCGGGCCAAGGATCGTTGTGAACATAGATCGATGGTTCATCTTGTGTGCCGGTCCGAATTGCCATAGGCTCGGCCGCGCTCCTAATTCGGTGTTGATTTCATAGGTGGGGTATCCATGAACCTCTTTATTCGTGTCGTTTTGACAATGTGTTTGCTCAGTCTGGTTTCTGGCCAGGCTCTCTCTCAGGATTCCCAACCGAGCGATGACGCCAGTGCGTGTTTGGGCGAGCTCGATGGCGTTCAGCAAGCGATTGACGAAGAAGACCAGGGTCGAGCCCTCGTACTGTTGGACATGGCAACGGAGTCCTGCGTCGCTTCGCGCCAAGCTCTGATCGACTCGATGGGTGAAGAACCACTCACGAGCGGCCTCGCGGCTCTCGAAACACTGTGGCGGATGGAGATCAGGCACGCCGACTTGCTGCGCCAAATGGAGCAATGTGACGAGGCGCGCTCCGCTCTCGCACGAGTCAGCGGACAAGCTCCCCTACCCTCTTCGCTCGAGGTCGAGTTTGCCCGATCGGCACACGCAGCACTGGGCTGTGGGCCCACCCCGGGAGTCCCGACCGGCGGAACCGTCTCGATGGGCCCCGGATATATGGATGTCACCATGACCGGTACGGCGGTCGGCGAGGTATCCGCCTCGACGCTGGGCTCGGACTGCTGGGGCAACATCCCCACCAATCCCAGCTACACGCTGGAAGTAACAACAGACGTCTCTCTGTCGGTATACGCCTACTCGTACTCCGGGGGCGATTTGGTACTGGCTGTCACTGGGCCCGGTGGCACCTTCTGTAACGACGATTGGGACGGCGTCGACCCGGGTATGTATCAGTACTTCAGCGCTGGCTCCTATGAAGTGTACGTCGGCGAGTACTCGATGAGCGGAATGGGTACCGATTACAGCCTGACCTTCTCCACAACATCGCTCGTGACATCCTACGTTTACCCGACCTACGGCAGCGCCTACTTGGGCGTCGGGTCGGGTCGCACCACGCTCTCGGGCTCGGCCTGGGGTGTGAATGACGCCAGTTTGACTGTCGACGCGGCCTGCGCCGGGTGGATTGGTGACAATCCCGACTTTCAAATGACCGTCGAGGGAACGATGGAGACCTGGGTTACTGTAACCGGCGCGGCCGGAACAGATTTGACGCTCGTGATTCAAGGCCCGTCGGGCACGGAGTGCAGAGATGACGACAGCGGCAGCGACCCTGTTTTCAACGGCGAACTGCCTACAGGTACCTACAACGTGTGGGTGGGCGACAAGGCGGGCGCTAGCACCGGAGCCAGCTACGGTATCCAATTCTCGTCCTACGATCCGATGACCATACTCGAAACCGAACCAACGGATGGTATCGCAACCATTTCTGCCAGCTCGGGAACCAGTGTTCTCAGCGGCCGAACGGGCGCCACCATTCCCGCCTCGGACTTCTTCGGAACCAGCTGCTACGGCAGCGTCGGCACCGCGCCTTCCCACCGACTGGTGGTCGAGGAAGGAGGGATGATCGAAGTGGTCAGCAGGGCAACCTACAGCGGCGACCTCGTCATCGCCGTCTCGGGCCCCGACGGCACCCATTGCAACGATGACTACGACGGGCTCAACCCGGGAATTCGCCGTTGGCTGAACCCGGGCGAGTACGCGGTGTACATCGGCCCGCTGGGAACGTACGCAACCGAAATCGACTTCGTGACAACCTTCACGTGGGCCCAGGGAACGGCTCCGGTCGACTTGTCGGGACTCACCGAAGGCCTATTCGGCGCGGCAACCATTGGGACGGAACCGGACACCATTACCCTCAGTGGCACCTCGGGTGGGCCGAACCTGGCCAGCACCCTAGACGCAACCTGTACCGGCTACATCACCGAAGAACCCAGCTTCATTCTCGATGTGACAGCTGGTACCACAGTCGCAGCTCACGTCATGTCCGAGGGCGATACGACCATCGCCTTCGTGGGGCCAGAAGGCACCATCTGTAACGACGACTACACTGGCCTGAATCCAGGCATCGAACAGTACCTTGCTCCTGGACACTACGGCGTCTGGGTCGGCAGCTACTCGGCTGATACAGCCTCACCGTTCATGGTCTCCTTTCGAAGCTATTACTATTGAGTCTCGGCACCAAACATGAAGTCGACATCGTCGGTCTGGCATTCGGCGGCGGCGGAATCGCCCGAATCGACGGCAAGACGATCTTCGTCGCCAACGCGCTTCCTGGTGAACGTTGTTCGATCGAGATAATCGAGTCGAAGAAGCGATTCGATCGTGCGGTGGTGACCGAGATGTTGGCCGAATCCGACGATCGGCGGCAACCCGACTGTGTGCACGAAGCCGAAGGCTGCGGCGGCTGTGGCTTTCGTCACGTCGTCGACTCGAAGAGCCTACAGCTGAAGGCCGAAGCAGCCATGGAATCGGTCCAGCGAATCGCTTCCCAAGTCGAATGGCCGAAACCAACCCTTCATCCGGCCAAGCAATTGGACGGCGGTCGAACACGACTCCGGTTCCACGCAAAGTCTGCCCGGCTGGGCCTATTCGCTCGCGGCTCTCACACACTCGTGCCCATTCCCGGCTGTCTCGCGGCTAGCCCAGAGCTGCTCGAGGCTGCAAAAGCAATCGAAGCGGTGCTCGAATCGGCGAACAAAGAAGCCCCACCCAACACGGTCATGCTCGAGCTGATCGGCGAGTCAGTGTCCGTCCATTGGCGCGGCGACTTGGGCGCTGAGCAAGGAAAGGGACTAGAAGCAGCGATCGAATCCGGCGACATTCAGGGAGTGCTGGCCAACCACCGCGGAAAACGCCATCAGCTGGGGCCAATCTGGTTCTCCGAAGAGGTAACGTCTGGCTCCGAGACCTGCACCACCTTTCGAAAGGTTGGGACGTTTGGCCAGGCCAATCGGGACGCAAATCAGGCCGTAATCGGCGTGCTCGGCGACATACTCCGAACGACGGAGGCGTCGAGAGTGATCGAACTCTTCGCGGGCTCGGGCAACTTCACTGTGCCGATGGCCGGACTGGTCGAGCGAATACTCGCGGTTGAGAACGATGGCGATGGCCTAGACGGCTTGCGGAAGACCTGCGAACACAACGAATTGTCGGGCGTCCGATTGTATCGCCGCGACCTAACGAAAGGGTTCACCCGAAAACTCCGAGACACGGCAGTCGATACAATCGTACTCGACCCGCCCCGGACGGGCGCCAAGGAGCTAGTCACCGATCTGGTCCGCTCGCCCGCTAAACAGCTACTGTATGTGTCGTGCTCCCCCACCACACTGGCCCGAGACGCCGCAGCCTTAGCGAGCGCCTTCACAGTCGAAGCAGTCCATGCCTTCGACATGTTTCCGCGCACGCCACAGGTCGAGATGTTGGTCCACCTGGTGCGCGTCTAATCCGAACTCCCTCGACACCCGGTTTAACTGCGCTTGCCCTCGTTTGACCCACGGCTTATGATGGGTTGTCACGACCGCTGTTAGAAACCAGAAGCCGATCGCGTCCGAAACTAGCGGGCGAAAGGAAGTACCTTGGCTGGTAGCCCAATCGATGAAACCGCCTGGCCCGAGCAACTAACGGCCCACGTTGTCGCCCCAGGCGACGACCCGCGAATACACGGGTATGCAGTCCAGGCCGACCTAGCGCCCCACTACACATTCCCCGAGGTGGCGTTGCTGTCTTTGACTGGAGAGCCGCCGAGCAAGGAGGCTGGAGCGGCTTTCTCAACGGCGCTCGTCTGGCTGTCTCCGGTGTCGATCGCGGAAGCGCCTTCGCACGCGGCCGTGCTGGCTAAGATCTGCGGAGGACGGCACGCCCAGGTGGTTTCAACCGGTGTCGTCGGCTTGGCCGAGCAGGCCCGGTTCGTGCTCGACGCGCACGCTTCGCTTCTGTCGTGGCTCTCTGACCCCGGCACAGGCTTTCCGGCGGATGCGCGCTGTTCCGACGACGCTGAGAAACGAGCGGTTCGGGTATTCGCACACAGTTTGCCGCCGAGCTATCAAAGGTTGGATGTATTCGACAACGAGCCTACATTGATCGCGGCATTGATCGCCGTGTTGCACAGCGCCGGCCTGACAAACGCAGCTCAACTCGAGACCGCCTGGACCTTCGCCCGACTCCCCGTTATGGCTGCCGAAAGCATGGCAGCCGAGCCGGGCGATTACCGCAACTATCCCACCAACGTGCCGACCTACGTCTATCAAGAGGAGCGCGATGAAAAGGCTTGAGCTACCTACCGACGTCGCTAAGGCCGAGTGGGGCGACAACCGCTTTCGAGGGTGGTCGGTTCGCCATGAGTTGTCGGGAACAGATGGACATTGGAGTCTCATGTCGCTGGCTGTCGGTGGCGGTCGATTGAGCGCCAATGAGGCGGGAGTCCTGGACGACATCACGTGTTGCCTGAACGCGGCAGACCCGCGCATCTGGCCCCTGAAAATGGGGCGCCTGCTCGCGTCCTACGGCGGCACAGCCTGTGCTGCGGCCGGCGCCCAGCTCTACTTCGAGGGCGCGCTCTTTGGCCCTGCCCCCATCGCGGCGGCGGCCGAGCAATTGGTCGAACTGGGAGCCGATCTGGGCGGGCCTGGCAGCGACCTCAGCGTCGACATAGTGCGCCCCTGTTTGGAGAAGCGCCTCGCCAGCGGAAAGAAGTTCGTGGGCTTCGGCATTCCCGTCCGCAAGGTCGACGAACGGGTCGAGATGCTTGGGCAGTGCCTCGCGGATCGGGACCGAGCCAACCGATTCTATTGGCGTCTGGTGATGTGCGCCCACGAGGCCATGCTCGAGTTGCGCGGCCTGCCAGCGAACGCGGCGAGTGGAATGGGCGCGGCCTGCCTCGATCTGGGCTTCACACCGAAGCAAATCGACGTATTGGCAATCGCGTTTTTCACCCACCAGTTCCTAGCGAATGTCATGGAGGGCGCTGAACAGGCGCCCCACGTACTGAGAGACCTACCCCGCGAGCGCATTGCGTACGTCGGCCCAGAACCTCGAATATCACCCCGGGGAGAAGCCGCGGAGGGTTGAGTCTACTCTCGTTTGAATCCGGCCACAGTCTTGGCGCGGTCGCCCAGGGGCGGGGCTATCGAGGGGTCAATCCTCACCTCGATTAGGGCGGGTTTGCCCATGGCCATACACTCCTTGATAATCGGCTGAAGCTGATTGGGGGCGTCGACAATCCAGGCGGGTAACCCCATAGCCCGTGCAATCGCGGCGATCTCGATGCGGTGATTGAGCCGAATACTCTCCATCGCCTGGCCGCCTGAGACCAGCTTGCTGCCATGGTAGGTGATGCCATGCATGTGGTTGTTTTCGACGATCCAGATTACGGGGACGTTGTAGTCGTAGCCGGTGAGCAGCTCCATACCGTTCATCATAAAGCAACCGTCGCCGATGATGGCGAAGACGGGGCGGTCTGGAGCCGCCAGGGCGGCTCCGATTGGCGCCGCCGTACCGTGGCCCATCGATCCCATCCCCAAGTTCAGGATGAAACGCTGGCCTTCCTCAATACACAAGTGGTGAATATTGAAGAGCATGTGCCCGCCAATGTCCGAAAAGACAATGGCTCCGAGTGGCAGGACCTCCTGAAAATCTCGTCGCCAACGCTGGGGAGTCAGTGGCGTTGCCTCTGAGTTGCGGAGTTCGCGATTTGCGTAGCGAGCCTCTCCACTCGGAATCGGTTCTTCTTTGCCCCAGACTGAGTTGGGCTGGTGCCCTTCCCTAATGAGGCGATGGCAGTGATAGATCAGCTCCACCAAGATGGTTTGGGCGTCTCCAACCAGTCCCACATCGACTGGATAGTTGCGACCAACCCGGTCGGGATCGATGTCCAGTTGAATCAAGGCCGTCGATGGGATTAGACCCGGGTGCCAGTTGTAGGTAGTCGTCTCGTTCAGCGATGCTCCGACTGTCATGAGGACGTCGACACCAGCCCCGAGGATTGTCTCCTTCGCTGCCTTGTGGCCTGCAAAGCCCAAAACACCGAGCGATTCGGGACTGTTCTCGGGAAAAATCCCCTTTCCGCGCGGCGTGGTCGCAACACGTGCCGGGAAGAGTTCAGCTAGCGTCATGAGGTGGTCGGCGGCGCCTGAACTGGCGACTCCTCCACCCGCGAGGATCACCGGGCGTTTCGCTTCCTGAAGAATGCGGGCTGCTCGTTGAACTTGGGTGCGATCGAAACTCTGGCTACTCGTCCTGTAGGTGGTCGGATCGAACCAATCTTCGTTTAGCTCATGCCGCCAGAGGTCGACCGGGATGTTCAGATGAACCGGCCCCTGTCGACCGGACAGGGCCAGCCGAAGTGCTCGGCGTAGGTGGTGGGGCAGGCGGGCCGCCGTCTCGACCATGGTCGAGTACTTCGTGATCGGGTCGAACATCGATACGATGTCGATATCCTCGCGACAGGTCTCTTGGGCAGCCCCTTTCCCCAACGAATGGGAGGGCGCCTGACCTGTGATGACGAGCATCGGAACCCCGTCTGCGAAGGCGACGGCAACTCCAGTAATGAGGTTGGTCGACCCTGGGCCCGATGTGCCGGCGCAGACAGCGAGTTGGCCGTTTACACGGGCAAAGCCGTCGGCCATGAAAGCCGCTCCCTCTTCGTGCTTTGTGACGATCAGACGTAGTTTCGGATCCTGCTCAACCGCTTCAAAGAACGGATGCAGCAAGCCTCCTGGTATGCCGAATACACAGCTCGCGCCCTCGCCTTTGAGGTACTGCAGAACCACGTCCACGGCCAGCCTTGGCCCTCCTTCCTGACCCACTAGAAACCCCCGTTGTCTCGCTTTCCTACGAGTTCACTGTTCTTCGAATTGTGACGACGCGGTCTATGATATCATCCAAACGCTCATCGCGCCCAGATTCAATCGCTTCGGGTAGTCTGACGGGAAAATGTGCCCAGAAGGTGGTGCCCACATTCGGTTTAGACATGACTTCGAGTTGGCCCCCGATCTGGTCTAAGAGGCGCACGACAATGGCGAGCCCAAAGCCGTAGCTTCCGGTCACGTCTTCCTCTTGCCCGGTCTCACCGGCCTTGAAGACCATCTCGATGTGCTCGTCACTGATGCCAGGACCTGTATCCAGCACCTTCACCGTGAGCATTCCAGGCTTTCCGGTCAGCTCAACCACGATACTACCTTGCGGTGTGTATTTGACGGCGTTGGTGAGGAGGTTGTCGACAACCCGGTCGCAGACGAGTTAATATGCCACGACCGTATCTGGCGCTTCACCGCAGCAAAAAAAACTAGCAAAGAAGTCGCGGTCAAGCACCATGGCTCGCAATCGTCGCCGTAAGCGATCGCCGTATGGGCGGACTTCGATTGTGATGGGTTGCAGACGGATGAGGTGTTGATCTGTCGAGGCCTGCTCGAGCAGACCTACGATCAGGCGGTTCATATCACGCAACGCGCAGTCGACATCCGTGAGAAGTTCTCGTCGGTCGATGTCCTCCGGCTCGATGAGCTCTGCCATTTCCATTCTAGCCACCCGCAGCACAGACAACGGACTCCTCAGGTCGTGGGAGACACTTCTCAACTCGGTCTCGCTGCGCTGCCGCATGACTTCGGCAAGTTCGACGATCTCTTGGAGACGCGACGTTCGCTCTTCTACTCGCTTTTCTAGCGCTCGGTTCCAGTTCCGTTGGCGTTGGTGCATGTTGAGGTTTTCTTCGTGGGCCTCAGCGTATCCGGTCGCCAACTCCCTCAGGCTGCTGTTGGAATCCTCGTTGAACAGCAGGTTTGCAGAGTTCGTCTTCTTCAACTCAGCGATGTACCCGAGAACTGCTCCGAAAGTAGCTAGCACCGCGATTGGAGGCATGCTCAGCGCGCCAAGCGCCATGACGCCCGCCCCCAAAAGACCTCCGACTACGGCTCCACCGACGATCGGAGTCGAGCGAATCTGTTGATGCCACCGAATGTGGTATTCGCAGTACTCGTCGCCGTGGGCAACACACGCGTGATCTTCGATCTGGGCTGCAGGGAGATTCCAGAGTGTCGGCATCTGCCGGCTAGCCGCCTGACGCGATAGACAGACCAACCGCGATTCAGGCTTGTCCGTGTAGTACCGAAGGCGCAGATCGGAACGTCTCGATTCGACGACCTCGTAGCGGCCGACCTTGCAGACGTGTTGTAGGCTCTTGGGTGCAGCTTCGTACACTCGCTGAGCGGTCATCGCTCGCAACAGGAAGACGATAGGCCCGTAGGCCTCCCTGATTTTGTACGAGCAGGCGTCGATGAATTCGTCGTCGTTTTGCGCGAGATCACGAGCCATCGCGAGGACGGTCTCGAACTGATCGAGCGAAAGCCACGACTTGCCGCCGCGAAGCTCGCTCTCTTCGACACCGCTGGCTCGAGATATTCGCCTGACGGCCTCGCTGCCAAAGCGGTCGCTTACCCAACGGATAACCGTGCAAACCAGCCGAACATTGTATTCGGGTTCGGGCTCGTCTGCGCCGATCGCATGCAGAAACTCCTGCGACTCTTCTGTTCTCTCGCGAAACCCTTCGATCTCGCCGGTCAGTGTGGATGTAAGTGAACGAACGATTGGGGAGTCGGCCGTCGGAAGACGGATCACCTCGGCTTCGCGGGAAGCTTGGCCCTCAGCCTGGGCTTGGTTAGCCCGAGCCTCGCCCGGACGGTTCTTTAAACTCGAACTCAAAACTGAGCCTTTGTACGATCGAGCGCGGAGGCGATGCCTCTCCTATCCGCACAGACGCATGGTGTTCAGGCCCGACTGTCCTGGTCGGGCCTCTCTCGTCCCCGGTGAGGCGACGGACGATGTTGGGTACCATACTGCCTCGATATCGCTATCGGCAAGTAATCGCCTTTTCTTAAATAAAAAAAATTCTAAACCATGCCATGAGGGCCTACACGACCCGGTCAGGTAGGGAGAGCTAGGTGGATCCCTGACCTCTCTTGATCCGGATAACGATTCCGTATCTCGGTAAACTCCGGCAGCGCGTCGAGAAAGATATCGAAGAGCACCGGATCGAAGTGGTGGCCACGCTCCGCCCTCATCATTTCGACCGACTGATCCACAGGAATGGGTGCTTTGTAGACTCGCTCACTCGTGAGGGCGTCAAAGACATCGGCGATCGCCACGATCCGTCCTTGAATCGGGATGTCCTCACCAGACAGCCCCTTCGGATAGCCTGATCCGTCGTAGCGTTCGTGGTGGGTCAGAGCAATAATGGCCGCCAGATCGAGCAACTCCGAGCGAGATCCCGCCAAAATACGGTATCCGATTTCGGTGTGTCGCTCCATGATTTCAAACTCGGCCGGCGTCAGTCTGCCCGGTTTGAGGAGGATCGCGTCAGGGGTACCGAGCTTGCCCACGTCATGCATCGGACTCGCCATCCGGAGCAACTCGCACTCGTTCTCGGTCAACCCGTACCGCTTTGCGAGCACGGTTGAATAGCGGCTGATACGATCAATATGATCGCCCGTCTCGCTGTCTCTGAACTCGGCTGCCCGAGCCAGGCGGCGGATGGTCTCTTCGCGGGACCTTCGAACTTCTTTGTCAGCCTGCTCGAGCCGTTCGACTGCTTTCTTCAACTCGATTGTGCGGGCCTCGACGATTCGTTCGAGGCGCTGCCGATTGGTCCGATTCTCGATTTCGAGATTCCGGCGTCTGAGCGCGTTGTACACGTTGATCAGTACTTCCGTCGGCCCGAACGGCTTGATGATGTAGCCATAGGCGCCATTCTCGAGGGCGATGGTGGCCAGGCTCATGTCATCTTCGGCACTGACCATTACGGTGGCCGTATCGGGGTAGGTTCGGAAGATGTGACCAACGAGGTCAATACCAGACTCTCCCGGCATGTTCACATCGCACAAAACCAGGGGACAGGCCTGCTCGTGGAGGACCTGACGGGCCTCGGCGCCATTGTTTGCAATGGTGCATTCGTACCCGGCTTTCACCAAAAGGCGGCGTAGGGTCCGCTGAATTACAGGTTCATCATCGACGATGAGAATGCGGGTCATAGGTGCCCCAGCATGGGTTCAACAGAGTTGAGTATCGGGGCTTGAGTCCCGATCTGTCAAACAGCGTGGTAGATTTCGCCGCCGGAATCTTGGAATTCCTCTGACTTCTCCCTCATCCCAACCTCGATCGCTTCGTCTTCGCTGACCCCTTTGCCGGCGGCGAAGTCACGGACGTCCTGGGTGATTTTCATCGAGCAGAAATGGGGTCCGCACATCGAGCAAAAGTGGGCTACCTTTGCTCCTTCTGCGGGAAGCGTCTCGTCGTGATATTCCTTGGCTCTGACCGGGTCCAACGACAGGTTGAACTGGTCTTCCCAGCGAAATTCGAAGCGCGCCTTCGACAGGGCATCATCCCACTGCTGAGCGCCGGGATGGCCTTTGGCTAAATCGGCTGCGTGGGCCGCGATTTTGTAGGCGATGACGCCTTCTTTCACGTCATCCCGGTTGGGAAGACCCAAGTGCTCTTTCGGTGTGACGTAACAGAGCATTGCCGTACCCCACCAGCCGATCATTGCCGCTCCAATTGCGGATGTCAGGTGATCGTAACCGGGGGCGATATCGGTCGTCAGTGGCCCCAAGGTGTAGAAGGGTGCCTCGTGGCAGATCTCCTGCTGAATATCGATGTTCTCTTTGATCTTGTTCATGGGAACGTGACCAGGGCCTTCGATCATCGTCTGGATGTCGTGCTTCCAGGCGATCTCGGTCAACTCGCCGAGCGCCTTCAGCTCGGCAAACTGGGCTTCGTCATTTGCATCGGCGATGCTTCCCGGTCGCAAACCGTCGCCGAGTGAGAAGGAAATGTCGTACTTCTTCATCAACTCGCAAATGCGCTCGAACTCGGTGTAGAGGAAGTTGTCTTTGTGATGATGCAGACACCACTTCGCCATGATCGATCCGCCCCGTGACACGATCCCGGTCACTCGGTTGGCGGTGAGGGGAATATGGTGCAAGCGCACGCCAGCGTGAATCGTGAAATAGTCGACTCCCTGCTCGGCTTGTTCTTCGAGAGTCTCGAGGAACAAATCCATGCTCAGATTCTCAATCTTGCCATTCACCTTCTCGAGGCATTGGTACAGAGGAACCGTTCCGATTGGCACGGGAGCGCTTCGAATAATCGCCTCACGCGTCGCGTGGATGTCGTCGCCGGTCGACAGATCCATGACGGTATCTGCACCCCAGTGGATCGCCCAGCGAAGCTTGTCGACTTCCTCCTCGATTGAGGACGACACCGCCGAATTCCCTATGTTGGCGTTGACCTTCACCAGAAAATTCTTGCCGATGATCATCGGCTCCAGCTCCGGGTGATTTCGGTTGGCCGGGATAATCGCCCGCCCACTGGCCACCTCGTCGCGCACGAACTCGGCACTCATGTTCTCCCGCAGGGCGACAAAACGCATTTCTTCGGTGATGACGCCGCGCCGGGCAAAGTGCATTTGTGAGAAATTCTCGCATCCCTCGGCAACTCGTCTATCGATCCAACCTTGGCGCAGTTTGGGTAGCCCTTGAGCGGCAGAGAAGCCCTGAGGGCCGGTGGTATCGTACACTCGCAGGGGCGGTTCTCCGCCACCGAGTGAGATTTCCCGCTGCGATACCGACAGGTGACCATCGCTGACCGCTACCTTGCGGCTGTTCGGAAACCCCTCGAGAGTCGTCTCGTCTCGGGCATTGAGATCTTCGGTACCGTTACCGTTGTTCGACATGTGTTCTCACCCACCTAAAGAGTAATCGGAACGCCTTGGCGTCCCGTTTTTGAAAGACGCGCAGTCTCCCGGAATCCCGGCTCGATGTCCACCCCCAATCTGCCACCCAATCAATCTAGGGTCGTCGGGGATATGAATTGAGAATCAGGGTGGTGAAAGGGAAAGGGAGAAGGGAAAGGGAAAGGACGAGGCGAAAGGGAAACGGGGAAAGGGCGGAGGAGAAAGGGAAAGGAGATAGGGATGG
>CAZDBH010000149.1:0-16424 GCA_964503485.1 uncultured Bradymonadales bacterium | reverse complement strand
CTAGTCCTGGGCAGGCTGGACGATCGCGAAGTCGAGAGGATGGTGCGAGAGATGCTCGCCCTCAAGACAGAAGAAGAGGATCTGATCGAATTCTTGTGCCAGCACAGCGAGGGCAACCCCTTCTTTGTCGCAGAGTACCTCAGGGCCGCTGTGACCGAGGGCTGGCTGAGTCGGGTGTCTGCAACCGGGTGGACGGTCAGCGCTATCCCCCGAACTGAGACCGGACCACAAGTTCTGCCGGTCCCTCAGTCGGTCGGCGAGTTGGTGGCCAGACGTTTGGCGGCACTCAGCCACAACGCCCGAGCAATCGCCGAGGTTGCATCGGTTCTGGGTCGAGAAGTGACCATCGATCTGCTGGGCGGAGCCGCGCTTCCCAATGTCGATGTGGAGTATGGCATCGACGAACTGCTCGGAAGGGACGTGCTCGAGCCCACCTCAGACGGCGGCTTGCGCTTCGCCCACGACAAACTGCGCGAGGGTGCCTACCAGGCGCTGGACTCTGAAACCCGGCGCACCTTGCATGGACGAGCAGCCCGAGCCCTGGAAAAACTGTCAGACGACGAGCGCTCACCTGTACTAGGTCAACTCGCACATCATTGGCACAGCGCCGGATTGACGGAAAAGGCCCTACCTGTGTTCGCTCGAGCCGCCGAGTGGTCGGCTAGCCGCTTCGCCCATGAGGAGGCACAGCGACTCTACAGGCGATACCTCGCCCTGGCGCCGACGGGTCATCCCGGTCGCGTCGAGGTCCAGATTGCGATGGCTCGCGGCCTGGGTTTGACTGGCGCCAGAAAGCAAGCGATTGCGATCTGCCAAGAGGCACTGCAGGATGCCCGTGACCGCGGCGATTTGCCCCTCCAAGGTGACGCCCTCCATCTACTCGCGAGCCTTTCGAACGATGTGGGTAACTTCGAAGAGGCTGAAACTCGCGGCACAGAAGCACTGACAATCTTCCGAGAGACTGGCGATCGGAAACAAGAGGGGGCGACGCTCAGCAATCTGGGCTGGACTCATCTCATGCGAAGCGAACAAGGCGCGGTGGGTCTCTTCGAGGAGGCGCTATCGATCCACAGGGAAGTCGCCGACGCCAAGGTCGGACTTTGAACCGGATGGCTGGCGCTTACCGCGATCAGGGTGAGGTCGCTCGAGCCCTCGATCTCTTTGCTGAAGCGCTCGCTGCGGCGCGCTCTGCAGGCGACAAACCGTATGAGGGCATGATCACCTCGAACACGGCAATCTTACTGATGGAGACGTGCGAGTTTGAACGGGCCCATCAAATGTACTTGGATGCACTCCGCATCCACCTCGACGTGGGAAATCGGTCGTCCGAGGGCATCACACGCACCTATTTGTCGCTGCTGCAGCAATGGATGGGCAACCCGGAAGCGACCGTTGATGGCTACCAGACCGCGCTTCAGATTCACCGGGAGGTCGGGAACCGCCGTTTCGAGGCGGTGACTCAGAGCTATCTGGCGCAGTCGCTGATCGACTTGGGACGACCTGCGGAAGCCCTTCGGTCGCTTCAGCAGGCGCTGGAGACCCAACGCGATTTGGGCGATCGCGTAATGGAGGCACACTCACTGCGCCTGATGTCCACCATCGAGCGGCGTACAGCGGCTACGCTGGATCGTGCTCTCGAACTTCTCGAAATGGCCGAAGCAGTGGTGAAGGACCTCGACAATCGCTGGGTCGAGCTGGAATGCCTGTGTGAGAGGGCCCGCTATGAACTCGCTCAAGGACGAGATGCGGCCCAACTCCTTCAAACGGCCGAGAAAGGACTCGCCGAGTTGGGGCGCTCTGCCGAAGGTGAAGCGGATGTCGCTTCCTTGCGGGCCGCAATCGTCGCTATCGAGGCGGGTGACTCGAGTTATCGGGGCGAGTCGGTCGCTCAACTTCCGGCCGGATTGGTCAAGTGGTTGGTGCGGGGCGGCCGGCTCGACAGGACCGAGCTGTCCTAAGACCAGAGAGCCTGGCGGCTTTCCCGCGATCCCCATACCAGATTGAGAGCAGCAAAACTCACCGCCAGAAGTCCTATCGTTAGTTTGAGGCCTCCCTCGGCGATGAGTTGGTCCGATGTACTCAGCCGAACCGAAGAGACGAGTCCGTAACCCAACACCACCAACGACAGGCCGACTGCCGTCGGTCGAGCCCATTTCGTGTTTTTTTGGATTCCGATTCCCACGATCAACGCGGCGAAGGAAAAGAGCGTTAGGCCAAAAAGGTGTGTGAATTCGAGGCTGCCGGCAGCGTGTTCGGTCGCCAGCAGAATGAGTGTGACGGCTGCCAAAGAATGCCAGCCGGGGGCGGCCAGACGCGGTAAAGTCCTGGGCATTACTTCCCTCCAAAACTGTCTGTCGCCCCGTTCCCAACTTTCATAACCCGGGAACCACGATTTCTCTTCCCTCCCTTTTTTTCGGGCTCGCCTTTCCTGAGAAAGTGGATTATGGAAACCCCATGACTAGTCCCATCCGAATTGAATCGCTTCTCTCGGCCCGGCAATTCCTCGTTCCACAACTGCACGGTGATCGCGTCTACTTCGTCAGCGATCTATCCGGTCGTTTGAGTCTCTACTCCATGGACGTGTCCGGGGGCGTTCCGATTCCGCTGCTGCCGCCTCATGTCGCGCTCCAGAACCCGCACCTGATGGAGGGCGTCTCGTTCAAGGTCCTTCCCGAGCACGGACAGATCCTGGTGATGATCGATCAGGACGGCGACGAGAACTATCAGCCGATGCTGGTTCCCATCGACGGCGGCTTTCCTCGGGATCCGTTCTCGGGCCGATTCGAGGGCGCGTCGCTCAGCTGCGCCCTCGCCGATGCAAAAACGGGGCGAGCGGTGGTGACGGTGGACCTCAGAAACGACCCGGTGTTTCGCACGGTGGTTGCCGATCTGATCTCGGGCGAAGTGACGGAAGTGGCCCGTAGTTTGTACGGACGCTTCTGCCTCGCTTCGGACGCGGACATGAACCGTCTGATCCTGAGCGATTCCTATACGTTCGGTGACAGTACCCTCTATTGCTGGAGCAGGGAGACCGGAGAGTGCTCCGTCATCCATGGAACGCCGCTCAAAGAGCGCGATGGAGATGTTGTTCCCAATGGCGTGGAGTCTGCCTGCTTCGTTTCCGCTGAAGCCATTCTGGTCACTACGTCACTCTACGAAGACACCTACGGATTGGGGTACCTCGATTTGGCACAGCCAGGTCACATCGCCGAGGTGCGAATCGACGGTCTCGTCCACGACGGATTAGGTGAATTGGAGCGCGTGGAGGGGCTTCCTGGAGACCGAGTCAGGCTCATCTATAATATCGATGGGTGTTCCCACGTCTATCACGGCCGTTTTGAAGAGAGCGAGCGAGTGATGACCGTCACCGAGACGATTTGCGGCGAAGGCATCTTGGCCTCGGGAGTGCTCGAGGCGATCAGCACTGATCAGCCCGGGGCACGACATGTGTTCTCGTTCTCGACGGCATCTAGCCCCTCTCAACTGTACTTGCGCGACTCTCGAGGCCTGACGCAGCTCACTGAAGAACGGATTCTTGGGATTCCGGCGGATGCCCTCTCGGAAGGGGAGGATGCTTCCTTCGATAGTCACGATGGTCTTCGGGTCTCAGCTCGGATGTATCTGCCAAAGAGTGACGAGAAGCCGGCCGGGGGCTGGCCGGTGGTGTTCTACGTTCACGGCGGGCCGCAAAGCCAGGAACGGCCCGACTTCACGTGGTTTTCGATGCCGTTGATACAGTTCTTCACCCTTCGCGGAATCGCCGTCTTCGTGCCCAATACACGGGGAAGCACCGGATATGGGTTGAGCTATATGAAGCGCGTCGACAAGGACTGGGGTGGGCGCGACCGCCTAGACCACATCGCTGCCTTCGATCAGTTGAAAGAAGACTCCCGGCTCGACATGAATCGAGTCGGTGTGATGGGTCGTTCCTACGGAGGCTACATGACACTGACGTTGGCCGGACGCCACCCGAAACGATGGGTCGCCGCCTGCGATATGTTTGGCCCGTACAATCTTCTTAGCTTTATGGAGGCGATTCCTGAGACCTGGAAGACCTACTTTGAGCTCTCTATTGGCCACCCAGAACGGGACCGCGAGTTTTTGGTCGAACGTTCTCCCAGCACGTACCTCCACAATATCGACTGTCCGCTGCTGGTGATTCAAGGGGCCAACGACCCTCGCGTCGTGGAAAGCGAATCCCGCGATGTGGTCGAGTCGCTACAACGGGTGGGCAAGGAAGTTGACTATCTCGTCTTCGAGGATGAGGGCCACGACGTGATCAAATTCGACAACAAAGTCCGCTGCTACAACGAGATCGTGTCGTTCTTCTCAAAGGCCTTTGAGCAGGCCGAGTAGGGGCAGTCACCCAACCTGCAAATTGACGCTCCAGATCGGTGATGTTACCGTGTGCAATCCCCACACGCGCGGATCTGAGATTGACCGACAACAAACCGAAGTCGAAGAGAGGTACCGAACTGGGTTTCGCCCTTGGCGCTTCGATTCTGTTGGCGTTGTCATACCCGCCGGTATCATCCGATCTGACAATCGGTCTGGCGCTCGTTCCACTGCTGTGGGTCAGCCTGAAGTGGGAGCCGCGTCGAGCCGCGCGATTCGGCGCCGTGGTGGGCGGTCTTGGACTGGCACCGTCGATGTTCTGGGTTGTCACAGCTGTTGGCGGCAGGGGAATCGCTGTTCTGGCGATTACGATCGTTTCCTTTGCCTTTGCTTGCGCTATCACATCAACGCTGTGCTCGAAGAAGGCCTCGCGCCTTTTGTGGGTGGCGCCCGTCGTGTTTGTAACCCTAGAAATCGCTCGCAGCCACATTCTGACACCGTATCTGAGCTTTCACTCGATTGGGTCTGCTCTCCTTTCGATAGACCGAGGAATCGGGGCTGTCTCGGTATTGCCCGTGGTGGGTGTCCACGGCCTATCTTTCATCCTGGTCTTCAGTGCTGCGGTTTCAATCTTCTTGTTCGGGGTCGCCAGAGACCGGCTCGAACGGTTCGGCGCCGTTCTCATACCACTTGGTACTGCCGGTCTCTTGATCTTGCAGGCTCCCCCGGCCGACTTTCAACTCGAGGCCTCGTTCGCCTTTCTGAGCGTTCAAACGTCCCGGCGCACGTTGACGGTAGCGTCGGGATTTGTCGATAACGCGACGGACCTTCTGGTGACCCCACAGGTTGTGGTCTGTCCTCAAGGTGTCTCCACTGGCGATCCGGCCGAAGACAGCAACTTGCTGATCCCCCTGCACCGAATCCTCGGTGTGTTTTCGAATCCTGTGATCGTCGGATTCGAAGAGGACTCGGGACTAGAGAATCCACACAACGCTGCCGCCATGTGGGTCCCAGAAGGTCGAGAAGTCATGCGCGTCGCGCAGAATCGCCCCAGTTGGCGAACCGAGATCACACCTGGCCGCGAGCTGGGTGTGTTCGTTATCGATGGCGTCAGCGTCGGCTTCGTCCTAAACACGGACATCAATCACAGCTCTCTCGTGCGCGAGTCGGTGGAAATCGGCTCTCAGGTGGTGCTCGTGCTCGGACAGGAAGAGGCTTGGGGGCCGGTTGGTGACGCCCTGCAACTCCGAACGCTCAAGATTCGAGCCTTGGAAACGGGCCGCGATATCGCCAGGTTGACCCGCTTGGGTCCGTCCTCAATAGCCCGGGCCACGGGAGATGATTTCGTCATTCTGAAACGCGGAGAGCAGGGATTTGTCGCTTCGACGCTGCTTCCGAGCAACCAACAGACAGTCTACGTGCGCGGTGGATGGATAGCGCAGTATCTCGTATTGGGGGTCTGTATCTGCCTCCTGTTGGCGCAAATCGTCTTGCTGGTGATTCGCAGGAGGCTCAAAGGCGCGCCGTCATCAGAGGCTGCCCCTGAAAAGGGCCTGGTGCAGCCGGTCTAGTCCGGTGGTCAGGCTAGCGTCAGTTTCGTTTCATTCGCTCGGCCAAAACAGCGACGAGCACCGCCCTGACTCCGCTTGCGTCCAGCCCTCTCAACAGACTGAGTAAGATCGGACCTGCGTCTTGCAGCCCGACAAGGGCCAACCCATCAATTGTGAGCGGCGCCTGAAGCTCGTTGTGGTGCAGGCTCTTTAAGGCCCGCTTCAGAAGGGGTGTTGGTACCCCGGTCAGTCCCAATGTTTGTGAAGTGATCATGGGCGGTAGTTAACCCGTCGGCTGGCTTATCGCAATCCGAAAACGCAGCCACCCCCAAGAGAGCTTGGAAAATTCAAGGTTTACACCGTCCAGGACGATTGTTTATGGTAGGTCGTCCCTGTCCCCGTGAGGGCACTCTCGAGATTCGATATATGAGTGAAAGCAAATACAAGTTTACACCACGGACATTGCTTGGTTTTCCCACGGCCGGTGGATCCGATGGCCCCGTCGACCTGGTTGGGCGAGTTCTGGCTGGCCGATATCGAGTAGTCGAGCGCGTATCATCTGGGGCAATGGGTTTCGTTTATCGCGGTGTGCACACCTTGCTCAATAGGGACGTGGCCATCAAGATGATTCGGCCGGACCTCGAGGATCGCGAAGATGTCGTCAGACGATTCAAACGCGAAGCAAAGGTCATCCAACAACTGACCCATCCCAATACAGTCAGAGTCTATGATTTTGGGGAAACCCCAGATGGGCACTTCTACCTCGTGCTGGAATTTCTGGAAGGCATCACGCTTGCCGAGGCCATTGATCGATGGGGTGCCCTGCCCTCTGCCATGGTGGAACGTTTCGCCAACCAAATTTTGGGAAGTCTAATCGAATCGCACGGTCGTGGTGTTATTCATCGCGATGTTACACCGGCCAACCTGATGCTCACCCAACAGCTGGGAACCGAGAACTTCGTCAAACTGGTGGACTTCGGGCTGGCACGACTACTGCCATGGGCGGGTGGATCGATGATCACCCGTGTCGGAAGCGCCCTGGGGTCGCCGACTTACTCTTCGCCGGAACAGTTGCGCGGCAACGATGCCGACGAACGCAGCGACCTGTATTCGCTGGCGCACACCCTCTTCGAGCTGGCCACCGGAAGGCCGGCATTTCGCGGTAGCATCTTTGAAGTCGCCAAATGTCACATGAGCGCCGAAGAACTGGTCCTCCCTCCGATTCTGCGGGGTACGGCACTGGGCAGGGTCATCGGCCGCGCCGCCAAGACGTGTCCCGATGAGCGCTACCAGACCGCCGCAGAAATGCTGGCTGACCTTCAGGGGAAACAGCCCCAAACTGAGAAACTGAGGCCCGCCCGACAGAAGCCTGAGGAAGAAAGAGTTCTCGTCGTTCCCGGCGAGCACGAAGAAGAATCCAACGAGACCAGCAAACCGATCGACATCGAAGAGGCGAAGGCAATCCGACCTGCCTGGCGCCAACTTCTGTGGCCTATCGGTGTTGCCTTCCTGCTCGGTGGACTTCTCGGTGCAATTCTCGCCATTTGAGTCAGTACTCGGTTTCCCTCCGAAAACGAATCGAACAAGTCCCTTCCAAAAACGGGCGAGCTATAGGAAATAGGTCGCCTGTAGGTGCGGCGGGGGCCTTTCCAATCGGAGATACCCCGGCGGCAAGCTAGAGCACCCGCACAACCGCCATATTGCGGCCGAGTGCGGCAAACGCTGACATCGGAGGTAGAAATGCGCAGCCCTAAGGATTTCTTTCAACCACTCGCGATTGGCGCCCCCGCACCGCTCCGGGAGATTCCCTTCCGCCCATCCCGGATGATTCACTTCTTCGATCCCAGCAACCCCAAGATGGTCTCCAAGCTCCCGAGCATGGTCGAAAAGTGTGATGTTGTGCTCGGCAACCTCGAAGATGCCATTCGGGCCGACATGAAGGTCGAGGCACGGGAAGGATTCATCGAGGCAGTGCGGAACGCTGACCTCGGTGATTGCCAACTTTGGACCCGGGTCAACAGTTTGGACAGCCCTTGGTTCCTGGATGACATGTTGCGAATCGTGACCGAGGTCGGGCACAAGGTGGACGTCATCATGCTGCCCAAAATCGAAGGGCCGTGGGACATTCACTACGCAGACCGTCTTCTGGCCCAGCTCGAAGCCAAAGCCGGATTGGATCGTCCGATCCTGATTCATGCACTGCTCGAGACCGCGTTGGGAGTCGCCAACGTCGAGGAGATCGCAGGCGCCAGCCCGAGGATGCAAGGGCTCAGTCTCGGCCCGGCCGATCTGGCCGCATCGCGGCGAATGAAAACAACCCGCGTGGGCGGTGGCCACCCGGGATATCTGGTCCGGACCGACCCAGACCCCGACAATCCCGAGGCCGCTCGACCCAGTGCTCAACAAGACCTCTGGCATTACACCTTGGCGCGCATGGTCGATGCGTGCGTGTCGAATGGCATTCTGCCCTACTACGGCCCCTTCGGAGATATTCGCGACACGGTAGCCTGCGAGGACCAATTCCGAAACGCGTTCCTGCTCGGCTGCGTGGGCGCCTGGTCGCTTCATCCGGTGCAAATCGGAATCGCGAAGCGCGTCTTTAGCCCTCCCGTTGATGAGGTGAAGTGGGCCAAGCGCGTTATCAGCGAAATGGGTGACGGGACAGGGGCGGTCATGATCGACGGTAAGATGCAGGACGACGCTACTGTGAAGCAGTGTCGAGTCGTCGTTCAGCTCGCCGACATGCTCGCAGAGAAAGATGCTGAACTCAAAGAACTCTACGGATCATAGGGGCAGGGACATGACGACTACAGCACGACCACGAAGAAGCATGTTGTATATGCCGGGCTCCAACGCTCGTGCACTCGAAAAGGGCAAGGGACTCCCGGCGGACGCTCTGATCCTCGACCTCGAGGACGCTGTGGCGCCGGACGCCAAGAGTACCGCCCGTGAACAAGTCGTGGCTGCCACCAGAGAGGGTGGCTACGGCTATCGGGAACTGTTGATACGAACCAACCCGCTCTCATCTCCGTGGGGCTACGAAGACCTTCGAGCCGCTGCGAAGTCAGGAGCCGATGCTGTCCTGCTTCCAAAGGTGGAGAGCGCGTCGATGGTCCATGAAGCGCTCGCGGTTCTCGACAGCGCGGGTGCACCCACCGACCTAGCCGTCTGGTGCATGATGGAAACGCCCCGGGGTATCCTGCGCGCCGAGGAGATCGCAGACTCTAGCAGTCGACTGGGCGGCCTCGTGATGGGTACGAGCGATTTGACAAAAGACCTGCACGCCCGCCACACACCCGATCGACTACCGATGCTTCCGTCGCTAGGCATCTGCCTACTCGCGGCGAGAGCAGCGGGCGTTGCGATCATCGATGGCGTATTCCTCGACCTGGGAGACGCCGACGGTTTTGCGGCATCCTGCGTTCAGGGCGTCGAGCTTGGGTTCGATGGCAAAACACTCATCCACCCAAAACAGCTGAGTCCCGCGAACGAGGCCTTTGCGCCTTCCACTGAGGAGGTTGCGTGGTCGCGCAAAATCATCGGTGCGTTCGAGGAGGCCACAGCCGAAGGCAAAGGTGTCGTGCTGGTCGATGGCAAGCTCATCGAAAACCTGCATGTCGAAAACGCGCAGAGGCTAGTTGCGCTTGCCGACGCGATCGCACGCTCGACCTGAGTAGCCTCTTTGCTCGCAAGACGCTCTTGCGCCAGCCAACGACGGGTCGAGCGCCCAATACTTGACTTACCGCATCTTCAGTACTAGAAATTCCTAGCCGGCCACTCCTTGCGGGAGGAACCGTCTCTTTGAGACACCTGGTTTATCTCGTAGTCGCGACTCTTGGATCGGTCGTGGAGATGAGTGCCGACATCGCTGACCGAGGGGCGTCCCCTACAGATGCCTCAAAGGTCAACGATCACTCCGAAACCACCCAAACCAGCCCGGAAACAACAACAATATCCAACAGATAACGAATACCGCGACTTCTGTGTGACGAAGCTCCGTGGGCGGCATCTAAGTTCAAGTGAGGCAGTTAGGTAGGCCTGATTCCCAGGACGGTCTACCACCGACCGCAGGCGTTGACGCGCGCGCTGCACTCGGCTGCTGGCTGCGTGTTCGGGTTGATTTTGGGTGGAGCACAGGTTCAGACACGGGGCCCCCTCGTGTCGCTCCCAGATGGCGGGAGGCAAGCACCAGTCGCCGTCAGACTTTCCCAGTCTCTGTGCTCCGCCCATCAACCCCACGCACAGTCCGGTCCTCGAAACTGCTCGTCGATCGAGAGCGCGCCGTCCCGAATCACTATGCCTAGTAGGGAGCGGTTCTGTCTTCCGCTCGCCAGGATTCCCAGTCCGGTTCGAGGATCAGGTGGCTCGGGGTGATCGAACCGTCGTCGTCGGCGTCAACCCAGACTGGATTTGTAATCGCGAACGGCGTGAGCGGGTCGACGACGTCGGCCTCTTCGATTCGTTGAAGGGTCATCTCGTCGCGGGGAGTCTCGTTGTAGGGAAGTCCGGGAAACAGGGAGTCCTGACCGCTGGCAATCGCAATGAGCCACGTGTCATTCTCGGGGACGAAAACCTCCGTCAGGGTTGCCTCGTAGCGCTGGTTGCCTTCATCGTCGCTGAGGTCGACCAATTCGGGAGTCACCTCACCGCCTGCCAACACCGTTCCGGTCGCTCCGTCGATGATGGTCAGCGTGTCGAAGGCGATCCATGTTGGTGATTGGGCATGAGCGGTCAGGGTAACCGATTCGTCTGTTCGCACACTCAGCATGTCACCAACCTCGGCGGCGGCGTCACCACTTTCGACGGTCAGAGTCACGAAAACGCCGAACGAGACCGTGTTTTGGCCCTGGCGTAGACCATTCACGAACTCGTCTCTCGTGAGATCCTCAGGTGAATCGTGCCCAACTCTGACGTAGTTGCGAGGCCAACCGCTCGACTCGACATTGGTTGTGTGTGTGTCGGAGTTACCCGTTGCTGTGAAGACGACGCCACTGTTGAGCAGGTTGTACCAGTCGTGCAGTCCCTGGACATTTGCCCAAGTCATGATTTCCATCGCAACGAAGTTAGTGGCGAGCATTTCGTCGTCGACGGCCAACCGAACGGTGAGGGGGTCGACCGAGTCGGGGCCGATTATTGGTCCGTCATCGTCGAACTGGAGGTCAATCATGTTGAAGTAGTTACCGGTCGTGCCGGGTGCGGGTACCGCTCGCGGATGGTTGAGCTGGTATATCGCCCCAGCATCCGGATTGAGAACCATCGAACCGATCTCTTTCGGGGTGAGACCAGCCCAGTCTACTGCGCCGTTGTTGTGTTGCAGTGGGTCGATTGGCAGCGGAAAGCCATTGAAGTGACCGTAGTCGAAGGTGGTGATTTCTTGCCCTGGAAACGAGGTCAGATATTCGACTACACCCAGGTCGGCGATAGTAGGGGAGTAGTCAGTGACGACATCGTGGTCGGTAGAGACCAGGATTTCGACGCCTTCGGCCACCATGTTGCCGACTCGTGCCTCATCTCGAACCGTCGAATCGGAAGATGACTGGGCGTGAACGTGGAAATCGCCGCTGAGATAGTGTGAGGTGTCCACCACCCGAAATAGGGTCGCATCGAGCGTGGTGCTCTCTCCAGCTTCAATTGTTATCGACTCGAGGACCATGCTGTATTCCGGGCCGCGGGTCACGACGGCTCGGTAGTCTCCGGGTTCGAGGTTCTGGTCGAAAGCCCCTGTTACCGAATCGACCTGGCGGACGACCCCTGGAGCCAACGGGTCGAATCCATCGCTTGCAAGCCGAAAACTGTGTGGGCTGGGGTCGATGCCATAGACGGTCAATCGGGCGGGCATCGGCTCACCCACCGTGTCCTGCACGGTGACCTGGAGCCGACCCGACTCCGGCAGCTGCAGCACGACCGGGTCGGGGGTATCTCCGGCAGCCAACTCGAGAATTGTCGGCTGCGGCTCGTGTCCGCCTCCGAAATAGCTGTGGCCGTCCTTCCCGGTGATGAGAGAGGCACGACCGATTGGGAGGCACATCGAAAACGTTCCATCCGCTCCCGAGCGGACGTGTGCGATATCGTCGCCGAGGGCTGTGAAGGCGGTGACATCGGCTCCCTCGACCGGTGAATCAGGCCCTGTCTGAACAACACCAGAGACTGGTATGCACTCCGAAGCGCCCTGGGCCTCTCGCACGGCGGCGGCTGCTTCAGCGTGGGTTTCGGCGACTGTGAAGAGCGACTGAAAAGCGATTGACTCTCCTGCTGCGAGCTCAGGCACGGTGTTTGGAAAACCGAGCACGTCCAACAGTCCTGTGCCGTGGGTTAGGGCGTATGCGCCAACGATACTGACATAGGCTCCGCGGCCGGTGTCGGAGCCGTTGCTTCCCACTCCGTAGGCGTTGTCGTCACCTTCGAAGATGAAATACTCGGTCTCGCCGAACCGCTCGAGGCTGTATCCGGCCGCCTTTGGAATCCAGGCGTCGGCCCGACCGCCTTGAACCAGGTACGACAACAATGCCGGCACCGGATCAGAGCCTGTATTTTCGAGAGTCGTCTCGATCTCGACGGTCCCCGAACCGGGTTCGAGAGTGTAGGTACTGGTGACCTCGAGGGTCCAGAGTGTGTCGAGATCGACCGGTGGCGCGAAACCGGGCAAGAGGATTGAGATTCCGGTCGTGAGGTTGAAGTAGTCATTCAGAACGTAATCACCCACAACGAGGACAGTCGCTGGGCCGCAATCTCCGCCCTCTGCCAGAACCTCGACCGTGTGAGCCGAGGACGTCCCTGCCAGATTGATCAGGAAGCCCAGCTCGCCGAAGCTGTCAGCCCCCTCCCCGTCTCGCACGACGTCCGCGTCGATGATGTTCCCGCCGTAAGGATTGATGGCGAGATTGCGACCCTCACCCTGGATTGCGAGGCGAATCAAGTCGTTCTCGAGTATCACATCGCCGGGGCGGGCGATCGCTAGTGGGCCGCCGACACCGGTCTCTGACTCTTGCAATATTCGAGCGGCTGCGGTGCCCTGGCACTCCGACTCGTCGACCGCTGTATCGTCGGTCTGTTCGTCGACCTGGTCGTTCTGGACGTCCTGTTCCAACAAACCGCTATCGGTGGCCGCCTGAGGAGGAGAATCTTCTCCGCCACAAGCGACAGTGAGAGACAGTGCAGCGACGACCAGAAGCCTTTCACGTACCCTGAACACGGGTACCTCTCCTCGGGACTGGGTCCCCTCAATCTAAGGTTCCGCTGAGAGTAGAGGAAAAGCGAACCACCGTCACTGGTTGTGGGTCTGGCCCTGAGGTGGCAGCTGATCCTATGGCGCGCCGCTGCGCCCATCCCTCAAGATCAGCTCGTGCGTGGATTCATTGTAACCAGAAACTGTCAGCCCAACCGTTCTGTCGAGTTTGGCAGCCGTCTTTAATCCGGGGTCCTGACCAACCGGTACTTGACATCGATGGCGGTATGAGAGAGAGCCTGACCCAAAAGGAACCGTATACTGCGGCGAGCAGGTCAGGTGAACAAAGAACATATCGTAGAAACGCGAACCGTCGAGATCGCTGGATTCACCGGCCTGACAGAGGACGAAGTCGTCAAGAGTCGGGCCGAACACGGCGCCAACCTGTTGACGCCGCCCCCACGCATACCCTGGTGGAAGCTCCTCCTCGAGAAGTTTGACGATCCGGTCATTCGAATCCTCATGGCTGCAGCGCTGGTTTCCCTGGGCGCCGGGGTAGTGGGAGGACACGGCTACACTGAAGCGGTCGGCATTCTCATCGCAATCTTTCTGGCCACCTTTCTCGCATTCATAAACGAGTTCAAGGCCGCCAACGAATTCAACATTCTCAACCAGGTCAACGACGACGTGCCGGTGAAGGTCGTCCGCGATGGCCATTTCACAACGGTGCCGAAGAAGGACGTCGTCAAAGGCGACCTGGTCTTGGTCGAAGCCGGCGAAGAACTGTGCGCAGACGGCGACCTGGTCGAGGCCGTGTCGCTTCAGATCGACGAGTCGAAGCTCACCGGGGAGTCGCTCCCGGTCAACAAGCGCACCAAGCAAGAATCCAGCGATGAAGGCAGCGGCACTTACGCCCGCTACCACGTGTTGAGAAGCACCATGGTGGCAGATGGTCACGGTGCGTTGGTGATTACAGCGGTCGGTGACCACACCGAGATCGGCAAGACGGCTCGCGCTGCGGTCGAGGAAACCGGCGAAGTCACGCCACTCAACTACCAGCTTGACCGTCTGGCCAAGCTGATCGGCGTACTGGGCTTCAGCATCGCGTCCATCACCTTTGCAGCGCTCTTCGGGCGCGCTCTGATCAACGAGGAACTGGTCCTCAGCGGACAACAGTGGATCTTCTTCGCCGTAGCCTTAGCTGGCGTCACAATTGCGTCTCAGAAGATCTGGGTACCGGTTGTCTACGACGCGCGTGAGTTGCTCGGCCAAGAGGTCGACCCGCCGGACTGGCTCGAAGAGGGCGGGTGGCGCTCGTGGCTGCGCACGACGGTCGCGGGAATCGGTGGGGCGGCAGCCCTTCTACTGCTTCTGAGCGTGACGGGTGTGCTCTCTGGTGGCTTCGAGGACTGGATGCCCCTCTCGGTGGCTAACTCGCTTCTCGGTTACTTCATGATTGCCGTGGTTATCATCGTCGTTGCGGTACCCGAAGGGCTAGCCATGAGCGTCACGCTCAGCCTGGCCTACAGCATGCGCAAGATGACGGCGAGCAACAACCTCGTCCGCCGCATGCATGCATGCGAGACCATTGGAGCGGCGACGGTCATCTGCAGCGACAAGACGGGTACGCTCACTGAGAATCGCATGAGGGTTCACGAGCTCGTCTTGGGCTCGGGCGACGAAGTGGCTTCAGGAATTCCAGCCGACGACGCTCGGCGCGGGCTGGTACTCGAGGGCATCTCCGCCAACAGTACTGCGAACTTGAGCACCGACAGCGACGAAGGGGAAGATGGGATCCAGGTCATCGGCAACCCCACCGAGGGCGCGCTGCTACTGTGGTTGGACAGTCTGGATATCGATTATCTGCCAGCCCGCGACGCGTTCGCGATTGAACAGCAGTGGACATTCCACACGAAGCGCAAGTTCATGGCGACCGCCGGTGGCAGCCAGCGAATTCTCCACGTTAAAGGCGCCCCTGAAATCGTCCTCAACCGTTGCGTAAAGGTCATGGCGGCCGATGGCAGCCTGTCGGACGTCGATCCGATCAAGGACGACCTCATCGCCAAGCTACGCAGCTATCAAGGCCGCGGTATGCGCAGCCTCGGCATCGCTTACCGCGAAGCCAAAGAAGACACCCTGCCAGAGGCGGCCGAGGACGTCGCGAAAGACCTCATTTGGCTTGGCTTTTTCGCCATCGCCGATCCGGTCCGAGGCGATGTGCCTGGCGCAGTGAAGAATGCGCGCGGCGCGGGCATCGAGGTGAAAATCGTCACTGGCGACAACGCCGCGACGGCTGCTGAGATCGGAAAGCAGATCACGCTCGAGCACCTCGATCATCCCGATGCGTTGATGACGGGCCCGGACTTTGCCGACACCGACGACGAGACCCTCAAGGCCAAGCTCCCCAACCTTCATATTCTTGCCCGCGCAAGGCCGGCGGACAAGATGCGTCTGGTTCAGCTACTGCAGGACAACGGCGAGGTAGTGGCGGTTACCGGGGATGGTACGAATGACGCCCCTGCGCTCAACTACGCCAATGTCGGTCTGGCCATGGGTAAGAGCGGTACGTCCATCGCCAAAGAGGCAGCGGACATCGTCCTGCTCGATGATTCTTTTCCGAGTATCATCAATGCGGTGAAATGGGGTCGTTCGCTGTATCTGAACATTCAGCGCTTCGTCCTCTTTCAGCTGACGATCAACGTGGCTGCCTGCGTAATCGCGATGCTGGGCCCATTTATTGGTATCGAGCTGCCCCTGACGGTCATGCAGATGCTCTGGGTCAACCTGATCATGGACACCTTCGCAGCACTTGCGTTGGCTACGGAGCCGCCCAGTGACGAGGTGATGTTCAACCCGCCGCGTGACCCTGCGTCGTTCATTATTACGAAAAAGATGGCTCAGAACATCTTGGGCGTCGGATTCTTCTTCGTAGCCATTCTGCTGGTGATCTTGAAGACGAATGTGTTGGGTGGCACCACCGAAGCCCATCAGCTGACGCTCTTCTTCAACTTCTTCGTCTTCCTGCAGTTCTGGAATCTCTTTAATGCCAAGACCTTGGGAACCAACCGGTCGGGCATCCTCGGAATCGCTGACAATCCGGCTTTCTTAGCGATTGCTGCAGCGATCCTTGTTGGGCAGTTCTGCATTATTCAGCTCGGTGGCGACGTCTTCCGTACCGTTCCTCTGAGCGCTGCCGAGTGGGGACTGACCATCGGTCTCGGCATCCCAGTCCTGCTGGTTGGTGAGTTTGCTCGTTGGCGACGGCGAGCGGCGGCCACGACCTGACCCCCTTTCCCCTCGTCCTTCCCCTTTCCCTTTCGCCTCGTCCTTTCCCTTTCCCTTTCGCCTCGTCCTTTCCCTTTCCCTTTCCCTTT
>CAZDBH010000148.1:2320-16513 GCA_964503485.1 uncultured Bradymonadales bacterium | reverse complement strand
CAAAACGAGATCCACACCATCGAGGGTGCCAACCTCACGAATCTCTTTGGGCGAGAAGGCTGCTTGGGCCGGTCCTCGTCGCCCGTAGAGCGTCAACTCGTCGACTGTGGAGGTTTGTAGCGCTTCCAAGGCGTAGTCGGCGATGTCGGTCGGTGCCAACTCCTCGGTCTTTCGAGCGAGTACCCGGACGACGTCCATAGCGACGTTGCCGTTGCCCACGACCGCTGTGCGTTTCGCTTTATCCAACGAGAAGTCGCGGTCTGCGAACTCGGGGTGGCCGTTGTACCAACCGACGAACTCGGTTGCTGAGTACACTCCGTCCAAGTCCTCACCCGGCAATCCCATTTTCCGATCGGATTCATTACCGGTCGCTAATACGACTTGGTCGTAGTGTTTGGTGAGGTCGTCGATCTGAATGTCCCGTCCCAACACGACGTTACCGAAGAACCGGACGCCTTCGGAGCGACCGATTCGCTCGTAGATCCGGGTGACATTCTTGATCTTCTGGTGGTCGGGGGCGACACCTCCCCGGACGAGGCCGAAGGGCGTGGGAAGTCGGTCAAACAGGTCGGCGGTGACGTGAAGGTCTTTCTGCTTTTGCAGAGCACCAATCGCATAGAAGCCTGATGGGCCGGATCCGACCACAGCTACTCGAAGCGGCCTGTCCTTACTGCCCAGTGCAAATTCGGTCATTTGAGTTCCTCTGGAGTTCGCGTTGCGGCGGGATAATGGCGGAACTCAGAGCGGATGTGAAGAGAGAACTGCGCGGACTAGAACGGGGTGGGTCTCGCGTCGAGGCGTTCGACCAAGTCGCCGTCACCGCGGTCGATGACGCTGCCCTGCAAAACCCAGGTCGCACCGTTGAGATTCGGAAACAGATGAGGCGAGAAACCTGAGACGCCCTCGCGGCTGACAACTGACCGTTCCCACTCGTCTCCGGGTCCGGGCGTAGCGACGATCAGGTCGCCTTGCGTACTGTCCTGGTAGGCGATCATCGGCGTTCCGCTCTGGTTGTAGGTGATGTTCACCCCGCCGCCGACAATCGTGGGAGGCGACATTCGGCGACCGGGATCAACCACCTCGGGCTCGAGGTCCCAGTCGATTGCTGGTTCGGTGTCGGGCAGGATGGCCGCTTCGCCGTAGAGCAGCTCTCCGGATATGGTGTCGAGAAACACCAGTCCGAGCTTGCCGGTAGGTGTGACCTGCAGATCCAAATACATGCCCACGTCACCGGCCCCCTCGATCCCCGAGGTGGCGGAGCCCGAGTAGAGAACGTGATGCTCAAAGGACCCGTCCGGCGGACCCCAGACCAGCTCGAGGTTTCCGTCTACTGCGTTGTGGAATGCGATGTAGATGTTGGCGCCGAGCCGCACGGCGGACGGCGCTAATCCGGTTGCTGTTCGTTCCTCGTTGGTGGGTTCCGACAAGACAGTTGTGAGCCGCCAGTCGGCGGGTCCAAAGGGCGCTTCGTTGTCGCTTACCGCCACTCGCAGGCCGGTGAAGTCGGCGGCGGTGACGGGGTAGATGGCGACCCAACGGCGATCGTCGAGAGCGAGCAGGCTGTTCTGGTCCCCTACCGCGAGAGTCCCTTCAACAGTGGAGGCCTCCCAGAGCCCACTCGCGTTGCGGAAAGCAAATCGCAGTCGCCCCGCAGAGTCATCTCTGTAAACGACGGCAAGCTCACCTGTGGCCGGTCCGGTGAGCCATGCCATCGACGGGTCACTTCCGACGTCTTCACCGTGCTCGATGATTCCACGACGGGGTCCAGTGGGATCGGCCGCCGCTTCGTCGTCGGGAACCCCATCCACGTAGGTTACGACCGCATCTTCAGGATCATCCGCAAACTCCAAGACGACCAGGTCTCCGTAGAGGTGATCGTGAGCTGCTACGACAAACTCGGTGGCAAAGACATGAAGGGCGTCGAATTCGGCACCGATACGACCCGGTGGGATACCGCGTGGTCGAGTGCACGAGCAACTCGCCCCCGCATCGCATACCGGGCCCAGGTGCTCATCGATTCCGTCGATGACCAGTATCTCGCCCGGTTCACAGGTGATGTCTTGGCACGAGGTCGGCGGGATTAGGCAAAGGCCTGATAGGGGATCGCAGACCAGCGTTGAGGTACATCCTCCGCAGGGAGGCAGCTCGGCGTCGAGGCAGATTCCGCCCTCGCAGAGTTCGTCTTCAGAACAGTCCCCATCACCGCTGCACCCTCTGGGCAAGCAGGCGCAAGAGTTGCAGACCTCTCCGCCGTTGCAGTCGTCATCGCCCTCACACTCGAACATCGGCAGGCAGAACCCATCGATGCAGGACTCGTCTGAGCAACATTGGGCATCCGTCCTGCACTGGTTCGGTGTGAAACAGAAGTTGTCGCAGCCGCAGACTTGGCCGGCAGGGCAGTCGCGGTTCTGTTCGCACGCGAGGGCCTGGACCGGCGGGTCGTCGCCACAGGAAGAAACCGCACTCAAGGCGCCGAGGACGAAAAGAACGGTGATGAACCGGCTCATCGGTGCCCAGTCCTCCGCGTTCGCCAAGCCAATACGACACCGAATAGGGGAAGTAACCACGTTGCGCCATTGGCTCCGACAGTGTTGCAACCCACTGTCTCTTCAGTACCGTCGGCTGGCGAGGTCCCAATGAAGTCAAGCGGGGCCGTCGGCTCGATCGCGAGGCTGAGCACTACCGGAGACATGTCGAGTGAGCGGTAGTCGCCGATGGCGCGAGCTCGAACCTCGATGCTGCGCGGACCGGGAAGGAAGAGGTAAGGTGACTCGACCAAACTGGTTCCGCCCGGCTGAAAGCCTCTCCACGCACCAAAACCCCATCGGTACTGGTATTCAATCTGGTCGTCGCTGAACCCGGGTGCGTGGACCTCGAGGAGGGCCATTCCCGGCTCGGACCAGCTCGCCTCCGCGACGGTATCGACGACCCTCACGATCTCGGGTGGTCCGTCCAAGGGGCGCAATGAAATGCCGAGTTCGAGCCAGCGTTCATCGACACCTGCCGACTGAAATCTCTCGACGATGATCTGGAGTGGCAAATCGGCGACGCTCGATAGGAGCTCGTCGACCGGAAAGCTGAGATCAAAGCCGCGTTCGACCACGAGATCGCTCACCATACTCAGCGCAAAGTTGATCAGGGCCGTGAGGTCGACGTCTCGAAACAACTCGTTGTACGTCTCTTCCGTAAGTTCGGCGTCGAGGTGGTCGAAGGCCAGTTGCAGTGTGTTATCGGGGAGCACGGTGGGTGTGATTCCGAGGGAAAAGTCAGTCCTGATCTCGACGACTCGCACATACCGATCCCAAATCCAGGCATAGATTCCCAAGTCGACGATCGGTAGGTTGATATCGATCAGGCTTTGGCCTTCGTCAACATCACCGAAGCGAGCGACTGGGAAATCGGCTGTCTCGAGGGCCGGTAGCAACGAGATCATCAGTGGCGCATCGGGTTCGGCCAGCCGGTCCAGCCCAGGCAGCAGTAACGCCAACAGGCTGGCATTGATTTCTAGGCTGTCGACGAACTCGCCAACCAGGTCGGTCGAGATGAATAGACAGAGAGAGCCGCCCTTGTATGCTGACCACAAGGCTTGATTGACGAACGTGTCGGACATCGAGGCGATGAGATGCGGTCGATCCTCTCCACCGTCGATGACATACGAGGCAGGCGGATTCCAGTGGGGCTCACTTTCGTCCTTTCCGACGCACGGGTGCACCTCTGCGTCGACGCCTCCACCCAAGCTCAGATACAGGTCGTTTGCCTCTTCCACGGGAGTTTCAGGGATAGGAGTCGCCTGGAAGCCTCGCCCGCCCGGAAGCACGCTGAACCCGAACCACTCGGTGTCGTGCAGCGCTTCGACAAGTGAGCCCAGCAGCAATGCCGCGTGAAACTCTCCTTCGATACGGTCGAAATTGCCCAAGAGTGTGTTGACGACCATCTCGGCGACATCTCCGATCAGGCCCTCGAGCAGGTCGACGAAGAAATCACTCACACCAAGGGCCAAATCGGCTGCGCCACAGAAGACGTGGCATTCGAAACAGCCATCCTGGCACTCGATGATATTGCAGTAATAGAGCGGTTCGTCCTCGTCTACGACAATTCCGATTCCCAACGTCTCGATGCCCAGATCGGCGATCTCGGTGGTGAGATTCAGGGTTCCGTTCGGGTTTACACCGAGCAGCACATCGACTTGAGTGTTGACCAATTCGATGCTCTGCGGCTCGGCTAGGCCAATATCCGCTTCGGCGGCCACGTGGCAGGCCGAGGTGATGCCGTCACCATCGTCGTACACGGTGCCCTCGAACGACAGGGCGAGGTGTTTGATCGTCACTCGAAGGCGAGTCGGGTCACTGAGAACAGTCAGCTCGAGTATCTCGCTTGGGTCCCCAGGGAACGAGACACTCACGCCCAAGTCTCGAAGTCGAAAGCCCAAGAGATTGGCTGGGTTGTCCTCGAGGTAGCCCGTGACGAAGTCGGTGAGGTCGATCGTATTGCCTTCTTGGCCGAGGAGGCCGCCGATCAGTTCGACGCCGTTTTCCTCGATGAAACTCAGGGCGTCATCTGTGAGAAAGACCCCCAGAGTGTCGAGAAGGCGCGAGTCGGTCGGAAACTCGTACTCACCGCCAAGACGGAATCCGTCTAGCTCGATGAGCATATCCGAGCCACACGATGTGACCAGGGTAAGTAGGAGTACCGAGGGGATTATTTGGCGTAGCTTCCGAAACACCGAATGACAGGTAGCACAAACTGGAAATCAATGCGATTCGATTTTTTCTCGATAGCTGATTTCTTGGGCACCAAGAAAAGGCGCGCCCGGCGCAAAGGCCGGGCGTGCGGTCCCCCTAGGTCATCTCTCTTCCGGTTTCGAAAGGTCAGTTCATCGCCTCAACGATGAGATGTGGCTTTACTGGACGGTTTCTGTATCGTCCGGTGTTTCCTCCACCCGATTGTGACGGTGCAAGTCGTTCGCACGGCGCCCGGTTCGGGGGATGGACGGGTAGGAACCCGATGCTGCTTCCCTGCGATTGTATTTCTTCGCCCCGTTCCCGGCGGCGCTGCCCTCGTCTTGAGCATCGATGTAGTACAAAAGTTCGTGCAGTTCGCTAGACATGAGATCGCTCCTCAAAAAGCCACGGCAAGTTAATCGGCGCAAATGAGGAATCACTTGAATTTTTTTTTGCGATTACTCGCAGCACTCGGGTGGGGGCGGCACTCCGTAATCACATTCGCAGCAGACATCCTCGCACGGGTCGATCGCACAACATGCTTCGTAAACCGGGTCAGGGATCACGCCATACTCACACATGCAGCACACTTCTTCGCAGTCGATGACGTCGCCCGCATCCGTGCCATCCACGAGGTCTTGGCGGTCTTGCCTGAGGTCCGAATCCAGCGATTCGTCTGAATCCAGCATTTCGTCCGGGTCTGAGACGCTGTCGTCGGACCCGTCGGCTAGATCCAGGTCGGGATCGCTCGAGGGCATCTCGTCATCAGGCTGCGTATCTTCAGGCGGTAGGTTGTCCGGCTGAGTGTCTTGCGCCACATCGGCGGGCGGCGAGTCGGTCGCTTGATCGATAGGTAGGTCTTCGACCGGGTCGCCTACCAGGTCGCGAGCCATATCACTGACTAGGTCACTTGAGGCGCGTGTGTCCTGGGTGGGGAAGGTGGGGTCGAGACGATCTCCTGACCCAGAATCCACCACCGCCGTGCCGTTCTCTGTCGTTTCTACGGGTTCGTCGCAGGCCGAACCGGACAGCGCCAGCACGAAGGCGGACGCAGCCAAGCTGGCAGGAGGAGCGAGTCTGAGCCGCCGCCTCCCCCGCAACACCGACATGCGGTAGAAGCAGTACTTGTCTTCACCCAAGTGCCCCTCGGTTGCTGCAGCAACACAGGTGGCGCCACCGCGGCACCGCTCGGCATATCGGCAACTGCGGCAGAAGCCAGTCAGTTGTTCCCGCTGGAATTCCCGGTTGTATGCGAAGGCCCCCGGCTTGTTCCAAATCTCCGCGAGCGAACTGTTGTTGAGGTTGCCCTCGACGAAGGAATCCTCTCCGTCGTACCGAGCCTGCATCGACAAACAGCCCTTTATGTTCCCGTTTGCTTCGATTCCAATCGCCCGCATTCCCGCCTGGCAACCCCGCCAGGCCTCTCGCTTTCCACGCCAGCCGCGGCTCCGCAACACGCGGTCGGGTGCGCCGTAGTATCCGATCGAATCTCCCACCTGGAGCGAGACTCCCGGGAGGCGTTTCATGCGGGCCAGCTCGGGCAACAGCGTCAGAATGTCTATTGGACTGATTACCAGGTCGTCGTGATCGGCCAGGTTGCCCATGGGTTTGGCAAGTTGCAGGCGCCACTGGGTTGCACCGGCGTCTACAACGCGCAGCCGCACCTCATCGAGTCGGTCGAGGTTGAGACGATTCACGGTGGTCAGTACCGCGACCGGCATGCCAGCTTCGGTGAAGTCCCGAACGCTTTGAAGAGCTCGAGCGTAGTTGCCAGGGCCCCGGATTCGATCATGCACCGCAGGCGGACCATCGATCGATATGCCGACATTGCACATTCCGGCTTCAAGCGCCTGAGACACGACCTCAGCGCGAAATGAGTCGTTCTGATAGACGCCGTTCGTGACCATGTTGCAGTACATACCCGCCTCTACAGCGGCGGCGGCGATTGTGGCCCAACCCCGTTTGAGGGTCGGCTCGCCGCCCGACAAGGTGACGAGCTCACACCCCAGACTGGACAGCTGGTCGACCACATCAAGGCACTGCTCGGTTGTGAGCTCACCCGGACGGACCTTTCCGGCCCGAGAGCCGCAGTGAAGGCAGTTCAGGTCGCAGGCTAAGGTCAACTCCCAGACGCATGTTTTCGGTTTCCATCCTTCGGTGCGTGCGGATCTCAGCATGGCGCATCTCCTCGATTCTCTAGCCACCTGTCATGCAGCTGACATGCCAGCGCGGAGTCTGGGACTTCGATTCAAGATAGCAAAAATTAGAGTTGCAGATGTATTTGTTTTTAAAAGGAAATCGAACACGCAAACTCGACGACCCAAGCAGTCGATGAGGCGGTAGTTACCCGAAGACCATTATCTGACTCAGAAATCTGAGGGTTGTGACCAGTTAGTATTGTCGTTCTGGAGTGGGCCCCGTTCAGTCTTCGGGTACCCACATGCTCGGTTTCGAGTCGTATTGGGATTCCCAGATATCGACCAGCTGCCCAAAGGTCGCCCACTGAACGTCACCGCTGCCGTTGTCGAGGGCATTGACGCTGTCGATAAAACGCCCGACGTTGGCGGGGGTCCCGCGACCATCTTCGAGGTCGAAGTCGCACTGGGGAATAACGACTGAGATCGGGTACATGCTCTCCGGCTCCAGACGTCCCGCTCGCATGTCCTCAACCAACTGTTCGATATCCTCGAGCCTGCCCTCGAGTCCGCCCCCAGCCCCCAAGGAGCCTGCAACAGGTAGGTCCTGCTCGGGATCATCAGTAAAGAAGTCCTCGTTGGATGCCGGACGCCAGAGACCGAGCGTGTTTGGTTCGCACCGATGCCCCGCTGACACGCCACCGGTGAGAAGGGTTGCTTCGAAGCTGGCGCCGCCCTGGGTCGGGCGCAAAGGTTCGCGGAACTTCTCCCAGTCCAATGACGCACCGGTGCCCGAACACGTCACGGCTGCGAATCCGCCCACGACCCCGTTTCGCCGTCCGGTCACTTGCTCGAGGAGGTTGGCCACATCAGCATAGTTTTTGCCAAAACTCTCGTGGGCGTGTGCGTCCACATCGAAGCGCCCCTCTGCTCCGGCGAGCAAATCCCTGAGGAAGTTGTCGTCTGCAGCCTCGCGCTCGATCAAGATGTTCAGATACTCGACATCGGATTGAAATGAGAAGGCCGCTTCCTTTTCTTGGACCAGGCCGACGATATCAATGAAAGCTTGCCGGTTGGCTTCCCATCGCGTGTCGAGGTTCTCGAATAGGGCAAGGCAAGCGGCGTTACCGCCAGTCGCCGTGTCCTCGTTGTGTGACGCCAAAACGACATAGACGCGGGTTTGAGGGGCTTCCGTGGTATCCGAATCGTCTGAATCTTCCAGTGCGTCACCCGTCTGGTCAGCGACCGTCTGGTCATCGGAGGCGGTTTCGTCCGTTTGGGCATCGTGCCGGGATGTATCGTCCTGCCCCCGATCCTCCGGAGTCGCGTCAGCAGTCTGGTCGTCGCTCTCGTCCACGGCGATCACGTCGCCCGTAGTCTCGTCGGCCTCAGTATCCGAGTCACCTGTGGCCGGGGAACTGTCAGTCCCACAGGCGATCAGTAAGCAGAAAAGCAGAAAAGTCAGGTTCCTGGTCTTGAACAGGGGCATTCGCGCTCCGAGCCAATTGTGTTTTCAGGCAGTAGAACAGAAGCGTCGGCAGATGACAAACCAGAACCTGTATGTGGTGGTCGAGGACAGTGACGTTGATCTATAGGTTGCGTTCCCAGGCGTCGCGCCGCTCTGAGATGACGAATCCCTCGCTCTCGTACAGATGCACCGCCCCCTTGTTGGTCGCCGCCACTGCGAGTTCGATGGAGGTCGCTCCATGTTCCCGCAGGAGTTGTTCACAGCGCCGAAGAGAGTAACGGCCGAGGCCGCTGCCCTGGTGTTCTGCGACCACGCCAATCGCGTCGACCTCACCCAGCATGCTCTGGTCGAGCGCCCCCCTGAGAAAAGCGATCGGCCGCGAGTCACTGCGAACGATGCGAACCAGCGACTCTCGGTAGCCCGGTTCTTTCGTGATTGATTTCCAGTCGGCCACGGTTAGGTCGAATGCGCCCGGTACCGTCCGAAAGGCCCGGTTGCTCATGTCCAGAAAAGCGTCTAATTCGATCGCGCCGAGCCCCACTTCGTCGAACCCGCCGGGCAACGGATCTGGCGCTCGTTTGGGTCCCATCTGGCGCATTTGTAGATAGGCCTCCACCCATTGGTAGCCCCGTCCCTTCAAGGTCTCATCCAATCCCGGGGCCCTTCGCACGCAGACTTCAGTGCGTTCCACGCCAAGTCGTTGCGCCTGTTCCTCTCCCCAACGTACGAGGGGTAGGGCTGCGCCTTGTTGGGCGTGTACACGTACGATCGCGAACTTGTTTTCGTCCGCCGACGCTCTGGACACAGCCACTGCCGACGCCCTTATGACCCCGGCTTCGAGCAACGCGATCCCCCAGATCCCGTCGGGATACGCTTCCGAGGTTTTGCGGAGCTTGTCCGGGTCGTCTTCGACAACGGCGGCTAAGCCGGCCCAATCATCAAGCTCGGTCCAAGGCACAACCCGGGTTGAGTGATCGCCATCCATGTTCTCTCCTAGATGGTCTACTGTTTCGCAGCCACCATCCTATTCCCGAAAAAAAGCGCGGGCAATGGGTCCCCGACTAAGTTCAAGCGCGCTTCGGCTCGACCCGGATAGTGGACGATCGCCGGTCGGTGGGAGATAGTATGCCGAAATCGTAAACGGACCGACCGAAAGCAATCACTTCGGTCGGACTGCCACTGAGCAGAGAGAGGCAGGTGCCAGAGACTCGGCGCAACCAAGATGAACGGAACGAAGCGGGCTCAGGATCCCCCGACTCATCGGACGCGTCGAAGTCCCAGCTTTGTTTGACCTACTGGCTGCCGATCCTGGCGGCTGCGGTCGCCTACGCTACGGCTCTGACGTGCGGTTTCACTCTGGATGACTTCCACATCATCCTGGAGAACCCCGACGTCATCGAGGGGTTTGGCCTATTCGACGTCACCGAACGAATGGACAACACCTACTACCGACCGGTGAGTGTGTTCACTTTCTGGCTGGACTACCGCCTGTTCGGTGAATGGGCTGCCGGCTACCACGCGACGAGTATTCTGCTCCACCTTCTGGCGACAGGCCTCGTCGTCCACCTGATTCGCAGGCTCACCGACGACAGGGTGGCTCTATTCGGTGGCCTGCTCTTCGCAGTTCATCCCATCCACATCGAGGCGGTCACCGCGATCGCCAACCGCACCGAGCTGCTGGCGACCATCTTCGTTTTGGCCGTGCTGCTGGTCCATACTCGGCCCGGTAAGGACGGATGGCGCCGCCTGGCCGCCGAAAACGGACTGGCATTGCTCGGTCTGCTGGCCAAGGAGAGCGCACTGACGCTTCCCGCACTTCTTCTGATCGTGGGATGGTTCGGCCCGCAACGTCGATTTCGTCCGTCCAGTCTGTTGCGCGTGCTCCCCGCAATCATCGCCTACCTCGGAATCAAGGGGCAGGTCATCGGGGTCTTGGGTTTTGAAGGCGCCACAGCCTTCTTCAACGGTGCAAGCATCGGCGAAAGGGTGCTCACGGTGCTGTCGATCATGTGGCGCTACACTGAGAACCTGTTAGTACCGACGGGCCTTTCTGCGAGCTACCACACGGATTGGATCGCGGACCCCTTCCACCCCCAGGTTGTGCTGGGCGCCTTGGTCGTGCTCGCAATTGCGGCCGTTCTGACCGTCGCGATTTGGAAACCCTCGACGCCTGCCCTGGGCCTCGGCCTCATGGTGGCCGCCATGGCGCCCTATCTGCACCTGCAGAACATGATGATCAACATGGCCGACCGATTCCTGTACCTGCCCAGCGTCGGATTCTGTCTCGCCGCGGGCTACGCTTTGGGCAAGGTCGGGAGCCGGGTTTCGTCCAAAGCCGTCTTTGGAACACTGGTTATCTCGATCGTTTTGAGCTTCGGGTTTCTGACGGGCCTGCGCAACCTCGACTGGCGCGACACACTCACGCTCTGGACTGCAGCCGTCGAGGAGAGTCCCGAGAGTCATTTCGCGCGCGGGAATCTCGGTCTTGCCGCCTTCCATGCCGGTCGTCCCGAACTTGCCATTCAGGAACTCCAAGCTGCCCTCGAGTTGGCTCCGGGACACCTGGGCTATGCGATGACACTGGCCACCATCTTTCACAGGGGCGGAGACCACGGAGCGGAGCTCGAGGTGCTCCTGCAGGCGCAAAGCGCAGGTCAAGACGACCCAGCCCTGGTTGAGGCGATTGGGAGAGCCCGGCTCGAATAGCTGGGTCGTTTGTGATGTTCGCTATCGGTATGTACATCTGGAGCATGACCGACCCGAAAGTACAGCACTGGATGGTGACGCGCGGATTCGACGACGAGGAAGGCGTCGCCGGCTATTAGACCTCGGCGAGCTCTTCGAGCGGCGGGCAGGTGCAGATCAAGTGCCGGTCGCCATGGGCGTTGTCGATGCGACTGACAGCCGGCCAGAACTTGAACTCGCGTAGTCGGGCGACCGGAAAGGCGGCCTGCTCGCGGGAGTAGCCCCTGTCCCAGCCATCCGAAGAAACGACCTCGGCAGTGTGCGGTGCGTTCTTCAGCGCATTGTCGAGGCGATCGGACCGACCGTCCTCGATAGCCGCGATCTCTTCCCGGATCGCCAGCATTGCTTCGCAAAACCGGTCGAGTTCGCCCTTGGATTCGCTCTCGGTCGGCTCGATCATCATCGTTCCCGGGACAGGGAAAGACATGGTGGGAGCGTGGAAGCCATAATCCATCAGACGTTTCGCCACGTCGTCGACTTCGATTCCAGCTGTGGCCTTGAAAGGACGAAGGTCGATGATGAACTCGTGGGCCACTCGCCCGCGTTGGCCTCGGTAGAGGACATCGTAAGCAGACGCGAGCCGAGTCGCCATGTAGTTGGCGCTGAGGATGGCAATCTGAGTGGCGCGCTTGAGACCTCGTGCGCCCATCAAACGAATATACACCCACGAGATTGGTAGAATACTCGGGCTGCCATATGGAGCGGCTGACACGGGTGCAATGGCATCCTCCCCCCCAACACCGTCGACGACGGGATGTCCAGGAAGGTAGCGGACAAGATGCTTCGCAACACCGATGGGGCCGACACCCGGGCCTCCACCACCATGCGGAATACAGAATGTCTTGTGGAGATTGAGATGACAGACGTCCGCCCCGATGTCGCCAGGCCTGCACAAGCCGACCTGCGCGTTCATGTTGGCGCCGTCCATATAGACCTGGCCACCGTACTCATGCACCAGGTCGCAGATTCGCCTGACCTCCTCCTCGAACACGCCGTGTGTCGAGGGGTAGGTGAGCATGAGGGCGGCCAAATCGTCACTGTAGTCCCGTGCCTTTGCCTCGAGATCAGCGACCTCGATGTTTCCTGCCTCGTCGCATTTGACGGCCACGACTTTGAAGCCCGCCATCACTGCGCTGGCCGCATTGGTGCCGTGGGCCGAAGCGGGAATCAAACAGACGTTTCGATGCGCCTGGTCGTTCGAGTCGTGGTGGGCCCGGATAACCAGCAGACCGGCCAGTTCTCCCTGCGATCCGGCGTTGGGCTGCAGTGAAATCGCAGCAAAGCCCGTGATTTCAGCAAGATAGGCTTCGAGAGTCGAGAAGACCTCCCGATAGCCCGCCGTCTGTTCGGACGGAGCAAATGGATGAAGATTGCCGAACTCAGGCCAGGTCACGGGCAACATTTCAGTCGTGCCGTTGAGCTTCATCGTGCACGAACCCAGCGCGATCATGCTGGTCGCCAATGAGAGGTCCCGGGACTGAAGCCGGTTGATATAGCGGAGCAGCTCGTGTTCCGAACGGTAGCTGTGAAAGACCTCGTGAGTGAGATAGTCGCTCGTGCGCGCTAGGCCTGAGGTAAAGCCGGAGGCCGAACCTGCCAGGAGTTCGTCTGCACCAAAACCGAGGTCGCCTCCGTTGACCACCTCGAGAATCGCCTCGAGGTCTCGCCGATCCGTCGTCTCGTCGAGGGAAGCACCTAGACTACCGTCCGCGAACTGACGGAGGTTGATTCCAGCCGCATACCCCCGGGCTACTACAGCCTCGGAGCCTTCTTTGGGCCGAAATCGTACGGTGTCAAAGCGCTCGCCACCCACTACTTCAGCACCCAAGCGAGTGAGGCCATTCGCCAAGGTATGAGTGATGCCCTTGATTCGCGAGGCGATCCGCCGCAACCCTTCTGGGCCGTGATAGACCCCGTACATCCCAGCCATGATCGCCAAGAGGACCTGCGCAGTACAAATGTTGCTAGTGGCCCGATCTCGGCGAATGTGTTGCTCCCGCGTCTGCAGTGCCATCCTATAGGCCTTGCGACCCGTCGCATCGATCGATACCCCGATGATTCGACCCGGCATTTGCCGCTTGTACTTGTCGCTCGTGGCCAGATAAGCAGCGTGGGGTCCGCCGAATCCCATCGGCACCCCGAAACGCTGAGTCGACCCAACCGCGATATCCGCCCCGAATTCTCCCGGCGCTTTGAGCAGCGTCAGAGCCAGAAGGTCCGCAGCCACCACGACCAATGCACCCGCAGTATGTGCCCGCTCAACGAGCCGCGTGTAGTCGAACACTCGACCATCGGTACTCGGGAATTGAAGTAGGACGCCGGCCAGGTTCAGGCTATCGAAGTCGATCTCGTCGACAGAGCCAACCGTCACGTCGATGCCGACTGGTTTCGCCCGACCCTTCACCACAGCGATCGTCTGTGGGTGGCAGTCAGACGCCACAAAGAAGCCAGTCTTCTTGCCTCGTCCCACCGCTCGGCACATCGCCATCGCTTCAGCGGCCGCGGTCGCTTCGTCAAGCAGCGACGCGTTCGCCAAAGGAAGCGCCGTGAGGTCGCTGACCATGGTCTGAAAGTTGATCAGCGCTTCGAGTCGCCCCTGGGCAATCTCGGCCTGATAAGGCGTGTATTGCGTGTACCAACCCGGGTTTTCCAAGATGTTGCGCTGGATGACCGCCGGGGTGATGCAACCATAGTAGCCCATGCCTATGTAGGACTTCGCCACCCGATTCTTTCTCGCGATCACCCGCAGCTCCGAGAGCAATTCGTGCTCTCCCGGAGCGCCGCCGAGGTCCAATTCTCGCTCCAGCCGAATGCCGGCAGGGACCGTCTCGTCGCAAAGAGCGTCCAGCGTCTCGACACCGACCGTCTCCATCATGTCGGTGACGTCGGCCTCAGAGGGACCGATGTGGCGATCAACGAAAACATCAAGCGGATTGAAAAGCTGCTCTGGATTCATATTTTTTTTTCGTGACTCACTCAGACATCGATCTTTTTTTGGGGCCGTCATCTTTTTTGCGGCGTTTATCATACTTGATGCGCCCAGGAGAAGGGCAAAGGGGAAAGGGAAAGGGAAAGGGAAAGGACGAGGCGAAAGGGAAAGGGGAAAGGGTCGGGCAGGAGAAAG
>CAZDBH010000148.1:0-2310 GCA_964503485.1 uncultured Bradymonadales bacterium | reverse complement strand
TATTGGCCGCGTCTACCCTCCGGCTCGCGCCATGGCGACCGGGAAAGGGCAGGGGAAAAGGGAAGGGGAAAGGACGAGGCCCAACTTCTGCGCGGGCAGGCCTTTTGGATCCCGTTGCCAAGGGGCCGATGCCCCGATAACCTCCCCCTCTATGAGCGCCGCGCACAGTAAGAAAACTCAGGGGATGATTGCTAATCTGCCCGCGAAAACCGGCAAAACGCTCGAAGAATGGGTCGCCATTTTGAGGGCGCAGGGGCCCGCCGAGCAGAAGCAATGGGCAGATTGGCTCAAGGCAACGCACGGCCTCGGCCACTTTCAGGCCCGTCTGGTCGCGACTGAAGCCAAGAAACAGACGAAGTAGGCTGAGCAACGAGTGGAGGTGCCAGTGAGGAGACTACAGATTCTGGGGGCAGGACTCATCCTCGTGGTCGTCACAGCGCTCAGCGCCAATCTGTGGGCGCAGGATGCTGAATCACTGCCGACTCAGGCCTCTTCAGAGCCCCCCCTCGAGGGTGAAGCGAGCCCACTATGGGTCGCCATGACCAGGTCGCCGGATTCGCTGCTGGCGGATGAACTTTGGACATTCTTCGATCCAGCCGCTGATTTGAGCGGGGAAGAACCACCCCCGCTAGTTGCGCACCTCTGCGGTGAGGAAGCTCGCAGCCATGGGCGCAGCCTGATCGGGCGCTTCGCGGCGACCAATCGGCTCGAAGAGCCAGATCATTGTTATGAGCTAACCTGCTCCTTTCATCTTCATCACAGTTGTTACCGGGAGTTCTATGCCGAACGGGATGCGAGCGGCACTCTTCATCTGACTACGGTCGAAGTAAAATGCGAGCGTGAAGCCGACCTACTCGACGACGCGGAGATCGAAACGTGGACGCGGTCTCGTCGAGAGTTTCGCGACCGAATGAACAACGAATCCTGCCGATAGGCACGTGCTAGACGTCGCAATCGCTCAAAGTTCGGCCATTACCTACTGAATCCCTCGGCACGGCCCCAAGGCAACCTGTCGGCGACGGTTCAGATGTTGTGCTAGAGTGGTGACATCAGTTCAGGACAGCTGCTTTCTAATCGGAAGGGAAATTAATGCCTCCTCTTTCAAGATGCGTCCGTTCGCTCGGTGGCTTGATAGCGTTGGCTGCGCTAATGTCCAACGGGTGCAGCACGGGCGCAACAACGCCGAATCCAGGCGATTATGGGGCTGAACAGGACTCTAGCGACGGCTCGACGGCTCCGGACGAGGCCACCCCCCAGGCCACGGATGCCGACTCGGGAGAGCTCGACTCATCCGGATCAGACGAGGCCGACACTCGATTCCGCTCGGATCTCGACACGGCCGAAACACGCGCCGCCAACGACTTGCGTCCGGGCGACTCAGACACGGCTGAATCCGATGAAGCAGGGACCATTGACGCATCGGACTCGTCCGATGAACCAGATACCTCGGACGACTTTGATGAGTTGGACGCCAACGATCTGGCTGAAACGGACGCTGGGGATACGGCTGAAACAGACGAAACGAGCCGTGACGTTTTGGAGGCGCCCAATATCCTCTGGCGCGACGACATCCAGGATGGAAGTGGAATGTGGGGTTTCGATGGCATTGCTATCGAGCACCCCATTGGCAACGTCGTTGAAGGCGCCGACTCAAACGGTGCCAACCTGTCGCGAGTCGCCGATCCTGCGGCCGGAGGGGGCTTTGCACTGCGCCACTTTGCCACGTTCGACGACGACGGTTCGCGAAGCCAAGCGGGGATATGGAGTTTCAGAAACTCGACCTTTGCCGACGTCGCCACGAGCGTGGGGGGGGTCTACGTCGCACAGGAGTGGTACTTTCCCGAGGCACTGTCGGCCGGCGGCGACGACTTTCCGTGGCTCAATCTGTGGGATTGGCACTCGACCGGACCGGGTGGAGCTGACAGATGGGATACCTCACCCGGACTGATGCTGGCCGAAGATGGATCGATGAGAGTCAAATGGGAGTGGGGGCCAACCTGGGACATCAACCCCGTCAGCGGGGACTCTAGCGTGGCTATGCCTGTGGCCGAGTGGTTCGATATCGAGATGTACTATTTATGGACGGCTGACGGGGCCACGCTTCGGTTGTGGATCAATGGTGAGCTGGCCTTGAGTGTGAGCGGGGCACAAACTCGGCTGCCGTCCCATACCAATGTCGAAATGTACACCAAGTTCTACGGCTCGAGTAACGGGCGAACCGCCTGGTCACCGACGCCCAGCATTCGCTACACCCGAAACGTCCGGGTCTCCGACGAGCGTATCTGGCGAGACTAAAAACACCCTCGTCTT
>CAZDBH010000147.1:0-16535 GCA_964503485.1 uncultured Bradymonadales bacterium | reverse complement strand
GATAGTGCAAGGCTGATTTTGGGCAGTTCGGTTCGCAAAGATGGGAATGACCGCCGCGTAGGCGCCATCCGGTCGCTGACGTGGGCCGAAAATATTGAAGTAGCGCAGACACACTGCGTTTAGGTCATATACCTTCGCGAAGGACATGCAATAGGCCTCGCAGGCCAGCTTCGAGGCCGCGTAGGGCGACATGGGCATGGGACGCATCGTCTCGATTTTCAGGTGAGTCGGCGTGTCGCCATATGCAGACGATGAAGCGGCGAAAACAACGCTCTCGACGCCGGCGTCGCGCGCCGCCCGCAGCATGTTGAGGGTCCCGGTCACGTTAATGTCGTGAGTGAGCGCTGGGTCCTCGATTGAGCGGGGGACCGAACCCAATGCAGCCTGGTGAAAGACCCAGCGGGCGCCCTTACACACCGTCTGGCAGACGTCGATGTCGCGGATATCGGCCACTACAAGCTCGATGTCGTCTGCAACGTGGCTCAAATTCTCTTTGAGCCCCGTCGAGAGGTTGTCGAGCACCACCACATCGAAACCGTCCGCTAAGAGGCGGTCTACCAAATGACTTCCAATAAAACCGGCTCCTCCGGTTACAACTACCCGCTCGGCCATGAGACACCACTCCTAATCGTTTCTAGCCACCGGCTGGACTGGAACCTGGAAGCTGAGGGCGCCCACCATCCTTGGTGAGGTTCAGCTTCTCCATCAGGTCGACTCCGAACACCTGCTTGACTTGTTCGAGTGTCGAGAGCGCCTTAGCGGCGGCCCCGTTCCCTCCCAGTGTGGGAACACCAGCGTCAATCATAGTCACGTTCTCGACGTTTGTCTCGCCAATTGTGTCAGTCAAGATGCCGATAACGTTCTGCAGCTTCTGAAGCAAGAAGACGTTTCGGGCATTGTCTCCCGCCTTCTGCCAGCTCAAGGCCATCGATCTGAGTGCGTCCGCTCGAGCCTGTCCGTCCTCGATTGTGGGCGCTGCGTTTGCTCTGGCAGCAGCCTCGGCCGCAGCCGAATACGCCTTGGCCGGTTCCACGATATCCGCTTCTAAGCGTCGTCTAGTTTGCTCGATTCGAGCTGTCTGAACGCCGACCTCCGCGCTCGCTTGCGCAACCGCAGCGGCGACCGTAGCTTTCTCCTCCGCGACGACCGCGTCCCGTCGGGTGACGGCGTCGGTGAGCCGCTTCTGAGCGTCGGCCTTGGCGATGGATATCTGTGCTTCGATTTGAGCGCGGGCCTCAGTCTCCCGGTTCTCGGCGGCGCGAGTGATCGACTGTGCTTTGGCGATGGCCTCGGCGATACGAGCCTTTCGCCGAATGAGTGCGTTACTCTTGCGACCGATGGAGTCCAGATAGCTCACATCATCCGAGACGTTCTGAATCTTGAGCGTATCGACGACCAACCCGAGATTCGTCATGTCCTTCTCGGCCTCGACGACGAGTTTTTGGCCGAAAAGCAGCCGGTCCTCGTTGACCTGCTCTGGCGTCATCGTAGCCAGGACGCCACGCAGCGCGCCCTCGAGAGTCGCCTTGGCGATGCGCATGATGTCGGCTCGTGAACGGCCCAGAAAACGCTCGATCGCGTTGTTCAATACGGGCTCTTCGCCTGCGATTTTGATGTTGGCCACACCTTGGACCGAGAGTGGGATTCCGCCCTTCGAGTAGGCGTTGTGGGCCGACACGTCGATGATCATATTGGTCAAGTCCATGCGGTCGACTCGTTCTACGAGCGGGATTCGCATTTTTCGACCGCCGATGACCACTCGGTAACCGATTTTCTTGTGTGTCGGCGTTTCTCGGGCACCAGGTCGGTGTTCTCTGTGTTCGATCAGCCTGAGGATGTTCCGTCCGCGGCCAGAGAAGATGAGAACCTCGTTCGGCTGACAAATACAGATCAGCCGGTTGATGGTCGCCAAGCCGAGCACTACGGCGACGGCGATTAGTGCGATCAATACTGCTATGACTGTCATATCTGTTTACCTCAGCTCTTTGACCGTGTGGGCACGGGAGTGTTTCGTGGGAGAACCGGATTCTTGGTGCGCACCTGGCCGTTGCCCTCGGCGCTCAGCCCAGAAATGATTCCGGGGATGTCGATTCCGGTCGTGTCTGATACGGCCTCGAACACCGACTTGATCATCGCGGGATAGGCGCCCACGTAGTTCGAGAGCGTCTTTCCGTCTCCACCGTCGATGATGTTCAGGTTGTCGACTTTGATCTTCTTCACGCCAGTACTGACCGTCGTCAAGATCGCCTCCAGCTCCTGAATCAGGTGGATACTGAGGGCGTCATTGCCCGCATCCACCCAGGCCTGGTTCCACGCTTCGATAACTTCACCGACCGCGCGACCTTGCTCGCGCAGGTAGGCTGCATCACCTTTCGAGATGAACTCTTTGGCCTCGCGGTTGGCTTCGGCCGGGAGCACTTCGTCAGCTTGCAGTCTGAGGTTCTCAACCTCGCGCCGCACCGTCTGCAGGTCTTGCTCGGCTTCGGCTCTAGCGAATCGAGCTGCAGCGGTCGTCTTTTCTTCCTCCGACCGGATTTGCGCGTCGAGATCGGCGACGATCTTACGAAGCGTATTCTTCATCTGATGCACTTTTGCGTCGACGTTGGCGGTGGCCACTTTGGCGAGTCCGATATTCTGGGCCTCGGCCTGCTCGGCATCGCGCTTTGCGTCACTCTCTGCAATCTCAGCGTCTCTGACGACGTTAGCGATGGCCTCGCGGCCAATCGAGTCGAGATACTCAACCTGGTCGGCGACATGCTGAATCTTCAGGGTGTCGAGATGGATGCCCAGCTTCTCCAAGTCCTCTTCAGACTCGTGTGCGAGGCTCTTCGAGAACTCGAGTCGGTCTTCGTTGACCTGCTCGGGCGTCATTGTTGCCAGAACGCCGCGAAGGTGACCTTCGAGCGTCTCTTTTGCGACCCGTCTGATTTCCTCCGGATCCCTGCCTAGGAAACGCTCGATCGCGTTCTGCACAACAAGCGGATCGCTCGAGACTTTGATATTCGCGATTGCGTCGACATCCAGCGGGATGCCGCCCTTGGAGTAGGCGTTGCGACTCCGAATCGGAACCTCCATGATGTTGAGGCTCATATAGCTCGCTTGCTCTACGATCGGTTTGCGGAACGCGAGTCCACCGAACTTAACCCGGAAGCCTCGTTCCGACCCGTCCTCCATTACATAGTTACCACCCGAGAAGATGAGCACCATGTTGGGAGGACAGATGTACAGAAAGCGCTTGATGGAGCTGATGAACATCAATATGCCCACCACCAGTAGAGCACCGAGCCCCCCTGCTACCACCAAGGGGTTGTCTAAGAGTGACGCTGCCGCCACGGCCAAAGTTCCTTCGTACATACTGCTATCCTCCTATTCCGGAGCCGTTGGCTCGCGCCTCTTGTCCGAGTAAGACAGACGGACAACCCGAGCCGTTGAATCGTGATTGAAACCAATGATGATTGCATCGCTACCGTATTCCAGGGTGTCGTCCTCGTCGGTCGTCGCAATCAGGTCGACACCTTTTCCCTTGGTGCGCACTCGAATCTTCCCTGGTTCGTCTTTGTTAATTGGAATCACCACCTGCGCTTCGGCACCGATCAGGTCGCGGGTTCCAACGCCGCTGTGTGTCTCGGTCTTTTTGAAGTAGCGCGTTGTGTATGCCATTCCCGTTCCCGTTGTTGCTCCCATACCGGCAGCGAGGCCTACTGTTACGAGTGGGCCAACTCCAGGCGCCAGCCAGCTCAATAACAGTCCCGTCGTTCCGAAGAACGTCGCGAAGTAGGTCCAAAAGCGCATGCTCAAAAACGGCAACCACATATGTGGGTCGGCGATGTCCGTCTCTGGGCTATGGATCATCGCCCCTTCATGGGCGAAGTCATGGTCGCCATCAAAGTCGTGGTCGGCGTCGAAGTCCGCCTCGACCTCGACCTCGGCGTCGAAGTCAGCATCGACCTCGACGTCGGCGTCAGCCAGATCAAAATCTTTGTCAAAGTCGCCTTCGTCGCCGCTTCCGCCAAGCGCAGAAAGCAGTACGAGCGCACCACCGACGATACTGGTCACAATGTAAAGCGATAGCATCAGACCAACTCCGAGCCTGGTTTGAGATGTGCCACGTGGTTACCCACGTCTCCCCTTGCGTATGATCCCGAGCACAGTGGATCGCACCACCTCGGTCGTCAAGGGTTGCTCAAACCTCAGCCCCTAATGCGCACAGCGCGTTAACTGCTGACCCTAATCGCAACCTGTGTGCCACAAAGGAAAACGCTGAAGTTGAGGGCGGTTACCAAGGGGTGTGTTTTTGGTGTGTTGTGATCTGCCCAGGCGACAGGGTCTGATGGCGAGATATTGCCCGCCTAACGGGCGCGGAACTCAGCCCGTCGGTTCAACGACTGATCGTGCTCGGATGCGGACCGGAATTCGCCGTACGAAATCGTGGATAGCCGGCTTGGATCGACACCCAGCGTGACCAACTGCTGGGCGACAGCTCGGGCCCGCCGCTCGCCGAGGGCCAGGTTGTACGAGTCCGTTCCGTTGTGATCGCAGTGACCTTCGACGATCACACGAAAGGTGTTGGCGTTGATGAACTCGGCGTGGCGAGCCAGTACTTGCCGCGACCTCTCGTCGAAGGTGGACGCGTCATAGTCAAAGTAGACTGGGATCAACTCGTAGTCAGCGAAGGTCAAATCGGGGCTCGTATAGACGTTGTCCGGGTCCTCGTTGAAGAGATGTTGAGCGGCTTCGCAATCGTCGGCATTGGCCTGAGCGACCAAGCGAGCGCGCTCTGCTTGGTCTCGAGCGGCCTGAGCAAGGGTGCGAGCCCTCTCGAAGTCCCCTCGCTCGTTCGCCGCCCGGGCGTCTTCGAGCAAGCGTACGGCTGCGCGGTACTCCTCCGGGGCGCAGTCTTCAGCGAGCCCAGCGTCACCAATTGCCAGTTCAGCCGCCTCGAGTGCATCGAGTGGAGGCGTTCCCGAGCAGGCTGCCAAATTGAACAGCCCGAGCAGAAGGACGATTCGTACAATCGAAGTGTTGTTCATCGTCATGCTTCCTATCGCCGCCACGCGGGCATTGAGTAGCCCGCGCCCTCGCGGGTGAGGAGCGTCTGAAAGTTACCGTCCTGCGTCATCAGATACAGGCGCGAATCCCCTCCGCCCCGCGTCGACGAGAAAACCAAATATTGTCCATCCGAAGACCAGCTTGGTCCCTCATTATCGCCCTGATCCTGGGTCAGGCGTTCGATGTGCGACGAGGCCACGTCTACCGTGAAAATGTCGAATCGGTTGCGCGAGTCGCGTCCGGTAAACGCAATGCGCGTACCGTCCGGAGACCAGTCTGGCGTTGTATTGTAGCTTCCCGCGAAGGTCAGTCGCCGTTGGTTGGAGCCGTCCCGGCCCATGACATAGATCTGGGGACCACCCGACCGATCGCTCACAAAAGTGATCTGCGACCCATCAGGAGACCACGACGGCGTGACGTCTTCAGCTCGATTGCTGGTGAGTCGTTGGATTATCGACCCGTCGGAAGGGGATATCAGATAGATTTCGGCCTGACCGTCCAAAGTGAGCGTCACCGCCATCGCCGTGCCATCCGGTGAGACCGCACCTCCCGTGTTGAGGCCCGGACGGCTGCTCACGATTCGAGGATCGGTGCCGCCGCCAACTGCCAGGTCGGGGTTACCGCGAATGTATGTGGTGTAGGCAACCGAGCTTCCAGCCCACTGGGGCAAGATGTTGATGCTGCGGTTCGACGTGAGCGCGCCCACTCCATCACCACCCACCGTCATTGTGTAGATTTCACGGCTTCCATCTCGGCCTCGGCCCACAAACGCAATCGTACTTCCGAAGGGACCGCTATAGCCGCTGTAGTGAAGCAGGATGCGATTGGCGAATTCATGCACTTGTTCTTCGACGCCGTCTGGCCCGACCGTACCTGGGTCAAAACTGAGGCTGATTTCGGTGCTTCCCTCGACGTCGAACAACCTGAAGTCCAGACGGACCTGTCCGCCGGCTTCCCTGAACGCCGTTTTCGCCAAGCCTTGGGCGTTCACGTTGTACCAATTCTCGAAGTTGACCGTGGCCGCCGTCATGCCATCGGCATGTTGGTCGAAGAAGAAGCTGGCCGGTGTAATGACCTGAAAGTAGCCGGCCAGTTCGAGGTCCCGCCGCAACGTGCGAGAAATCTCGGCCGCCAAGCCCGTCGAGTCGACCGAGCCCAGGTTTTGAGCGTCTGGAACGGCGATCGGCACCCGAATTCGGGTGTTCTCACCAGGGACGACAACGAGAGGGATTTCGCCGAGTGTTCCTTCGCCAGTTTCTGTTTGAGCGACTTGAAAGCGCTCGCCAACATCGTCGCTGTCAGCGGCCTGCAAGAGTGCAGACGAAAAGAGTAACCCGAAGCAGACTAACCAGAACTTCATTCGCTGTCCTTGCTCGTTTCTCGGCATCCTTGGATGGATACCGTCACAACCCGATTCCGCCTTCTAGTCGGCAAAGAATACTCACTTCAAGAACGTTCCCGAAATTATTTCATTCCGGCCGACCTTTGCCCGCGATTCTGCTGACGATTCCCGGCGTACGATTATTCATGGACCGGAGGTGTGGTGTCCTTGTCGACACAAATCACCACAGAACGCATGGGAGTTGCTGATTGGCCGAGGAACTCGTGAGAATCTGCAACGCCGGCTCTACTCTTCGGGGTGGCGATCAGCGCTGCCAGGCCGGCATCGTGTAGCCGCTGCCCTCGCGAGTCAGCAGAGTTTGGGCGTGCCCGTCCTCGGTCATCATATAGAGACGCGGATCACCGCCTTCCCGTGTGGACGAGAACACAATATAGCGCCCGCTTGCAGACCAGCTGGGGCCTTCGTTGTCGCCTTGATCCTGCGTCAGCCGCTGCAAGTACGACGAGGCGATGTCCACGGTGAATACGTCGAGCCGGTTGTGTGAGTCGCGGCCAGTAAACGCGATACGCGTGCCATCCGGTGACCAGTCCGGAGTCGTATTGTACGTCCCGTGGAAAGTCAGTCGGCGCTGATCGGATCCGTCGCGATTCATCACGTAGATCTGGGGTCCACCCGAGCGATCGCTGACAAAAGTGATCTGCGCCCCATCCGGAGACCACGATGGGGTTATATCCTCGGCACGATTGTCCGTCAGTCTTCGAATAATCGATCCATCGGACGGGGAGATCAGATAGATCTCGGCCTGACCATCCTGGGTGAGGGTCACGACCATTGACGTGCCGTCCGGTGAGAGCGCTCCCCCCGTGTTGAGGCCCGGGCGACTACTCAAGAATCGTTGCTCGGTCCCACCACCAACAGCCAGGTCAGGGTTGCCGCGCTGGTATGTCGTGTACGCGACCGAGTTCCCGACCCACTGCGGTAATATATTGATGCTGTCATTCGACGTGACGGCGCGGACCCCGTCATCGCCAACTGCCATCCTGTAGATTTCCCGACTGCCGTCACGCCCCCTGCCCACAAACGCGATCGAGCTACCAAATGGGCCACGGAAGCCGGTGTACTCCAGTAGGATGAGATTGGCGAACTCGTGAACGAGGGCATCGACGCCGTTGGGCCCAACTGTTCCCGGGTCGAACGACAGCTCGAGCTCGATCGTTCTCTCGATATCAAAGAGTCTGAAGTCGAGCTGGACCTGTCCGGCAGCTTCTGTGAAGGCCGTTTTCGCCAGTCCCTGTGCACCGACCATCGCCCAATTTTCAAAGTTGACCGTCGCCGCGGTCATGCCGTCGGCGTGTTGGCCGAAAAAGAAGTTCGCCGGCAGGAGCACGTCAAAGTAGCCCGACAGTTCGAGGTCGCGCCTCAGCGTGCGCGCTATCGATGCCGAAAGACCGGCCGAATCGCCGGAACCCAGATTCATCGCGTCGGGTATAGCGATAGGAATCCTGCGGGCCCGGTGGTGAGGGGGGAAGATGGTGATCGGGATTTGGCGGTCGACCTCCGAATGCGCATCGACCTGGGCAAGCCAATTGTCGCTGTCATCGGACACCGTGTTGCTCGAATCGTCGCCGAAAGACATCGCAGGCGATAGAAGAAAACCGAAGCACACTAACCAAACCTTCATCCCCATTCCCCGATCGTTGTTTCAATACTCAATCAAGAACATCCCGGGCACGAATTCATTCCGAAGTCGGCAGCGGGATAGGCCACTATCTGGGGATCACTTCGTACCTCAGACAGCAGGCCGTTCGCCCAATTAGCGCCCATGAAGCGGGCCAGTGAATCCCTCGTTCGGAGGTTGGGGGCTATGGGTCCGCCTTGGTTCGCGGTGAGTCAGCGGTGGCCGCGGATGGTGATGCGGAATCCACCGTCGATCGCTTGCTGCATCGCGGCGGGGTTGTGGGTTGGCAGGCGCAGCCGTCGGCTGCCCAAACGGAAGAGGTTGATCGCGCGCTCGATAGCGCCGTCGTAGCCCGCGTTGCCAGTCCTCGAGCGCCAAGTGAAGCGTCGAACTCTGCCGTCTTCGTTGACGTAAATCGAAATGACACCCTCGAGTTCCTCGAGTTGAGCCTGGGATAGGGTGCTCGGCGGTCGCACCGCCCGTTGAATTTGTTCCTGAACCGGCCCAAACAGATTGGCCATCGCGGTCGCCGACAGGCTGGTGCCATGGCGATATCCTTCGGAACTGCCCTGAATCGGCTCGTTGTTTGTCGGGCGATCCGGGTTGTGTCGCGAGTCATCGCGCCGCTGCTCGGGTTCTGGAGGCTCTTCTTCAGGTCTAGCGTCGTCGTTTTCGTCTTCGTCGGGCTCCTGAATTACCGGATCCTGATCGAGCGTGACCACATCTTCCTGACGGGTCTCTTCAGCCGGGTTGGAGATGGTTGGCAGCTCGTTGGGGTCGGGCATGACCTCTCCCCATTTCAGCAACTCGACCTCCTCGAACACCATGAGCTCGGGCGTCACAGCAGCCTCGGCATCGTCGTCGTCGCCGCCCACAAAGAAGATGGCGATCACCCCGACATGAACCGCAACACTGAATACAGCGCCTCCGAAGAAGAACAGATTGTCGGCTCGTGTCTTCATCTAGTTTGCCGCTGTCTCGTCCGTTAGATACTCGGGGTTGGTAACCATCCCCACCTTATCAACGCCCGCGACTCGAATTCGGTGCAAAGTTCCCACAACGAAACCGTAGGGAATCGTCGTATCTGCAAGTATGTAGAGCTCTCGATCGGCTTGCAAACGGGGGTTTTGACCCAGTTTTGCCTCGATCTCATCGAAGCATGGCTCGAATCGATCCGCCGATGGGTTTTCGACCGTAGCCGAACAATCGGTAATCAGCTCTTCGCCCAGGGTCACCCGCAGGTTCGCATCAATTGCCAGGACCAGTTTGTCGGTCTCTTCGACGTTGACCGTGTTGTTATTCTCGCGCGTTACCGGCAAGTTCATGTCGACCAGCCGCTCGGACTCGTCTTGGACCTTCATCAGCGTCGCCGTGATCATGAAGATCACGAGCAGCACGAGCATTACGTCGACAAACGGGGTGACGTTTATCTCCGCAATTGGGCCTCCGTCGCCCCGGCTTGAACCGCCCATTCCCATGTTCTAGACGTGCCTCATTTGAAGAAGTGTCGTTTGACGATGTTGAGAAAGTCGTAGGAGAAGTTCTCCATTTCGGCGGCGAGTACCTTCACCCGGGTATTGAAGTAGTTGAAGGCCATGACGGCCGGGATGGCTGCAAAAAGACCGATGGCCGTAGCGATAAGCGCCTCTGCGATCGGGCCCGAGACGGTTTGAAGCGTGAGGTCCGCGGCTTGATTGATCTGGAAGAACGCTTCCATGATACCCCACACCGTCCCGAATAGACCGACGAACGGAGCCGTGGACCCGATCGAAGCCAAGTAGGGAAGCAGACCTTCTAGAGAGGTGATTTCGCTCGTGGTGGCGCGTCTCAGCGAGCGCTCAACATTTTCGATGCCACCGAGCTGACCGCTCATCGTGTTTTCGTTGGCTGACTCAGCCTTTTTGATTTTACTCAGCTCGACGTAGCCGGCTCGGAACACTTTCGAGATGGGAGACTGTCGCAGCCGGTCAGACACCTGATAAATCGTGTCGAGTCGTTTAGCCTGCCAGAAGGTCTCGAGGAATTTGAGCGATTGACCTTGTGCTCGTCGCAGGAAGAGCCACTTGTAGCCAATGACGAACCACGAGGTTACCGAGAAAACCAGCAGGATAATCAGGACGCCGAGCACAACGCCCTGGGCCTCGAATGCCATAGCAAATGGGTTCGAATGGGCTTCTACTTCCGTCTGCGCAATTACTAGATCAACCGGGATGATTTCAGACATCGAACGTAGCTTTCCTCAGGTAGCGAGATAGAGCAGGGATAGCATAGAAGCGCCGACCAAGCAAAGCTCGCGAGCTTCCAGCACCCCGATCTCAACGCAGCTCGGCGGCCGAGGATCGAAACACATTTGTTCCGAGAACAATTCCACTATCCTCCCAGCGCGGTCGGTAGGTCCGCCCACTCCGGACCACTGATCCGCGCGAGGTTGCCCGGTCCGAGCGATCGGCCGAGTTGGGCAACCGAGAGTCCCGCTCCAGGGAACTGAAGATCGGGTGCGACCTCGGCCAGAGGTGACAAAACGAAGGGTCTCTCGGCGGCGCGGGGATGCGGCACGTCCAGATCGGGATGTTTGACAATCGTCTGGCCCTGACTCCCCCACAATATGATGTCCAAATCGACGAGCCGCGGCCCGAATCGTCGCGATCGGACCCTGCCGAGATCCCGTTCTACGGCCATCAGAAGTCGAAGGAAGGCCAAGGGGTCGTCGGTGGTTTTGACTACGGCGACCGCGTTTAGGAAGCGTGGCTGATCGGTTTCGTACATGGGTTCGGACTCGAAAAGTCCGCTGACCGAACCGACAACGACCCCGCGACTTCCCAGAGACTGGAGCGCACGCCGCAGGTTTGCTAGGCGATCTCCCAAGTTGCTGCCAAGTGCTATGTAAGCTGTTCCGTCCACGGTTGCTTACAAGTATACTGTCGCGCATGAAACGTCGCGATTTTCTGGCGCTGCTGTCAACCGCAGGAGCAGGTGCTGCTCTGCTGGGTCCGGGCCATCGGCCGGGAGCCAAGCTGAGGCTGCACCAACTCGAAGCGGGTAGCATCGATTTCTCCCATAGACGGCAGGGGTTTGGTCATCCTGTCACCGTCACCCTTCAGCTTCCGAACGCTCACGACTACACCGGCCATCCCCAACCACTCGTGGTACGGGAGGGCGCCGAGGGTTGGATCGAGCTGATCGGGCAGGCGATTCACGACAGCCCCGTTGATGGGCACACTTGGACATGGACGTGGCATCCGCCTCCCGTGGTTCCAACGGACGCGGAAATGCAAACCGAGCTGATCCGCTACCGATTGGTGTTGCTCGACGAGGACGAAGCGGTAGGCCTCGTATCGCAGGCGCTGGAGGTTGTTTGCGCTCGCAGGGGGTGGGGAGCGTGATGACAAGACTGCGGTTGCTCGCAATTCTGCTGGTCCTGCTGATGCCGGCGCTAGCGGATGCTCAGAGCTGGGCAAAAATCAACGACATTCGGGTCGACGACGATGGGTCCGTCCACGTCTGGTCGACGGTACTCGATCGTTACGGTCGCGCACCTGAGGTCAGCGACTTCGAGTTCATCGAAGTCTCGTTGGGAGAAGCCAATTCGTTTTCGGGTGACGAACTCCAGGCCGATACCTTCGCGAACGCGGGGCCGGGCACGGAATACGTCATTATTATTCCTGGTTACGAAGGCTTCGGAATCAACAACGCTGAGGCGGCGGCCCAGGGCGCCGGTTGGTTTCAACGTTCAGCCTTGAATGAAGAAACCGATACCGCGCTGGTGTTGCTGTACGGAGACGGCGTGTTGCCCCACGAAGGCGACGCCAGTGAACTGGCGGCAGCCTTTGCCGAGCCAGACGGGATCATGCGCGCAGCCCGACCCTATATGCTGGCTGCCCTCGACGAGGCGATTCGTTACTTCGATGACCTGCCGGAAGGTAAGCGTCGCGTGATTATCCTGGTCGGTACCGGTTTAGACGTCCAACTCGGTGAAGCCAGCATGGTGCGGGCGGACACGTTGGATCTGGATTCGGCGCGTCGGCAGGTGTTGAACGAGCACCAAACAATCCTGCGCGAATATATGGAAGAAGTTAACGGAGTCGGCGCTCGTATCTACTCTTTGGGCTTCAACGAGACCCGCCCCGATTATCTCGAGGTCATGAACGTGCTCGCACGAAAGACCGGCGGCACGTTCCGCCGGGTGCGGAACATCGGTGACTTTGCAACTTCGAGCGGAGATGGCTCAAACGGTGTTTACGAACTCTTGAGTCGAGAGCTGACTCGGGAACTGGTGTTGACGCCTCAGTTCAGCGCTGAACCAGGCAAGGAATACGAGGTCTGGGGAACATTCCGCTTCTACGACGACAGCGATAATCGGGTGTTGGCGGACATCGCAACTCGGCGATACTGGCTGACGATCGAGGAGCAGGATAAGAAACTCAACCTGATCCCCTATTTGATCGCAGTCGCGGTCATCTTGATTGTCGTGTTCCTCCTGTTGGTCTTGGCGTTCGTGTTGTCGAAGAGGCTAAAGAAGAAGAAAGACCACCAGGGCGAAGCAAAGCGGCTCAGAGCGATTATCGCCGAGGGCGATCGGCACTGCAAAACCTGTTTTCGGCCGATGGAAGCCGAATGGAACCAGTGTCTGTTCTGTGCCTCGGGAATGCCACCGTTACCCGAGCAACCACAGGCGATTGTGGACGCCGAAGAGGCACGCAAAGCGCTGGACGAACTGGAAGGGCGTACCGAGCCAGAAGAGATCCTGGTCGCCGGTACCGCCGGAGCAGCCGCAGCCATGGCCGCGGCCGCAGGCAAACGCCAGTGCCCAACTTGCTTCCGAATCATGGAAAACGACTGGACCCAATGCCTGTTTTGCGCGGGGGGAGCAGAGCCGTTGCCCATGGACGCACCCGCGGCGCAGGCCGGCCCGGTCGCGGAACCGGTGCCGATGTACGGTGCCTACGGCGGTGCTCCCGCCGCAGCTCCACCGGCTGCCGCAGCACAACAAGCCCCCGAAGCCCCCGCTACCGTCGCGCTGTCGCCCGGAGTGGGGGCCTGTCCCCAATGCAATCGACCAGTGCCCGCCGACTGGAGTGAGTGCCTCTATTGTAAGGCAGGCGTCTAATGGCCAACTTTTCAAACGAAATCATGATCGCAGGGCAACTGTATCCCCTCGGTGACGAGAGCATACAAGTCGTCGGCTTCTGGAATAACGTCGGGTGGGGCTTCCACAACTCATCTGGAACGGCCCCCGTCCCGAGCGGACCGACCGTCCCTGGACTCGAAGTTGCACCAACCGTGGTCCCCGATCGTCCCGCCCGAATTCCGAGTCGAAACCGCTCGATGCGCGATGCTCCGGTGCCCGGGAACATCGACGCAAACCTCGAAATGCTGCGCGGCCAGGTTCGCCACGCCGTCATCCACCATGATGCGACTTATACCTCGGCATCCTGCTTTCGGGTCCTCAATGCCAGGAATCTGTCGACCCACTTCATGGTCAACCACGACGGAAATCTGATCCAAGGCCTTGATGTCTGGTGGAAGGCGCTACATGCACGCGAGTTCAACCCGACGTCGGTCGGTATCGACATGAACAACGTCGCTTCCATCGAGGGCCACCAGGTCACACGAAGCGATGAGCTATTCGGCACAGTCGCCGACTACGCGACCCGCGAGATTATCACGGGCCGAGCCGGTGGTAGCCGCGAGAAGAGCAGCTTCGCCTACACAGAAAAGCAGTACACAACCCTGTGCGCCTTGCTCAAAATACTCCACGAGACCATTGGTCTTCCTCTCATCTATCCGCAAGATCCCAACGGCGGTGGCGTTCTGGTCACTCGGCTGCGTGACGCGATGAACTTCCGCGGGTTCTTCGGCCACTGGCATTGCCAGGCTGGAAAGTGGGATCCAGGCCCCGGCTTTAGCTGGGAAACCGTCGTCGAATGTCTGCACGGAAAGAGCAACCACTGGCCCATCGACTTCGGTGTCCCCAGATTGCGCGATCTCGGGAGTCAGCAGGCAGTAGACGACGCCACCAATGTCTTCTACACGAACACCGAAGAGGGCTCTGGTGGAGGAACCTATCCCGTCGGCCTAAACCAGCAGTGGCATGATGGCGTCCACCTCTTTGCCGAGGAGGGGACACCCGTCAAAGCTGTCGCCGACGGCAAGATATTGCTCACTAGAAATGGGCCAAACTTCCCCGTCGGAAGCCCCAACTACGTGTTGATTCAGCATGACATGGTGGCCGAACGGGTAGAGATCAAAGCTGACGGCGAGTCTGAGGTCATCGAGGAGAACCTTCGCTGGTACTCCTTGTACATGCACCTCCAGCGAATGAACCACGAATCGGTTCCCGATGACGCCAGTCCCGATGCGCCCGAGCCAGACCCAGAGGAGGAGGCCGAGGAGGAGAACGAAGAACCCCTCGATATGCCGACCGAGGGTGAGGACGGAAGCCGGATCATTCCCTCTTGGTATCAGCGTCTCGTGGCATTGGCGCGTCAGTACAAAGGGTCCCCGCTTCAGCCGCGGGCTGACTACACCATGTGGGATATTCAGTCCGATCCCGAGGCCTTCTACAACCGAGCGCGTTCGTTGCTGAGGGTTCAAGAGTTCAGACACGCATATCAGTGCATCGAAGACGGCAACCCCTTCAAGTGGGTGAACGACGTCGAAGTCGACGACGGCGTCCCTGTCAGGGGTGGTGAAGTCATCGGCTACGTCGGAGACTACGGTGTTCTCGAGGGCGAGAACGTACGCAAGCGTTCCATGGTCCAGCTTCAAATCTTCTCGACCTCACCTGTATTCGACGACACTCGCTTCGATAGCCAGACTTGGACACGGGTTCAGGCCGATCTGTCGGGTAACGATTTGGTCTCGGCGGGTGACATCGTCTATCCGATCATCGGCGGCGAGGAAACCGCAGAAGAGGCGGGCATCACCCGGCGTGACTTGGGTCGAGGCCGGGTGGTTACACCAAGCGAGATTCGCAACTTCTTCCGCTCGGGCAGCGCGCTCACCCGTGAGAAGTTTCGCAGGATGATCGCCTACCACCTTTCAGAGTGGGATGAGGCCACCGACGATTCGTTGACCGCCGATAGCCAGGTGCTCTGGCCGTGGCAAACCGACAAACAATTCGTCAATTGGCGAGCGCACCACGTGGGTTTCAAATGGCTCACAGCCGAAACCCGCACTCTGCTGACAATGGAGGGCCCGCAGCCGATTTACACCTACCACCCGATCTATCTGCTCGGTTGGTGGGCGCTGAACTTCGGGCGTTCGATCGGTCAGGCTTTTGAGGGCCTGTCAGTCGAGGAGCTCAGCGAGGCGATCGCCCAAGACGATGGGGAAGGCGACGAAGAGGCCGGCGACGATCACACGATCTCGATCGAAGACTTGGATGACTTCAGAATTCGGTACCCGCAATTCGAAGACATCGCGCAGGCCGAATGGACCGCCGAAGAAACCCCAGAAGACCCATTCGATCGTCGCGATTAGGACGATCGGTTGCCAAACACTGCGACCGTGACCACATTAGGTTGGTTGATAGGAAGCAAAAGGTGAGGGGAAATGTCCCATTTCACGACCGTTAAAACAAAGCTCAAGGATTTAGTCTGTGTGAAACAGGCGGTGGAAGACCTGGGCCTGACGTTTGTCGAAGGCAAAGAAGATGTCGTTGTGCGCGGCTATCAAGGAGCCGCTGAGAAGTCCAAGCTCGTGATCAGAGCAACCGATAACTACGATATCGGGCTCAAACAGACCGCGGAGGGCTTCGAACTCATGGCCGACTGGTGGGGGATCGAGATGGAGACCGGCCTGAAAGAGAAGGACTGGGTCGACCGTTTCAATCAGCGGTACGCCTACCACAAGGTCCTTTCCGAGATTAAGAGCAAAGGCTTCACCCTCGAAGAAGAGGTGGACCAAGAAGGCGAGATACAACTCACCGTAAGGAAGTGGGGATGAAGAAACGCGAAATGATCATCACCATCGGCAAGGACGGTGGCGTAGAAATCGAAGTGCAGGGGGTCAAAGGAGAAGATTGCCTCGAGTTCAGCAAATTCCTCGAGGAAGAACTGGGCGAGGTCGTCGACCGCGAACGCACCCCCGAATACTACCAAACAGAACAGGAAGGCCAGCGGCTCAAAATCACCCTGGGCGATGACGACGACGACTGATCAGAAGTGGCTCTAGACCTCTCACTTATCCATCTACCCACAAAGGCCGACCCGCGAAATGCGGAGGTCGCCCTCAGCGACCGGCCGACGCCAACCACCACAGCAAAACGCGGATTCTGGGGAGCACTCGCTAGGCGCATCGATCTGACCGGAAAGGGCAGTCACGTTCGCAGCCGGCCGTGGGGAGCCATGCCCGATAGGGACCTGAGTCCGCTGACCGCCATTCTCGAGACCGTGCCCGACCTAATCGAAGACAAAATGGTCTTGTCGGTGATGTTGGACGAGTCCAAAAAGAAGTCGCTGAAGC
>CAZDBH010000146.1:11649-16703 GCA_964503485.1 uncultured Bradymonadales bacterium | reverse complement strand
ACCTGAGCCGCACTCGGAAAGTTGTCCATCGTGGACACAACGTAGTGGTTGAACGCGGTGGGAAACAGCTCCTCCCACCAACCGAGGTTGCTGACACCGTCAACGATTAGGCCGGCCGCTCCCGCGCGTTCCCAGATGCTGTCGACGGTCGCTTCACCGGCGTAGGCATTTGTTCGTATTCCACTGCGATCGCCCCTGACCCCAGTGCTGTAGACGGCGTATCCAGGTCTCGAGTAGGTGGGGAAGCCAACGTCGATGTTCAAGTCCACTCCCTGCATCGAGATGCGATTCATCGACGGCATCCTCCTGGAGTGGTCTGCTCGCAAACCGTCAAAAACGACGACGATCAGGCGGTCGGGTTTCTGGTCGGGTTGATTGGGGGCCTCCGAAAGCTGCGCCGCTTGACGACGCGGCAGGACACCGGTCGGCTGATGGTCGTTCATCCAAGTGAGGTAGCCAATCACGATCCAAAAACAGAGAACGAAAACGAGGATGAGAATCGCGATAGAAGCAGCTCTGACTTGAATCTCGGATGCGACGTCAAAGAGTCCCGTGACGTCGTCGAGTCTGCGTTGAACTCGGTTCGTCTTATCGCTTCCAGATCCGCTCGGTGGCACCGAACTCACCCCGTTGGTTGGTGTTCCGGCAGTGTACTCGGGATTGGCCATGACCGGAATCCCGCGGCAGTTCTATCGAATGAAAAGTGCTGGAGTGAACTCTGCCACGCCGGTATGCACTAGATTCCCAGCGTACGGAGTAGTTGATCGATCTCCTCGAAGCGCAGCACGTCTTTGCGGATTTGGTCCTGGGACTCCTGACGGTGCGCGTCAGTTGGCATCGAGATACTGCCACGCATGAACTCGATCAATGCGCGGCTGTCCTCGATGTTCGAAAAGGCGGTTTTACATGCTTCACTGGAGTGCGGAAGCAATGGGTGGCCTGTCACCCGATTGCCCAGTTCTCTGAAGGCGTGCTCACCGTGCCGACCGATGAAGTCGCGCAAGCCGCGCCAGTATTCGGTGGCGAGAAGCCAAGTCAGCCACGGTTCCAACGCGTCGTCAGAAACCGCGGCGTTCTCGTCGAGACGCTCCTGCTGGGACACAAACCACACAAATCGGTTGAAGATTCTCTTGATACGGCGTGGATTGAGAGACAACCCGGAGCGTCCCATCACGTCTTCAATCACGCGACGCTCCATTTTGCGTTGTTCGGCGGGCACGTCGCGGTTGCCCAGCCCACTGCGCCTGTAGATCTCGTCCACTAGACCACTGATCTGCAGCGTGCTGATTCCGGGCACCTGGAACGAAAACTCAAAGACCTTCTCGATGTAGCTCTCAGCAAACCCGGGTTCTGGATGCCCGTACTTGGAGTATACCGCCCTGCGTAGCACTGACTCGTCGATCGAACACACGAGAACGACTTGTGCCTGCCGACTGAAGAAGAGCTTGATGCTCTCGAGAAAAGCCAGAGCGTGGGCGGGAAGGCACTTATCCAGGTCGTCGACGAAGATGACGAGCCGTTTTTCTCGCTTCTTGCCGGCGGCTACGAGCATCATTTCAGTCAGACGCTCGAGGTCTGCACGGATTGCTTCGACCCCCAGTGAGTCCGGCTCTCCCGAGGGGCCTCTCTGTTGCCCGGGCCGGTTGCTCCCGAGCGCCTCCTCGGTACTCCAACGACGGCCGTGGGCCAGGCTGCCCTCGAGAAGGCGGCGGACCACCCGACTCCCCTTCTTGGAGTAGCGCACGCCATCGGGGACGGAACTGACGAGATCTTGGGTCAAACTGTAGAAGAGATTGGCGTTTGATTCGTGATCCCACGCGTTGAACCAGACGCTGCGAAAAAAGATCTCGTTGTCGTCCTTCTCTGACCGCTGTTCGACTTCAGATTCGACCAATTTCAGGATTGTCGTCTTGCCACTGCCCCAAGGCCCGAAGAGCGCGAGTCTGAAGGGGGGCGAACTCAGGCAAATGCCGGCGAACAGCGACTTTGCCAATTGGGCGTGATCTAAGCTTTGGATCTCGCGTACTTCGAGATCTTTTAGAAAATGTGGTCGTTCTGGCATGAAATCGGCGTCCTAGTTGCTCGACCGAACGCGTATAATCGAACGCTTGGTCCAGATCAAGTCAAACTGGATTAGCTCTGACATTTTGTACCGTTAGAAAATTCGAGGTTCTTGAATGATCTGTTGCAAGCAACACCGACAACAGAGTAATCTATTGGGGTCTCTCGGTGGACGGTCCGCGTACGACCCCCCAGGCCGTTGGTTAGGCGTGCGTGCTATAACCAGTCACCTCCATCGAGAGACTTTTTTATTTCTTGCGGGTTTGGAGCGCGATCAGCGGGCTCGACGCAATTCAACCAAAATCATTTTGGCGACCGCTTTGAGCGTCTCGAATACGCCAGGGCCGTCTGGGGCAGATGCGATTGATTCGAAGTCCGGGACGCCCCAAAGATTGACGTCCCTGCGGAGTTCGTCGGTCGGGAGAATGTTGGGCAGATCCCGCTTATTGTACTGAATGATGAATGGGATCTTGTTGATGTCGTAACCGTACTCGGCCAAGTTCTCTTGCAGATCGTCTAGGGCGACCAAGTTCGCTTCGTGGCGTTCGCGCTGGCTATCCGCGACGAAGATAACGCCATCGGCTCCCTTCATGATGAGCTTCCGAGACTCTCGGTAGAAGACCTGACCGGGGACAGTATAGAGATGTAGCCGGGTCTTGAACCCTCGAATCGCTGGAAGGCTCAGTGGGAGGAAGTCGAAAAAGAGCGTTCGCTCTTGTTTCGTTTCGAGACTGATCAGCTTTCCACGAGCATCCGGATTCGTGGCGGCGTAGATGAACTTGATATTGGTTGTCTTGCCGCACAAACCAGGACCGTAGTACACGATCTTGAGGATGATTTCCCGCGATGAATAATTGATGAACGACACTGGACCCCGCCTACCGCAATCGCGTTTCGTCAGTCATGGCAACCACCACAACATCAGAATGCATCGCTAAAAAGATTATCGATGTCCTCATCTGTAATCTCCGAAAACAGATCCTGCCCATCGGAAGACTCCGCCTTTTCCCTCAGTTTCTCGAACACTTTCAACATTTTTGTCGTGGACTTCTTCACGCGTAAACGAACCAACCCCAAACTGGAGCGTTCGTCAAAAATAACGGTGAGAATGTGCGCGCTGCCGACCAATGAAAGGTGGATGTGTTCGCGCTCGCCCTCATGCACATGGGCTGGAAACTCTTCCTGCCCGATGAGCTTTGCGAGTCCCCCGGTGGCTGCGACCGTACCTGCTACAAGCGAAGCCAATGAGGTCGTATCAACCCCCTGCGTGGCGCCACCCATCGCGAGCATCTGCCCGTTTTTGTCGAGGAGATAGATGGACTTCGCAAGTGAATCTTGCAGCAACTCTTCACAGAGCTCCTCAAGGAGCTTCTGCTCCTCTTCGTAAAGGACCATCTGCGAGTTCAACATAACTGGTGTTCAGAGCCTGGTTTCGACATTCACCCTTCGCGACCGATCAGTTAAGCAAACGAGAGTGAAAGCTAACATAACCAACCGCCCGTGCCTAGTTTGATCAAACTGCAGCGCTGCTCGCTGCAATCCGGCTGATTCCCTCCGTTCAGCTTGCCAATGAAGGCTGGGCAGAGTTAGAACTCAGAAATGAGTGAGCTTACCATTTGGCACAATCCCCGTTGCTCGAAATCACGTCAGACCTTGGCTCTGTTGGAGTCGAAAGGTCTTCAACCCGAGATTCGGCTGTACCTAGAATCCCCGCCCAGTTCTGCTGAGTTGCGCGACGTTCTGGCTCTGTTGGGATTCTCACCTCGCCAGCTGATCCGATCGAAGGAAGCGGCGTTCAAGGATCTCAACCTGTCGAACAAGGCGCTTTCCGAGGATGACCTCGTCGACGCGATGGTCGAGCACCCAAAACTAATCGAGCGCCCCATCGTCGTCACCGGGGACGCGGCTGCGGTCGGCCGTCCGCCCGAATCCGTACTCGAAATCCTCTAGTACCGGCGTCGATGACCCCCACGTGTTGAAGAGCTCCTGTCCCTTACTTGGGCTCGGGGGTGAACCCGAGGCGGTTGGCAAACCGGCCAGCTATCGAGCGAGCCAAGGTCTCCAACGGAGGCGGCGCTACCGAGAGATGCTGCTCGATACTGGTTGTTTTTCCATCCCTTTTGCCACAGGGAACGATGAAACTGAATGCATCCAGATCGGTCGTGACATTCACAGCCGCTCCGTGGGTACTGACTCCACCGGCTACACGCATCCCGACCGCGCAGATTTTCCTGTCCGAGATCCACAGCCCGGGGTTGGCGGGGTCGTAGACCGTGGCGATACCCATCTCCGCCAGCTCGTCGCCAATCGCACCGGCCAACGCTCGCACCAGATCGCCGACACCGAACCGGCTCGGCCTCACTCTCACGATTGGATACAGAACCAGTTGACCAGGTCCGTGGTAAGTCACCTCACCGCCGCGATCGACCTCGAAAACGTCGACACCTCGCGCCGATAGGTCTTCCTTTGTGAGATGGATATCGGCCCAGCTCCCGCGTCGACCGACGGTGATCACAGGGGTATGCTCAACCCCGAGCAGGATTTCTTGCTGGTCCTCGGCGCCACGGAGTGCGTCCGCGATGCGATTCTGCTCGGCGAGCACGGGTTCGTAGGGTCGTTTCCCCAACCAGCGAAACGACAGCTTGGGCATCTTAGCTTGTCTTGGTTTTCAGAAAGGCAGAGAGATCAGGTACGCAGACTCGGACGTTGAAAGAACGAACCCCGACCCCAGCCTCAGCGGCGAGCTCAGCTAACCGCATGGCGTCGATCAGTTCGACTGGCGCTCCGGGCTTGCGAGCCTCGTCTAGCGCTCCGCTCCGATAACGTCCACCCACGATCACAATCGCACCGCTCCTGCATCCATGGGCCTCGAGCCGACCTCGCACCACGGCGACTCCGTCGGCTTCAGGGGCAGTCCCGTCGTAGACCACGTGAGTGGCGGTGAGGAATGGGGTCAGACCGTTACCCGGGCTTGATACGATTGTTGCCGAATC
>CAZDBH010000146.1:0-11639 GCA_964503485.1 uncultured Bradymonadales bacterium | reverse complement strand
GTCCTGACGGACCGTGTTTTCAATGGTATGTCCGAGGCCGAGCAACACCGCTTCGACAAAGGAGACCAGATCTCCGCCCTGGAGGCTCTTCACCGACCGGCACAGCGCCTTGACGGTCGCCTTGCGGGCAGATGCGGCCGCCTTCTCCATGTCTGAGTAGGCTGAGATGAATTCCCGCGACAGATAGTGCTGTGCTTCGCGCCAACCGTCGGAGCCGCGCAGGTGGCGCGGCCGCTGCCCGCGACGCAGCATCGCTTCGCTTTCTGCGGCCACGATTGCGTCGATCCGACCCTCAGTCTCAGTACTGGCCTTCCCGCGAGGGGCCCGCTTCGGACTCGGCGCGGAAGACGACTCAGTCTTGGATTCGCCGCGCGGCTTGCGTCGCCGCCCTTTGGCGGGAGCCTTCTCCTCTGCAGCCTCCTTTGGTGCGGCTTCGATCTCGTTGGTCTTCTCGTCGGTGCCTGAGTCCCCACCCCCGTCTGCGCCACGCCGGCGGCGGCGTCGAGAACGCGGGGAGGCTTCCTCTTGAGCTGGTGCGGGTTTTGGTGGCTCTCCCAACGTTATAGAGGTGGTCTGGGGGGTCGCCAACGCCGCAGGATCTACCCCTGTAGCCAACGAAAAGACGCCCTTTCGGACCTTCACGATCGTTGCATCCAGGGCCTTTTCTGCCTCTTCCGTCAGAAGCGACTCCATCGTCGACTCGGGCATCTTGCCCACGTGTGATAGGAGGCTCTTCGAAATCGCCAACTCAGTGATCTTTTTGTAGTGAAGCGGTCGCTTTGACTCTTTGAGTACCTCGACCGCGGCTTCGTAGAACGTCATGCCTGCGCACTCCATCGCTTGTTTTTTTGGGGCCGTCAGGGGCCAAACGCTCATCTGACGGCACGCGGGATACCCCTCCTTTCATCTTTGCGCCATTATTGCAAGTGATTACCGGCGCCCCGTCGGATGAGTGACCCCTGCCCAACCCAAAAACAACGGTGTAATTCCACAGGCTTACCTCGGAACGCGGCGAATCTACTACAAAGTGGTTGACACACCTACACTGACTCCCATACTCTGACATTGTAAGTCGTTCTGGGTAGCGGCTGTCCCCCACGTCAATTGCGTCAGAAAACCACAACGTTCCTTCCGGCAATTGGCCGCGTTCACGCGAGTTTGACATGATCTCGAGTACGAACGTTACTGAATTCCTTAGCCTTTTTGTTGTCGTTTCTACGGTTGCAGGATGCACGATGGACCTGTCCAATGAGCAGGCCTCCGAGTTGCAACCATCTCCACGGGCTTCTTCCCATCAAGTAGGTGATTCAGTTGCCAGTCTGAGTATCGCCGAGTGGAGCGCCGAAGGACCTTTGACCACCGAGGCGAGTTCCGAGATCCTCGGGCCGCACCTGTCGGAGGCGACCTTGTTGCTCATCGATGAGTTCGACACAGACGAGCCGCAGGAAGCCGTACCCGCGCGCCATATCGAAGACTCGGATGCTTGCGAGTGCGAGGGAGACTTCGGCGCCTCTGTTTGTGCCTGCTCAACTCGACTGGAACTTCATGGCCTGCGTGCGGGTCGGCTATCGGGCAAGAACTTGCTCTACCTTCGGGTCATTGAGGACGAAAGCTGGCCTCGCCTCGAGCAGAAAATCGTTCTACTCGATTCTGAGGGAATCGGTATTGATAGTCCGTATGAGTACCTCGATGTGAGATATCTCGAGGACGGTGAGATTATCTACACACTGCTCTACACCGACAGTGGCATCGGGCTGCCCAGTCATGCCGAGTCCGTGGCCGTTACACTGACTGGCCTCGAAACGAACGGGACCGTTGGCGCTTCGGCTACCATCGTTATGCCGATCCTCGATCGGCTCGAAGACGGAGCCTCGTGTGACAGCCAACTTCCGATTTCCCCATGCAACATAGGTAGCGCCTGTGACGGCGATGTCGGCGTGTGCTTTTCACGTGACATTCCCTTCAACGTCCAGAGCGTATCGCTGATCAATGCCATCGGGGGGCGGTTCTTGGAGGTTCACGTTGACGAATCCCACGAGGTTATGCCGGTCATCGCCCTCCGAATCGGCGACACCCATCAGACCAGCATTCGGTACGTCTTGAGTGGCTGGGTCGATACGGACTGGGGCACACAGGCCGGACGGCTGCATCTCGATGAGGCCTCGTCTATGAGTGCCCTGGAAGTCACCGTCTTCGGTCAGAGCGGTTCAGTTCAAACCAGTCTAGTCGGCGAATGAACGCATAACATCCCGGAGGTGCTCGCTCGACGTCGCCCCTTCCCCTCACCGAGCGTCCCAATCTCGCCCTCGGACTACCCCTTTGTCGTACAGTATGATAGCTAGTAGGTTCCGGTCTGGATCATGATCCTCGCGAGGCCAAATGACAAAACCGCGGGTTGTTAGCGCTAATTCCGAGCCATCCTACGAGGGACGCTTCTCCCAAACTCTACAAGAGGATCGACAGGTCACCGCCGCCGACGGATCGGTTTTTGTCGCTCCACTCTACAAGGTAATCAACGCCGACCGGGATCCGGGGCTACTGGAGCGGCTCGGCGACGGCAGTCTCAACCGCGTCCTGTTCCCTGAATCGGGAGAAGTGGTCGAACTGGATCTTCCTATCGTTGTTCACTCGGGCAAACACCAGGTGCTTGCCCTCGTAATACCTCCAAAGCGGCGACACGAGGAGATTCGCCTCCGCATCGAGCTACTCAAGGAACTCGAGCTCGAGAGTGTCCCCCTGCCTTACTATGTGCTGAACTTTTCTCTCGCGATTGGGCCGTTCGGCCCTGAAGCGTTCGAGAAACTGAAGGGCCGTGCAACGCTCGAGGCCGAGGAAGAGCGGCTGAAGGAGTGGTCATTCGACCTCAGTCTCCTCGAACAGAGTTTGGAAAGACGATCGAACGAACTGGCTGCATCCACCAGTGAATCGGAGGAGTTGATCGGCAATACCGAAAACACAGTCGTCGAAGCTGTGTCGCCTTATTATGACGAAGCCGACGAGGTTGAGGAGGAACTCACCACCAGTGAGATCGAACTCATCCGTGACGGCACCGACGAACTCGGCCGAATCGTGCCGCTCAAGACCACCAACGTGGACATTCTGGAGGGCATTCGAGACCTCCCACACCGCTCGCTTCGGCGGCTCGAGCCGATCGGCGAGACCTTGCGCGGCAGTCCTGCCCTAACTCCAGATACGCCCGAAGGACTCGAAGAGCTCACTGTGGGGCATGGCCATTTGGGCTTCACGGGAGGCAGGGTTGCACTTCATTTCGCGATAGACAACGAACGGCTAGCGCCTTTCCTTGCTCGACGGCCCGACTTGTTTCTCCAGCTTCACCGGCTTCCCAGCTACCCGGTGATCAGCCTACTCTTGGTGGCTCGGGATGACACGGATCGGCTTGTTGACGACCTGTTCTGCCTGGTCGACATCTCGAATGACGAACACGCCTCTCTGCTCGGGAAACTTGCTGAGCAGTTCCAAGTCGAAGTTCACCTTTATGATGAAAACGGCAGGCGTTTAGAGTATCTGCAGTTCAAGAAACCACTCGAGGGGAACGTCACTCATATCCTCGAGCGAGCTCGGGCCTGGCTTGCGAGTCGCTCCGAATGCGATGTCGAGAGCGCCCGAAGCCACTTCTGTTCCGGGGGCTATGAACGGATTGGCCCGCAAAGGCACAACTTCACCAAGGACAGTTTTCAGCACTTGGCCACGCCCCAAGGAGCCCGTCTCGCAGCCAATATGGTGAGCTATTGGAGCGAGCTTCAGAACACCCATTATCTCGTCGAAAACAGGAGTTTTCCACTCCGCTACTTCCGCGATATTCAGTTGCGCATCATCGAAGCATCGATGAAGTGGGGCATCTTTCTTTCGAGTGAACTCCGCCGCCAGGCCGTGGTGTTCGAGTTAGCAAAGGACGAGCCGCAACTCCTCGAGACCCTAGTCGCTCGGTTTGTTCAGACGTGCGAAGACAAGTCGTGTGACCTCGACTCGATGGCTCGATCCGAGAACTGGGACCGGCTTCTGACTGCTTGTCTGGATCTCGGCGTGTTTGTCGACGACAAAACGACTGCGCTGGCAGATCGATGCAGACGACTAAGTCGCAGCACTGGGCGACCACCCTCGATCGAACTAGACGTCGAAGAGACGCAAGAGTACGAACGCGTGAAGTCGATCTCACAGGTCTCCAACGAGGTACTTCGAGATCTGCTGTCACGCGGCGGTATCGCACCATCCGCCTCTCGTGAGTTGTTGGGTCGCGGGGGTGATACGAATATCTTTCATGTAATCGAAGCGGCTCGCGTCTTGGACGACGACTCGCTTTGGTCCACGGCCCGCTTCCTCGCAGCAGGGGCCGAACACTTCGAGCCGGCTCTCCTCATCGGGCTCGGTCGAGTCCATCTGCGGACGGTGCATCTGTGTGCGCTCGCCCTAGCGATGTCACGGCGCCTCGAAGCGCTGCCTGCGCTCATCGAACTTCTGCATGACCCGGTCAGGTCGGGCAAACTGCCGATGAAAGACATTCTGGCGGAATACGGCGCAGTCGCCCTCCCCTACCTCTTCGATGCGATTCGAGAGCGCGGTGCCACCGACTCGCTGGTAGAAGTTCTCGCGATGATCTCGATTGACGAAGGCGCCGAAATCATCGAATACCTGAAACAACATCGGGAACCGGTGTTCCTCTCCGCCGCTCAGCAGATGGGAATCGTTCGACGGAGATTGGGCGGCCGATCGACCCGGGACATTGGTAAGAACAACCAAAGCAAGGATGAAAACGGCGAGTGAAAATAGGTGTATACAGCGACGTTCATGCAAACCTGATAGCTCTGGAAGCGGTCCTTTCCTTCTATAAGTCCGTAGAAGATATCGACTACTTTGCCTGCCTAGGAGACGTAGTAGGCTACGGCGCATACCCCGATCAGTGCTGCGACATCGTCAGGGAGCATGCCAAGTACACCGTTCTGGGCAATCACGATGCCGCGGTCGGCGGCCGTATGGACTACAACTATTATTACCCAGCCGCTCGACAGGCGATTGACCACCACAATGCGCTGCTGAAGCGCGTCAATCTCAAGTGGTTGAAGAAGCTTCCCTACTCACAAACTGAGGGTGGCGTCTGCTTTTCTCACGGCAGTCCGGTCAATCCGGAGAACTTTGACTACGTTTTCACCGATGGTCATGCACAAGAGTTGATGAATAGCTGGAAATCACTTGCTCACCTTACTCTGATCGGGCACAGCCACCTCACCAAGGCGTACCGCTTGCCTGAGAACGGTGAGGGCGATATCGAAGAAATGACCGGCCCGGTTTTACACCTCGAACCCCCTCATAAGTACATCGTAACTGTCGGTTCCGTGGGACAACCTCGGGACAACGACGCGCGGGCGTGCTGCACGGTACTCGATACCGAGGAGAACCGAATCGAGTTCCATCGAGTCGAGTACGACATCTACGGGGCGGCTGAGGCGATTTGGAAGGATGACAAACTCGCCCCCGACTTCGGCAAGAGGCTCTTCCTGGGCGTCTAGCGGTCAGCCTGAATCACAAATTCGAGTTCTTCTGAGCCAAGTGCGCGTGCATAGTCGATTGCGCTGCGGCCCGAATTGTCTGCATGAGTGCGGTCGGCTCCAGCGCCCCGCAGGACCCGACAGGTCTCGATGTGATTGTTCTGGGCTGCGTAGATGAGAGGCGTCGCACCCGACATGTCCGCACACTTGATGTCAGCCCCGAGCCGCAGGAGGGCTCGAACAACATCGACGGTTCCGCTATAGGCACTGGCGAGAAGGGCCGTGTACCCGTCAATTCGTTGATACAAGGGATCCGCGCCTGCTTTCAACAGTGCATTACAGACCTCTGAATTGTTTGTCGATGCGGCTGCCAGAAGCGGAGTCCAGTCATCCGGGTCGCTGAGACTGACGTCGGCTCCACCTTCAATCAGCGCCAGTGCCGCGTCGGAGTGCCCCTCCCTGATCGCAACAAAGAGAGCTGACCAACCGTCAGCCTGAACCACGTCGATAGGCCCGCCCGCGAGGATCAATGCCCGCACGGCCTCGGAATGGCCTTCCTGGGCAGCGCGAATCAAGGCCGTGCGGCCCATGTTGTCCAGCGCCTCTAGATCCGCGCCCTCCTTGCAGAGTTGCCTGCAGCTCTCAGCGAGGCCACCGGCCGCGGCCGCCATGAGACAGGTGGTCTGGTCGACTCCCACGGTGTCTTTCGGACTGACCGGCGATAAAAGCGCCACGATCGGCGCGTGCCCAGCCCCAGCGGCCAAAGTCCAGGCTGTGAAGCCATCTTTGTTGGTTGCAGCGGGATCGGCCCCTTGGTCGAGTAGAATCTGGACGGTCTCAGCGTCACCCGTCCAAGCAGCCAACATCAGAGGCGTGAAGCCCTCTTCGTTGGCGCTATTGGGATCGGCCTCGTGAGTCATCAAGAGTTTGGTGAATTCGATCCGACCGTGGTGACAGGCAAGCTGAAGTGCGGTCCAGTCTCCGCAGTCGACCGCGTCGACGGCCGCTCCGTGCTGCAAGAGCCATTCGCCGGCTTCGAGACTCCCTTCCCTGGCCGCAAACATTAACGGATTCCACCCGTCGGGCTGACACGAGTCGACCTCTACGGGGTTTCTGACGATCTTCTCTAGCAGACCGGGTAGGTTTCCCTGAGCGGCAGCCATCACCAGACTGTAGCCATCTGCCCGCTGCACCTCGACCTCAGCTCCTTTCGCAACAAGGGCAGCCACCATGTCTTCGTGGCCCATTGCCGCCGCCAGGAGAACCGGGGTCATGCCTTCGGTGGGGAACGCCAACGGGCTGGCTCCAGCCTCCAGGAGCGCCTGGAACACCGGCAAATTCGACTGCTCGATCGCGCACATGAGGGCGTTCCAGCCGTCTTCGTCCCGAACGTCGAGCGACGCGCCAGCCGCGACCAAAGACTTGACGACTTCTGCGGTAGGAGACCACGCCGCGTACATGAGAGCTGTGCGCCCGTCATCGCGGACGGCGTCTGGGTCTGCCTTGTTGGCGAGATGTCGCTCAACGGCCTCTACGTCGCCGGTCATCGCCGAGGTCATCAGTGGTGTCAGATCGCGCATCGAATCATGTCCCTCACGAAGCTGGGTGTTGCTGTTTGCTGCTTATCGAACTCGGTCGAAGAGGTCAACCACGGCCTGCCCCAGTCTCTCATATGACCCGCCGGCGGCGCTCGGCGATTTGCCTGGCGAAGCGCTCTTGGTCTGTGGGAGCGAAGGCGGATCCGACCGAGCGCCTACATGAGTGCAAGGAAACCGCGCATATCGAAGCACTCGAGATGGTCCTGGCCCTCGCCGATCAACAGTTTCAAGCTATCCCCAGCGTGTAAAAACGACGGGTGCTCTGGCAGGCCATCGAACCTGAAGAGGCTCTCGCCAGACATCGGATTCAGAACCGACACGGCGTGCTCGGCCACGACCAGGTGGCCGTCTACGGCGACCGGTTCAATGTTCGAAATGAGCACATCGCCCGGTTGAAGCAAGTCGGTTGTCCAGACTGACTCCCCTGAGCAAAGGTCGAGACCGGTGCAGCGACCGGTGTCTGTTTTGACTACGATCGGAATCCGACTCGAGGCTGACGGCCAGGCGAGGCAGGGTGCGTCAATCTGAGCGCTCTGGACCCGATACGACCACAGCTGGATTCCGGTTTCGAGGTCGACCGCCAGAACCATGGCGCCGCCCGAGTACTCGAGTGGAAAGAGACCCACCTTCTGTGTGAGAAGGGGACGTCCCACGAAACTCGCCGGTACCGCTGTAGTATAGAGCATGCGGCCGGAGAGAGGGTCCAAGGCGTAGAGCATACTCCCGTAACCTGGATCAGAATCGACCGCTACGAAGAGGCGGCCGTCGGCAGACATGGGAGGAGTTGAACAGAGTCCTTGGGTCCGCACCTTCCAGAGTTCGTTTCCGCGAGTTGCGCACAATCCGGTGGCGAAACCATCGTTGGTCACGATCGCCAGCACTGGACCGGCCAGAGTGGTTCCGACAATTTCGCCGTGCTCCAACTCTTGGCGCCAGCGGATCTCTCCGGTCGTCATGTCGACTGCGACTATGGTTCGTTCACCAACGGTGAGTACCGCAGTCCGGTTCGATCCGTCGGTGAGAAGTCGCGCTTCGGACGGATCAGAGTTCAACTCGATGGACCAGCTCGTGTCTTGGCCGATGTCGTCGCAGGTCAGGACGGTGCCGGCACAGGTCAGAATCTCGCTCGATGAGTTCCCGAGCAGACTGCCTCCCTTGCGCTCCCAAAAGGGCTTTCCGTCGAGGGCTGAGATGGCGTCAATACGCGAGCGGCTCGGAACCAGCAAGCCGCCGTCGATCGGTACGATGCTGTGGAACGAGAGTTGTTTTCGAACGAGCAACCAGCTCGATCTGAGAAACAGATGGCGGACTCGGTCGAGCTCGATGGGCATGCTCGCCTGCTCGCTCATGGAGGCGGCTGCGTCTGCTATCGACGGCAGCCCGTCGAGATAGGACTCGACCTCCTCGAAGAAGACGTCGCCTCGCCGCAATGACTGAAACTGCGCCCGAACCTCGTCGATCTTGCTTCGCAAGTCGGTGATACACCCGTTGAGTGACTGCCGAGGGTTGAGGAGAATCATTTGGTCGAGCGCCTGCTCGACCAACCCGAGGGAGGTTTCAAAAACGCGCTCGGGGGTCAGCCAGGTTTGGCCGACGGTTCCGGACTGTTCTCGAATCGAGAGCTGCAGGCGATCTGAATGCTCGAAGTCCCCGGACGCCTCGATCTTCGTCGTCAAGATCGCCGACGCCCCGTCGGAGCGGTCCAGGAGGACGGTGCGAGCGGCCCCCCGCTCGAGTGCCGTCATCATGCGTTCGGCCCCGGCCACCAGCCCGCTCAGTAGGGGGAAGAGATAAGCTGAAACGGCAACCTGTCGGGTTCGACCCCAATACGAGACGCTGAGTGAACCTCGGAAGAGGAGCGAGTGCATATCAGCGTGGTGGGCTCCCTGATAATTCCAGAAATCCGCGTGCCGAGCGTCGAGGTCGAGTTTGAGTAGTAGCGGTCGCTCTCCGCTTTCGATCGCGATCCTGCCGATATGGTCGGGAATGGACTCGGCATCTCGCAGCGACAAGGGATGTTGACCGGCCTGTCGCAAGCGGGCCGCGCGCTTCGTGAGTGCACGGAATGTTGCGTCCCTAGACAGATCCGAGTTGAGTTCCAAGATGTCTGCGGCGAGTTTCTCGGCAGCGAAGCAGACGGAGTCGATAAACGCCGTTTGTCGCACCGAGAGGTTGTGAGCGGCGACCTGCCTCGCTCGGCCGACGCCATAAAGGCTCAGTTCGAGTCGGTCACCCGAAGACTGGATTGCCAACTCCCATGGGCTCTCGTGGAAAGCGATGATGTGCTTGTGAACGTGGCCCTCGCGAATCATCGTCAGACCATGAACGAGCTCGTGAATCACATGAAAGATACTGTCTTCCGGCAGTTTCGAGGTGATGTTCGTGCCGTCGATGACGATATCGATGATGTCGCGAACGCCGGTGAAGTCGAAGGGATCCTGGCCTGGTCTGTATGCACACAGCGTCGCGAGGCAGCGCGCGTCCTCCTTCCAACTCGCTCCGAGAACGATATCTAGGGAGGATGGCATGGGCTCACTTCCGCTTGAACCGGTCGCGGGCGGAGGAGGTAAACTCCGACCACAGTGTCTTGCCCGGGGGAACCAGGTGCTCGAGAAAGGTGGATTCCTCGCTCTCGAGAAAAATGCCGTGCAGTCGCCAGCTATGGATCGTCTTGCCGAGAGGTGATTCGGCGATCGCAGCCCTCTGACTGACTGACACTTTGGAGTAGAGATCGGTGCAGCGGCGGACCCAGACGAACTCCTGCGAATTGTCGGGTAATTCGGGCTCGGCGCCTGCACTCAGAGCTGGAATACGAAGGGTGTTACCAGGTCCGTCTCCGGGGCTTCGAATCTGCTGTGCTATGTCCTCACGAAGAGATTCGTACGCCTTTCGGATGAAATCCTGGTCGCCCTTGAGGTCTAGGCTGAAGTTCGCCCCCCGAAGTCTGAGACTTCCTTTTGAGCCCAAGTAACCTCCTTGTCTCGCTCTTGGACGTCGTACCCGTCTGAGAACTTAGGCGTGCTTTCGTCAGTATATGCCGGAATTCGGGCCAGTGTCAAAGCGGCCGGGCCGCATGCTACCGTTTCCTTCATTCCCGCCCGGCCCCCATCGTGGTTGCCAAAGAAGGATGGCCTCGGCTAGAATCCGAAGCCGCATTCTCGCGCTTTCAGGACCCACGCAGTGACGAGTCCGAAAAACAAAAAACGGAGTAATGAAGCCCCACCGGACTCGGCTGGTGACGGTTCCGTCGGTGATGACGCCGTCGAGGCGACGGACTCGGGCCAATCTTGGCAGGACTTCACAGACTTTGATGGGGAGGACCCGGCCCCTATTCCGCCAGACGACACCGGGGAAACCACTGCAGGCCCTTGGTCCAGAAGACCCACAAAACCGCGATACCAACCACCCAATGACTCTGGCGTGTCGCCAGCAGTCCAGACGGGGGGGCAACCGCGCTACCGGCGGCCGACCGAAGCGGAATCGGATAATCACCGAGCTGTAGACACGTCACCGTTTCATGTGCGGAGTATGGAACAGACCCCACCCGGCGGTGTTGTCGCGGTTCAACCCAAGGCCAATGATCGGCCAACGCTTGTCGGCTTCGATGTGTCGAAGATCCTCGAAGCAGAGAAGCACAGTGCGAGTGACCGCAGTTCTTCCGCCTCGCAATCAGATGGCAACCAGGGAGAGGCCGATGACCAGGACGACGGACCGGTCGTCGAATTCCTCGACTCGACGGATGACGACTCTGCCTTCGATCCCGAAGAGGATTTGTCTGGCCCGCTCGTCGAGTTTCTGGATGACGATGCCGATCTCGAGGAGGCCGTGCCCGATCTCTCCAACTCCGTTTCATCCGCGGATGAACCGGCAGACAGCGGGCCAATCCTCAAACCGGAACGGCCTGCTCGCGCCCAGAGAAAGACGATGTTGGGGCTCGAGGGGGTAAGCCCTTTCAAACGCCCGGGGGGCTCGACGGCTGGTGTTCACAGCGCAAAGACCATTGAGCTGACTGCCGTTGCCGGCGCTGGTGAAGCCCTGGTTTCGTTTCAACGCTACCTCGAACGACTCAAGGTCGTCCGACCGGGACCAGGCGGGATGGGACAACTCGAGTCTCGCACGCTCCTCACGCGGCCGCACCGCTTTCGCGATCTGCGCCTTCAAAGCGACACCCTGTTGGTTTTGGAAGATGGTCGGATAAAACGGGCCAGAAGTCGAACGCCGTTGGCCTCGAGCATTGTGGAGGCGCTGGCTTCGGCCGAGAACACGCCTGTTCTGCTCACCTCGCAGGTTGGACTCGGCAAGTCCCATACGCTTGCCAGTCTGGCCTCAGCAATCGCTGACACCTGCTTGCTTTCGTCCGATAGCTACAACGCCTTTGACAGTCTCACGGTTGCTCTGGCACAGGGTGGACTGCCCGCGCCCATCGCTCTCGATCTAGCCTCAGTCGCAACGATCGGCCCCACCAAGCCGTCGGAGTTTCTCACCGCGTACCAGGAACAATACGAGCTTCCGACCTCGGTCTTAGAACACTCTGGGC
>CAZDBH010000145.1:0-16751 GCA_964503485.1 uncultured Bradymonadales bacterium | reverse complement strand
GAGCAACGAAACGCTCCGAATGTAGGCCACCGCTGTGGGCAGAACAGGGAAGAGATCGGGACGTTCGGCCTTCTGAGCTAGCTGCCAAAGGCAGTCGGTCAGAAGCGAGTTGTCGTTGATCGGTCCGTTGAAACACTCGGGGTGGTCGCTTGTGAACGGATCGAACTCTGAGACGGATCTCAGATCGACACTTGGGGGAATATTGTCGATCATTAGAACCGGAATATCGAGCCGATCGGCGGTAATGGCAGCGAATTGGGGGACAAAACTCACGCTGTCGGAGATCCCTTCGACCGGGTTCTGGGTGGAGCGCTGGAGCACGGCAGCTTGGTGGACATCGCTGGGTAAGGTGTCGGGTATGACGAGGGTCGCGCTGTGGTTCCACTCCTGCCCCAAGAAGGTCTGGGAGGAGAACGTGATACCGATCTGCCAAACCGGCTCCTCGAAATCTCCTGGGACCAGTCCAGAGCGCGTGTCATCCACGAAGTAGGTAATCGCGGTCGGGTTGAGCAGGTTTCCGATGTCGACCAGGCTGGCGACCGGTGGCAGCGGTCCTGAGGGTACGTACACATCGTCGCTGGTGTCGAGGGCTGGCCCGGAGTCCGTTGTTCCCGAGTCGGAGTCGACAACCGGATCGGGATCTGAAGAGCAGGCTGGTATTGCGCTCAGGCATACACTCAGGACTGCAACCAGGATCGCAAGTCGCGCACGCACAAGTCGTGCGGGCGTGTCTCGTGTCGGCCGAGAAACTACTTCTGATAGGTGGTTCATGGGTCTACCGCATAGCAGAAAGCGAGTCGTGACGCCAACAGGACGTTTGGGCGAACACGCTAGGATGATTGTTCGTGCGAACGCTTCACGAGCTCACTCATAAACTCATCCGCTTCCGCTTCTTTGACACCCAGCAGCCGCAGTGTGGCGCGGGGGTTGAAGGTTAGGGTCAACGAGGTTCTGCCCGGGCGAGTCGCAAAGAGAACAGAGAAGATGAAGTCCACCACCAGGCCCGAAACGATCAGAATGAGACCGGTTTGAATCCATGTCTCGAATCCGGCGAGCTGCCCGTCCAAAAACGCTATCGTGCCGGTGAGGGCACCGAAACAGAGCGCAAATAGACCGACGAACAGATAGATTTGGGGGTATCGCACTTCTCGAACGACGCTCAGCAACCCTTCAGGCCCGAATGAGCGTCGAGCGCGTTTCATCTCTTTGCCGAAGAGGTGCGTGTACGTCTCGAGCACGACGGTGTCGTGGTCGAGCCACAACCTGGCGGTTCGCTTGAGCCCGAAAATGAACCGGAACAGCAACCTCAGGATGGCCGTGATTAAGACGATGCCGGTCACGGTTGCCAACGCTCTCAATGGTGCTGGTAGAAGCCGACCGCCATAGCCACCGGACAGTTGATGCGATCGCCCGGCCGGCTTCGGTGGTTGCTCATTGCTAGTCGCGATGACCCTCTCGTTGAAGACCTTCACCGGAACGGCCCTGTCCGTGCTGTCTGTTGAGGCGTCGTCGGTCAATGAGACTTCTTCGGTGCGCTCGAGGGCATGGGTCACCACTTTGGATTTGGGGACCAGTTCGTCAGCAACTTCGTATTCGGCCTCGTTCGCTTCTGGCTCCTGAGGTGTCTCGACTGGAACAGGTGGTGGCGCAGGCTTGGCCTCGGTCTTTGACTGCTCGTCGTCTGATTGCGCCTCGTCGATCGGTGCCGGATCGGAGCCCACGGGTTGTTCAGCGGGAACGGGCGGTGGGACCGGTTCTGCTGGCGTTGAGGCCGATTCGGGTTCTGGATCGGTCGCCTCAACCGCTTCACTTGCGGCGGCTGGCTTCGGCTCGGGATGATCTATGACCGGACCGGGCTCCACCTCTGGCTTCTGCTCGGCGGCTTCGTCTGGGGACTCTTGGGTCTCGGCAGGGGGAGCCGGGGCGTCTTCGAGCTGATTCGAAACCACCGGCTCCGCAGGAGCTGTCGCCGCAGATGCAACCACGCCCACTTCTGCCGGCAGCTCCGGGGCCACCTCTACAGCCGGAACTGGCGGTGGTTCGGGCGCCTCCTCTTCCCCTGCCAAGGCTTTCTTCAGCAGGGATGTCGTTGTCTCAGAAAGGTCGAGGTCGACCATTTGAGTATTCCAGGGGGCGACCAAGGCCTCGGGGAGGTGCCGAACATAGTCCAACCACGGCTCTAGGCTGATTTTCGCTCTGTCTCTGGTTACGAGATGTGAAAGCACCGCCTGCCAGATACTGGCTTGGTCTTCATCTTTCACCTCGGTGAGAAACTTGAAAGGGGACAAGCTGGTGTTCGCTTGCAGGAGACTGAGTGCCGTGGCCAAGCGACCGGCCGATCGAACACGTTCTCTGGGCGGCAGGGCCTCCAAGTAGATTCCCAGGCCGCGACATAGCTCTTTGGTGGCGAGTTCGACCGCTTCGGGATCGGTGGTCCTTCCCTCGAAGAGTTCGACAATCGAAGCGGATTCGTGATCGGAAGGTTTGTCGCCGCCATCAGCCTGGGAGGCCAGCTCTTCTGCGACATAGTCGGCCCATCCCGTCCACTCGCCCTTGCGTGCTGCGCGCAGCGTGACCCGCCAGAGCAAGCCTGCTCTTGTGCCGAGCAGGGCTCCGGATGTCAGTTCGGGTAGGGCGAGCTTTGCCATATCGAGAATCCCCTTCCTTTGGGAGTGGCATGCGACATTGCCCAATTCGTGGCGCCAGCGCAAGCCATAGGTGGGAACTGGCTGGTTTTCTGGCCCGTGCGGCTCGGTTGTGGTAATTTTCCGTCCCTGGTAGGGGTGCCTGGATGAGCGTGGCCTCGTCTTCGCACTACATGCGTATTCTTTTCTTGCTAAGCAGTGTTCAGACGATGAAAGAATAGGGCGAACCTTGCGAACGTTGTAGTGATGATGAATCACGGTAGTCGTTCATAAAGGGCGTATATGAAGTTTGTTTGTGACAAATGCCAACAGCGCTATCACGTCGATGACCGGAAAGTCGGCAGGCGCACTTTAAGGATTCGATGCCGTCAGTGCGGATCGGTGATTTCTGTTCGCGATCCACATACCGTCAACTCCGAAGCTGACATCCATCCGGCCCGTGCGGTCGCCGGAAAACGTGCTGTTCAGGGCCCTGCCAGTGGTGCCCATCGCACTGTTTCGGGTTCACTCCAGAAAATCGACGAAATCGCGTGGCATTATTCTGTAAACGGCAAATCGTTTGGTCCTTTTCAAGAAGATGATCTGATAGCGAAGTTCCTCTCCGGACAGATCGGGGATGAAGCGTACGTCTGGAACGTGGATATGGAGGGCTGGCGCCCTGCGGTCGAGATACCGGTCTTTTCGCCGGCGATCGAGGAAGGCAAAAGGCGCCATCCCAAGCTCCCGACGCTCAACATTCCGTCAATGGAACTCGAAACGCTGCGGGAGTCGTTCGAGGCCCAACAGCAGGCAGCCAAGGAAGCTGAAGCAGCAAACCTCAACGTCGAAGCCAACCTTGCAGGCGAAGAACCCTCGACACGGTCGGCCGAAGAGCCGACTCGGCGCGCCGTTTTGGGGAAACTGGCGCTGAAGGTTGCCGCTAAAGAAGTGGTGCGCGAACCTGAGCCCGAGCCGGAACCCGCCCCAGACTTCGGGTGGTCGGAGTTCGCCTCGGAATCGGGTAACTTCGAAGCCCCCGCTGCTGCCGAGAAACCTGAAGCAGTTCCCAACCCTGACGAGGCGGCCAAGACAGCCGAGCCCGAGGCCGCCGAGGAGCCAAGCGGCGCCTTGAGCCGACTCAGGGCTCTCAATGAGCGCCTAGCTACCTCTCCCGAAAAAGATACCGGAACCCCCGCTGCAGGACTGAAGCGGTCTGCGCCAACCCACCGGTCGAGTGGTCGCATACCAAGGCCAACTCTCGGTGCAAGCAAACCGCTGGGTGCGCAGGCACCTGACCTATCCATAGGCACCAAAGGGCCGGAGCGTCAAAACCTCGGACAAGGCACTCCCGACACGCTACTCGGCGACGCTCTATCGCTCGAGCGGGCGACCAGCGCCGCATTTGATTCAATCGGGCTCTTCGACGATGGTTCGCCCTCGGCAAAGGGCCTTCACACGGGCGATGTCGAAGCCGTTCAAGCCGAGTCTATCGCCGACGCACTAAACGCAGCAGAAGGGTTATCGCGCTTTGGCGAGGAAGCTGCGGAACCACCCGTCAAAGGGGATGCCCAACCCGAGGCCATCGATTCGCCAGCCACCGACGTGGCTGCGACTGCCACCTCTGACAAACCGGAGTACGATTTCCACCCCTATTCGGTCGAGGTGGAAGCGGTCGCCCAAGAGCCTGTCGAGTCAGCTGAGGAACCGGAGTCGGCCGACGAGCTGGCCGAAGCAAATGAGCTGGCCGATGCGGCTGAGAAACAACCCGCTCTCGTGGCGGAAGAACCTGAGGTCGCCGCGGAAGAACCTGAGGTCGCCGCGGAAGAACCTGAGGTCGACGAAGATTCTCAACTTGTCACCGAACAGCCTAAAGAACCGGTAGCAGTTGAAGACGTTGCCGCAGTCGAAGCGCCGGAAGCGCTCGAAGAAGCTGAGGCGGAGGCGTTTGAACCTGAGCTCGTGGCTGACCAGCTCGAGCTGACCGAAGAACCCGAGGTGGCTGAGGAAGAAGCTCCGGTCGCAGCGGAGCAACCCGAGCCCATCGAGGAACCGGACGCCGTCGAAGAGCCCGAGGCCATCGAGGAACTCGTTGAGGCTCAGCCCGAGGTGGTGGAGGAAGAGGCCGAGCTCGTCGCTGACGAACCAGAGCTGACCGCGGAGCAAGTCGAGCAAAGCGAACAGCTGGAGCCTGTCGAGGAGCTCGAAGCGGCCGCTGAACCTGAAGCGCCAACCGAACCGGCCGAACCGACCCTGATCCCCAACGAACACAGCGCTGAACTTGCAGCTGTACTGCAAGAGGCCGAGGCCGTTGTGGACGAAGCGGATTCGCCTACTGTGATGTTGACGCCGCTCGATGACGAGGGTGGCGCACCAACTGGGAGGTGGGCCCCTCTCACTGACTCGCAGGCCGGCACAGATGATGCCGACTCTCCGACGGTGATGTTGACCCCACTCAGCGACGAACAGCTGCAGCCAGAAGCCGCGACGGCGGGACCGGAATCGATCGACGGGGAGTTTTCGGACGACGAGGCCGAGGAACTGGATCTCGAGGATCTCACGAGTTTCATCGAAGAAGTCGAAGAGAGCGTTGAGGTTCCTGCTATCGCGCAAGCTCAATCTGAGCCGGCGGCAATCGCGCTGGAGCCGGTCGAAACCGACCCGGTAGCAGCAGCAGACGACGAACACGACATCGACTTTGAAGAGTGGGCTCACGGGGACGAACACGATGGTGAGGCTGAAAAAGCTGGGCCGGGAGTTTCTACCCTTCCAGGTGCTCCGGAGCTGGTAAAGAGCAAGCGATCTCGACGGGCCGAGCGGAAACAAGCAGCGCTGTTGGCTGCGGCGAACGCTCAGGCAGAAGCGCTGCCGGTCACCACAGCAAGCGCCCTCATCGACATCAAAAAGGTCCAACGGAGTGGGCGCAGCAAACGGTGGCTCATCGTGGGAGCTGTCGCGCTCATGATCGCGGGAATCGCCATCGTGGTCCCGATCGTTCAGAGCAACAGCAAGAAAGAACAGCTTGACGAGATTGCAGCTGAAACGGACACGGATTCCGACTCGGCCGATGCCGGGGAAGGAACGGGCCGGGCTGCGATACCCTCGACCGATACGGCCGTCTTTGAGCAATCCGCCGCCATTCGGGATGGTAAGCGGCTGGTGTACCAAGCCCTGCGCGGTGCTCGTTCAAACGCCCAACTGGCCGGCGAAGCGCTGCTCGAGGCTCAGGTGGCGCAACTCGAGGCCGATCGACAGGCGGAACGCGAGGCTCAGCACAACAGCGACACAAGGCGGACTCGCGAGACCGAAGACCCCCCAACCCAGAACGGGTCAGGAAGCCGTTTCAGCAATCTCGACCGTCGCGCAACCGTGGCCGTGAATCACACCGTCGATGAAGAAGCGAATGTGCGTGCGAACAGCTCGGACGTGGGTGCGGAGTACTTCGCTGAGGACTTGCCACGGGTTCGGAGAGCCGTGCAACGGTGTCATGAGATTCAGCTTCGGGAAGCAAATGGGTCGACGATCGAACGCGTTGTAGTCGACATCACAGTCGAGCCAACCGGCGACGTGGTTCTCGGAATCGATTCCAGCATCGCCAACACAGCGTTCGCCCGGTGCCTGCAGACTCGTTATCAGACCTGGTCGTTCCGACGATTCGAGGGGACTTCCGTCACTCTTCAACGAACCTACGCTCTCCAGTAGACTGCGAGTAAATAGAAACTGACTTCCAAACGTCTATTGGACGACTGTGGAATAGGAGGTTCATTCGTATGTGGAAAACCCGACAACACGATACAGCCAAGAACCTGGCTTTTCGCACCGTTGCGGTGCTGGCTCTACTGCTATTGGCGAGTGTAGGACTTGCGCAAGACAACGACGAGGCGAGTGTCGATGTTCGCTTTTGGGCGTTCTCGAGCAACCCTCAGTTCTTCGCCTATCAGACCACGAATCACCTGGGCGACCGGGCCTTCGTGGTCGGTCAAGTTGGCTCCCCCGAGCCTGCCTTCCTCCAATCGGCGACCGAGGATCTGAGTCCCCGGGACATTCTGATTTCGCAGGAGGTCAGGGACACGTATGGCTGGAATTCAAACGGAACTGAGGGGATCACGAGTCCGTCCGGTTTCACTGAAATCGTTGCCCGCGAGACCGGCGGTACGGTATCGATCACGGCCCGTCAGGGGAGCAACGCCCATCCGGTGGGCGCCATCACTCGCTTGACCGATGACGCGCAGACGACCTACGCCGCGTTGGAGCTGAAAACCGTGATGTGGAGCGACGACGAGACCGTGGCTGTCGTCGTTCTCGAACAATCACTGGCCGGCAGCTGGCCGCTTCGTGTGCAGACAGCTCACGGCTTCATGATCCCGGAGCGACCTGAGGCAGCGCCAGCGCCCACGACTCCCTAGTCGATCACGTCAGTTAGATTGTTTCGGGTGAGAAACCGCGCCTCATCGTGTTTTCTGTCACCACTCGGGGCTCCAAGAACTGATGAAGATAATCGGGGCCTCCGGCCTTCGAGCCCACGCCACTCATATCGAATCCCCCAAAAGGCTGCCTGCCGACAAGGGCGCCGGTAATGCCTCTGTTTATGTAGAGGTTGCCGGCTCGCAGTTCTGTTCGGATGGCCTCGATATGAGCTGGACTCCGGCTGAAGAGGCCGCCAGTCAGCGCGTACTTGGTTCCATTGGCGATCTCGATCGCCTCTTCAAAGGTTGCAGCTCTAACGACTGCGAGGACTGGCCCGAAAATCTCTTCCTGGCAGATTGAGTGGTTTGGATCCGCATCGATGAAAACGGTTGGGCTGACATAGTAGCCGTTATCGGGTACCGGTCGCTGTACAGCGAGCTGAAGCTCACCCTTTGCTGCATCGACCGTTCGCTGAATCCTGGCCTGGGCCTCAGCGTCGATTACGGTATTCACTTTGTAGTGAGGGTCGGTGGGTGGTCCGATCGTCACGCTGTTCACGGCTTCGATAAGGCGCTCGGTGAAGGGCTCGTAGGCGTCTCCAACCACAATCGCCCGACTACAGGCTGAGCATTTCTGTCCTTGGAAGCCGAATGCCGAGCTCACGACTCCGGTGACGGCTTCGTCGAGGTCGGCGTCGTCGTCGACGATGACCGCGTTCTTTCCACCCATCTCGGCGATGACGCGCTTCACCCCACGCTGTCCGGGGCGGATCTCTGAGGTGGAACGCAAGATGTCCAGTCCAACTGCTTTGGACCCGGTGAACGCGATGAAATCGACGTCGGGATGGTTCACCATGGTCGGGCCGATCTCCTCGCCGATTCCAGGGAGAAAGTGCAGCACACCCTTGGGCACGCCAGCGTCTATCAGCGCCTTGTATAGGCCGTAGGCCACCGCAGGTGACTGCTCAGCAGGTTTCATCAGCACCGCGTTGCCAGCGGCCAGGGCGGCTGCGGTCATCCCGGTGATGATCGCGAGCGGGAAGTTCCAGGGGGCGATAACCGCGCCGATACCCTTGGGAAAGTAACGCAGACGATTCATCTCACCGGGGTACATGCCCATCCGAATGCCACGCCCTAGGCGTTCCATTTCGGTGGCGTAGTAGTTGAGGAAGTCGACTGCTTCGCAAACGTCCGCGTCTGCTTCGCGCCAGTTCTTGCCCACCTCGAACACCTGCAGGGCAGCGAGTTGTTTTCTCTGCTTGGCCAAGTCTCTGGCGGCTGCTCTCAGCACGTCTGCCCTGCCTGACGGGCTCACTTCGGCCCAGCTCTTTGCTGAACGCTTCGACAACTCGATCGCCTGCTGGACGTCGGCTTCAGATGCCAACGCGCACTCCGCGACAACCAGATTTGGATCGGCCGGATAGACCGACGCCAGCGACCGACCGGTAGACTTCTTTTCTCCGCCGACCACGACGGGAACGGGCCGACCCAGCGTCTTCTTTCGGCACCGAGCCAGCGCCTTGGCGAACTCAACGCCTTGGCCGGGCGCCCTGAAATCGATGTATGGAGCGTTCGGTCCCCAGTCTGCGAAGTGCATTTCGGGGGCTGCGCTCTGTCCAACGGCAACGGGCTTTGCCAACAGGACCTCAGTGGAAATCGAGTCGGCGAAACTGGAGCGCAGGAAGCCTTCGTTCGAGGTATTCTCGAGCAGGCGCCGCACCAAGTAGGCCATTCCGGGGAGGATTTCACCAACCGGTGCATAGTCTCGGACCCGGTAGCCGCCTTCGATTAATGTTCGCTTGATCGGCTCTGCCATGCCAAAGAGCATCTGAAACTCGACCGCGTTCTTCTCCAGCCCGAGTGCTTCGGCTCGCGCCATCGTATATGCGATGTTGCGCACATTGTGGCTTCCGATGGCGGTCTTGACCTTGCCGCGGGTCGCCAGAAGCAAGTCGACCAGGTCCTCATAGTTGGCGTCTGTTTCGGCTTTTTCTTCGAAGACCGGAATGTCCCAGCCGTGCTGTTGGGCTTGAACGACTTCGTAGTCCCAGTAGGCTCCTTTAACGAGGCGGACGGTGAACGAGCGCTTCGATTTCTTGGCTAGTTTGAGGAGTCCTTCGAGGTCTTGCTTCGAGTCCTTTAGGTAGGCCTGTACGACGATTCCGCATTGCGGTCCGGTCTGGAATTCCGGCTCCGTGACAATCCGGCGGAAGACCTCGAGGGTGAGATCCTTCATCGCGTAGTGTTCCATATCGACGTTTATGAACGCACCTTGCTCTTTGGCCTTCCGAAAGAGGGGACGCAGCCGCTCCAGGAATCCGTTGACTGAGCCCTCGAAGTCGAGAACGTCCGCTTGGGAGAAGAGCGCGGAGAGTTTGACCGACACGTTGGTGGTCGGAATGTCGCCGAAGGCGTCACTATCGAGCAGTGAGCTTCTCTCCCATTCTTTGGTAGCTGCTGTCAGACCTGAAAAGAGCGCTAGATAGCGCTCCAGATAATCGAGCGCTTCTTTCTCGCTGACGGTCTTCTCACCGAGCAGGTCGACCGTGAATGCGACGTTGGTGCGGCGCATCTCGGCCAGTTTTGGAAAGGCACTGGCGGCGTCGGTGCCCACGATGAACTGGGCCGCCATTCCGTGAACATTCTTGTTGATCGTGTTGGCCGCCATTTTTGCGATGCGGGACGTGGGAGACACTGCTTTGAGCCCCCACTGGAGGGCGGCGGGGAAGTCTTGCTCCGGCCGACAAAAGTACTCCTTGAGGTGACGAGCTATCGCTTCGGGGGTGCGCAGTGTCGGAAGGACATCGACGAATCGAAACATCTCTACTTTGAAGGCGTCGTCCTTCATGCACCATTCCATCATCCGGCCGTTCCACCAGGCCTTATTGAAGATGGAGGGCGTTTGACCCTTCATTTTCGTGAAGATATCGGTTCCGATTTCGAGGGTGCGAGCTTCGATGGAGTCTTTACGAGCCATGGGGACCACCGTGTTGATACCGGCTCTGCCCACTGGGGCGGAAACGCTTGCCGGATGGTTGCTTTCCGGACGGTGAAGGGACCGCGAGGTTTCCTGCTTATGCCTGGTCGGTCGAATCTTCCGAAGCGGCTTCAAGGGAGCCACTTCCCGTGTCCTCCTGGGGGACGACCTTCTCCTTCGATGCCTCTTCAGTGGCATCTTGCGCGGGTGAAGCGCCTGAGTCCTGGGCGGTTTCCGCTTGAGCAACCGAGCCCTCTGTCGCTGCGTCCTGGGTATCGGCAGGCGCCGAGTCGGCCGCCGCGGCCTCTGGAGCGGACTCGGCGGGGACAAGGTCGATCACTTCGGCTTCTTCGGCGGGCTCTTCGGCGGGCGGCGCCTCAGGGGCAGCCGCTGCCGGCGGTGCCGCAACCGCAACTAGTGCGGGGCGGAGAAGCCTGTCGTGCATCATGTATCCACGAAGGAACTCGGCAGCGACGTGCCCGGGCTCGATCTCCGTGGTCGTAATCTGTTGGATCGCTTCGTGGAGTTGAGGGCTAAAGGGCTCACCTATGGATGCGAACCCTTTCACTCCGAATCGTTCCAGCGTGGCAGTGAACTTCCGTAAAACCAGGGTCATACCATCGATGAAACTCGAGACTTGGGCGTTTTTCTCGCCGTCACCATCCTCGGCTGCGGAGGCGCTCGCGTGCTCGATGGCACGCTCGAGGTCGTCGTTGACAGGCAGGAACTCTCTAAGAACGGAATCGCCCGCGTATTTTTTGGCGTCGCGCAATTGTTTGGAGAGGCGCCGTCGCGTGTTCTCCAACTCAGCGGCCTTTCGGTAGAGTTGGTCACGGAACTCCTGCGCCGCAGCCTGAGATTCCTGCAACTGAAGTTCGAGAATCGCGAGGGGATCGGGTTCGACCATTTCGGCGATTTCGGCGTCGCCAGTAACCTGGCTGGCTGCGCCCGCCTCGGCCTCGGCAGGTTCGGCTGTCGGAGGTTCGGCCACGGCAGGCTCCGGCGCTTCGGGTTCCGAAGCTTGCGGTGGGACCGTCTCGGGTTCTGCCGGAGTCGGAACGGCTTTCGCTGACTTACTAGCAACCTCTTCATCTAGGTCGAGGACCGAGTCGTCGGAGGGTGTTTCGGGCGATTCAGCCGCCTTCGCGGGCTGTGGTGAAGATGAGTCGGCCGCGGGGTGGCCGGCGCTCGCCGATACATCTGGAATTGGCTCGGTCGGGTCGTCTTGGTCGGCTGAGGTGGCGTCGACCGGGGTCTCAGCGGCGACCGCTGGGATTTCGGCCGAAGCCGAAACCGCTGCCGCCTCGACCGATTGAGAATCGGTCCCGGGGACGTCCTTCGGACCCGTGTTGCTCTGACCTGATACCGGCTCTGAAGGAGTGCCGTTCCCTGCTTGCTCAGCTGTATCGTTCACTCTGTCACCCTCTGCAGCGAGACGTCGTCTGACTTAAGATCGCGCTGGTTAGCCGGGCAAACCACAGCGTGATTTAGCCCGTTTCGGGCTGGCAAACTACTCACGCCAGGTGTGCCTGTCAATCGGCGAATACGCACGAGTTGGCGAGCAATGTTTCATTTGGAAGTCGCAGTTGACCGATCGGGCTCATTATGGGAGCCTGCAAGGAAGTTCTGGGCGGAATTGGCAAGTCTAACTACTCCTATGGTGTTTCGATGAATAGTTGTGCCCTGAGGCATCTTTTTTTTCTTGTGGTGGCAGCACAGCTGTCGGCCTACGGCTGCAGTGATGAGGCCGGACCCGCAGTGGAGACCGAGCCTGACGCCGAACAACGAGAAGACCGCGCACCGCTGGAGGATGCCGACAGCGTCGAGGATCAGAGCGAAGAAGTGATTCCCGACGATGTGGTTGCCGATCCGATCACTCAAGAGATTACGCCAGACCTCAACGCCGACATTCCGGATGCAGCCTCAGAGGAGGGCTTCTTTCCAGACCCCGCCGAAGGTGAGTGTGTCGACGGGGGCAACGGTGCGAGAGGCCGACTGGCCTTTGACGATGGCGAACCACTCGTGGGGGCAACCGTCGCCCTCATCGTTGATGGAGAAAAACGGCTCGGTGACACCGATGAAGAAGGCGGTTTCTTTGTTCAGGCGCCCTGTGAGGAGATCTTCGTCGAGGTTTTGGAGTTCGACTCTGAGAACTACCCCGCACATCCAAGCCTGACCAATCTTCCTCTGGGGACCTTCGACGCGTCCGCCCAGCAGCCGACCTTCGTAGTCCCGTTGGTAACCGTTGAGGGCGTTATCCTCGACGTTCTGGGTAATCCAATTCCGGAAGCGCGTCTGGAAGCGGACATGGATGACAGCCCGGTTCGTATCTACAACGAGCAGGTCGCCCACGAGGATGGGACTTTCGCTGTCCAGCTTGTACCGTGGCGGAATGCCCCGTACAGACTCACCGCCCGAGGCCCACAGGGAGGCGACAAGAACTACCGCTCGGCGACTCTGACCATCGTCATTGTAGAGTCACCTTCGGAGCCAACGACTTTTGTGCTCTACGAGGATCGTTGCGCTGCGCCTGGACCGGTTCGCACGTCGGAGGGTACCCCTCTGGAATGGCTCTATATCCGAGTAGAAGGTGAGCCTTACGAGGACTCAGTGGTCTACTATTCCTTTGATCCCGGTTTCTTCTATGACCGAACTCAGCCCGAGGTAATCACCGAGGAGTTGCCGCTCTTCTGCGGTACTCAATCGATGAACATCTGGAACGCGATCTGGACCGATCCGAACTGGCCCTGCCAGAATATTGCCAATCCAGACCAACTCTGCATGAACAACTATCCAGTGCATCGCGATTTGGAGATCACCGAGCCAATCGAAGACGGCATCGTCATCCCCGTAGCTCGGGCACGTGGTCTCGTGACCTATGACGCACACGGCACTGGTACGGGCACTCCACAGGAAAATGTGACGGTGCGCTACGAGGCGCGCTATCGCTGGGGACCGGGCCCCTGGGACACACTCACAGTGTTCAATGAGACAACGACGGGTAGCACCGGAGCCTACAGTATGGTTGTCCTACCCTACCCGGATATCGAGTACACCGTCACCGCGCGGATTAGAGATACTGACATCCGGCCTCTGGGTGAATTCGAAGACGTGGTCATCGTCTCGAATGACACCGACTTCGACATCGAAATGCCCGAGGCGCTGCCTCAGTGCGTCATGACGGGGACTGTCCACTCCACCGAAGGTCGTGATTTCAACGAGATTCTCTTGAATTGGGAGGGAACGCACAGCACTCAGGTGCTCGACGGTGAAGAGGTTCTATTCGACATCGGCGACGACCTCTACGTGGATCCGCCCTTCCGCTATTTCTCGCCCGAGCCAACTCGTTACTATCGTTGGGGCTTTCCGGAGGATGAAATCTCGTTTATTCCGCTCCTGTGCGGCGATCACTCGGTCAACCTCCACAGTGTCGACTGGCCCGGTTGTGGCGGTTCTCTCGACGAGATCTGCTTCAACGGCTTCCAGTGGTGGGGAGGTGGCGGTTGGCATACCCCGGGCTCGGTTTCGATCGAAGATAGCCTCGATGGATTGGAGGTACCCGTAGCGCACCTTTCAGGCTTCGTCACCGATCCCAGTGGCCAACCTGTCGAGGGTATCGGCGTCAGCGCGATGCTACCCCAAGGCCTGTTCTCCTTCGCGATGAACTCGACGGGCACCGACAGTGCCGGTCTTTACGATTTCGTGGTCCTCCCCGAAGACACCTGGATGGTCAGCCTGTCTATGGGAGACGATCACCCCCGTCTGGACGATCTCTGGCCTCCAGAGCCAGTCGAGATTGAGGTACCCAATACTGGCGGTCAGGCCAACATCGAGATGCTCGAGGGGCCGGAGCGCTGTCGGCTTTCAGGCGCGATCACTGCAGTACCCGTCGACGAAATGGGTGACCCAGAAGGCGTAGAACTGGAACGACTCCGCTTCAATTTCTACGGTCCGTGGTACGGCATGTTCGGATGGGATTTCCGCAGTGACGAGCCCTCGGTCTACTATCGTTATGGTAACAATGCGCTGCTCATGGAGGCGATCCCACTCGTGTGCGGTCCGCAGACATTCGCAGCATCTAGCCGGCGCAACTCCTTCTATCCGAGCTGTTCGAATCCCGAGCGATTCGATCAACCGTGTCTCAGCAGCTACGCCTTCTGGCAAAACGAGGACGTCCAAGAAGACGTGGACGGCTTCGAGATTCCTGTGGTGTATATCTACGGGACGGTCACCCGTGATGGCGAAACCCCCATCGAAGGGGCACTCGTCCAAGTTGTCGGAACCGTCAAGATAGACGGCGAGGAGGAGGATACGACTGTCGTGATGGGTGGAGTCAGCAACGAAACCGTCACGCGAAGCGATGGTACCTATCGGATGGCGGTGGTCCCCAGCAGAGAGCCGTACGCTCTCACCATCACCACGCCGCTCACAGACGACCTGGGTCTAATCGAATCGTCGGTCTGCACGCTCGAAACCGAGACGATCATTGTAGACGACGAGGAAGTGATTGTACCCTGTCTGGAGCGGACGTTTACGCCTCAAGATACGAGCGTAGAAGCCGACTTTTCACTCGACGACGGGTGATAGAAGGACTGAGCCAGGGCTGTGTGGAACAAGCTGCTTGAATATCTGACACCCTATTTCGACCGGTCGACCACTCGTGGCCGCAACGGGCTGATCTGCGTGGCGCTCTACATCGGGCTGTGCTCGATGAGCATTGCCTGGGGCATGAGCGGCGGCAGCGGACCGGACAACGAGCTGGGAGCGAGCGTTCAGTGGATCGAAAGCGGAGATGGCTTCTCGTCGCTTTCGATCACCAACCAAGGTAAAGACTCCTGGACTGGTGTTCGCGTCATGATGGACCGCCGCTACTTCCATCTGGTGGAGGAAGTACGCGGACGTCAGTCGATGGCGCTGACCATGCGAGACTTCGAAGACGGCTATCAAATGCTCAGGCCTGCCGGCATGTTTCTATTCGAGCGATACGCCGAACGGCCCGATCTGAGGCAGTCATTCACGACCTTCCACCCAAGCTACGTGCGAATCACCTCCGACCAGGGTGAGCTGGAAGTCGAACTTCGTTGAAGCCGACCGGCGACATTGGCGTCTATGTCCATTTCCCCTATTGCAGAGCGCGCTGCCCGTACTGTGACTTCAAAGTAGACGTTGTCCGATCGATTCCCCATGAGGCGTACGCCGACGCAGTCATTGGGGAGCTGGACGCGCGACGAGAAGACCTGGCCGATCGAAACCTTCGCAGCATTTACTTCGGTGGGGGCACCCCCAGCTTGTGGGACGCCGAGTGCATCGAGCGGGTAATCTCCGCGGTAGTCGGCGTGACGGGCGCCGATAGCCACGCGCTCGAGGTGACCATCGAAGCCAACCCAAACGGGCTCGATCGACGGCATCTAGACGCATTCGTGGGCGCCGGAATCAATCGCCTCTCCCTCGGCGTTCAATCCTTTGACGACAGGGCTCTGGAAAGCCTGGGGCGGTGGCATGACGCCGATCTGGCTCGCGAGGTACTCGAACGTGCGCTCAGCTATCGCGACTTGTCGATCAGCTTCGACCTCATTGCTGGTGTCCCGGGACAGACTCTGGCGTCCTGGACTACCGACTTGGCCTATCTGGCCGACTATCCAGGTGCCGGTCACGTCAGCATCTACGAGATGACCTTCAAGGGAGGAACACCCTACGAACAGATGCTGAAGCGGGGCACGATCAGTCAACTCGCCCCAGAGGAAACACTGGCTATCTGGGAGGCTACGGACCGACTGCTGGCCGCTCAGGGCTACACCCGCTACGAGGTCTCGAATTTCGCCAAAATCGGAAGTGAGGCCGTCCACAATTCCCTGTATTGGAATGGCGGCGAGTATGTGGGTTTGGGAGTTGCCGCCCACTCGATGCTGCTTGAATCCGACCGAGTCATTCGAAGCGAGAATTGCCGAGTGACCAAACACTACCTGGCCGATCCCGCCAGCGACAGGAAGCTCGATCTCGTCGAGCCTCTAACCCACTTGAGGGAACGCCTGTTTCTGGGCGTTCGGACCATCTCTGGGATCGATTTGGGGCAACTAGAAGAGCAACTTGAGATAGCTGTTCCGCCAGACCTGGTCACAACCCTCGACAGCTTTGCGGAAAGCGGGCTATTGCAGAGAGCGGGTCGCCGCTATCAGCCCACGCAGACTGGGTTGAGGATGGCTGATACTATCGCGGTCGAACTTGTCTAACGACCTTATCGACGATTGTGACTGCTCTCAGTAGTATGGGCGCAGTCTTGCGGAGCGAGCTTTAGAAATATGTCGACAATCATCGGTATTGACCTCGGTACAACCAACTCCTGTGTCGCATTGATCGAAGACGGCAAGCCCATTGTCGTCCCCAACTCGGAGGGTTCCAGAACCACTCCGTCAGTGGTCGCTCTTACCAATTCGGGCGAGTGGCTCGTGGGACAGGTTGCGAAACGGCAGGCCGTTACGAATCCCGAGAACACCATTTTTGCGGCCAAGCGGCTCATGGGCCGGCGCTTCGACTCCCCGGAGACCCAAGGGGCGCTGGATATGATCCCGTACCACATTGTCGAGTCAGACTCCGGTGACGCCTGGGTCCAACTCGGTGATCGCAAGGTCAGTCCTCCGGAGATCTCTGCCCACATTCTAAGAAAACTCAAAGAGAGCGCTGAGGACTATATTGGAAGCAACATCTCGGATGCCGTCATCACGGTGCCCGCGTATTTCAATGATAGCC
>CAZDBH010000144.1:12656-16823 GCA_964503485.1 uncultured Bradymonadales bacterium | reverse complement strand
AGTAGTTGGTGGTGAGGTCGTCGAACGTCGGATGCGTCGCGTCGATGTAGGTCTTGGGATAGTAGTCGCCGAGCCTGGTCACCGTTGTGTAGGTGTTCGAGACGTGGTCCTGATACGTGTTGAACTCATCTCCTGTGACACATGTCGCGTCGATGTACTCTTGGTTGTAGTAGTTCGTTGTCAGGTCATCATACGTCGGGTGAGTCGCATCGATGTAGGTTCGTGTGTAGTAGTCATCGAGCTGGGTTATCGTCGTGAAGGTCTCACCCACGTAGTCTTGGTACGTCGTGAACGTGTCGCCCGTGACCAGGTTCTCGTCGATGTATGTGAGGTCGTAGTAGTTGTCGCCGATGTAGTCGCCGGTGACATAGGTCTCGTCGACGTAGGTCACGAAACCATCGTGGGTCGACTGGTCGACGTAGGTCGTGTCCACGTACTCCACAAACGTGTCGTGGGTGGACTGATCGACGAAGGTCGCGTCTATGTAGGTGGCGTTGTAGTAATTCTCATCGATGTGAGTGGAGCTGTAGTAGTTCTCATCGATCTGAGTCGAACTGTAGTAGTTGTCGCCGAGAACCGTGTTTGAGACGTAGTTCTCATCGATGTAGGTCGCGTTGTAGTAGTTCTCGTCGATGAACACGCTGTTGTAATAATTGCCGTCCAGATAGGTGTTCGAGACGAACTCGTCCTCGATGTAGAGGTTCGTGTAGTAGTTTTCTTCAATGTTTGTCGTCAGTTCCGTCAGTTCCGTCGTCAGGTTCGTGACCTCCGTCGTGAGCTCGGTCACTTCGACCGTCAACTGATCGACCACGGTCGAGCCCGTGTCGTCGATGTCGTCAGCAAAGCCCTCTGGCTTGTTGATGACGTTCACCCATTCCACAAATCCAAAGAAGCTGCCGCCGACGGTCGACTCATCCGTTCGAACCACAGAAATGTCGACGTCGGTGAAGGTCACGGTGTTGTCGACATGCGTGATCGAACTGGTCTTTTGCTCCAACGCCTCGAGCCGAACCAGAATTTCGAGTAGCAGGTCCTCGTTTGTCGTGACCCGTGTCGTGACTGTTTCGATTTGCTCGCCTTGGGTCGCGATCGCAGCGTGTGCGGCCGATAGGCCGCTCTCTTCGTTCTCGACCTCTTCGTAGCTCTGACCGAGGTTGTCGACCACGTCTTCGGTCTCGCCGATATCGTTCTCCATCTCGTCGAGTCGAGCCAGAACCTCGTTCACCAACTCGTCCAAAGACTGGTTTTGGTCGTTGATTTGAACCTGAATCGGCTGGCCGAGCCAGGTCCCATCCGCGCCGATGACCGGGAGTCCGTCGCCAACGGTCACACCCTGGGGGTTGATCGCCGAAACGGCCTGTTGCGCCGAGTGGGAGTAGGGAACTGAGGCAAGCAGGGTTCTGGGCTCGAGTGTCTCGAATTCGCCTTCGCCACCGCCTTGCTCCGACGCCACACTGAGCTCGAGGTACATATCACCTTCGTCGAACCAATCTGGGTCGATGGGGGTGCCAGCACCAAACGGAAGCGTGAAGACGCCGTTGCGTACTTCGACCGCACTAAAGAGCTCTGTCCAGATCGGCTCCCCACCTTCTTCGGTTGGGTAGAGCGATGCTTCGATGTCAGCTTGACCCGTGAACGGCGCGTCGTCGGTCGACAGGTAGCCCATGAAGGCGAAACGCTTCGGGACGTCACTGATTCCACCCATGGTTGACCAGGGTACGAACATGACGGCGACGACAATTGCGAGTGTGATTCTTCTCATCACATGCCTCCAATAACGGACCAAGTGTGGCTGAATGTATGAACGGGGGTGGTGATCAACGCGCCGGAGATATGAAAATGCTCCGACACCATGTTGACTGCCGCGCCGTTAATGGCGTGATTCTCGAGACTCGAGGTATCGATTGGACCCTGCTCCGCCGGTTCGGGGCGAAGCGCTTCGAGTCCTTCTTCCTCTTGGGGAGCTCCCGAACCGCAGCCGATGACCGCGCCGATCAGAGAGATGAACAATACTCTCAGAAGAACGGAGTAGAGGCCTCCCGGTCTGGGAACCTCGCGTCTGTTTTCTCTCGACTCTGGGGGAGCATTCCAGGCTGGTGTCATTCGTCGATCCCTCTCGCGCGTGCGGAACAGGTGAAAGTAAGCAAACCAGTCTGTCTGCCCATTTGGTGCCTTTTCCGACTCAAATTGTGTGTGTCTTCTGACGTCTGCCCGTTCAAACCGGTGTGCGGCTTGAAAAGACAGTAGATATTAAGCAACTGCCATGCCAGGGAAGTCGGTTCACCTATCGATTTGCTTTTGTTGGGTTTTTCGGTTTGTGTGTTGGTGTGCGTTCGGGTGTGACATGTGGGTGTGCGTCTTGAAAGATCCCACCGTTCGTGCGTCCGGACTAAACGCCCAAAACGGACAAGCTCGGTCACCTGGGCAGGGCAAATCGATTCCACGAGAACGCGCAAAGGCGCCTCCAATTTGTGGGCCCGCTGGCCCTGCATGCCTTCATCCAGGTTCAGCGGGACGAGTGAGTTGTCGGTTCGGTTTGACGCGTGCGACCCAGCCGTATAGACGATGGACCACACATGCCGTGTAGGCTATACACCTACATGTAGGTTGTCAACGGTTAATGTGGGGGATATGGGGCTTTGGTTCGGGGTGTGTCCCATTCGGCGCAGGCTCGTGGATCACTCGGGCGCCGACTCCGTTGGCTCGGTCTCGGCCGCAGCGGTCACCCCGCAGTCGTCATCCTCCCAGCCCTCGAAGGCGGCCCGAATGATGTCCAGCTCTTCTGCCGAGTCGACATCGCGCGGATCGAGGTCGTTCCACAGGTCGTCTTCTAGTGATTCGACCTCTTGGCGATTGATGCGTACCCGCATCGCCATACCTGAGGCGTTGAAAATGACGGTCAGGTAATAGCGACGTCGTTCGCTATCGTTCTCGGCAATCCACTCCGATGTCACACGCCGCCTGACGTCATCTCGACTGGCGACGGGAATGTTGCGCTCGTTTGCTTCATTTTCCAGACAGTCGAGCAACGCATCGGCGTCTGCTTCGAGCTGTGCCAGTGAGGCCTCCCGCTGGGCTCGGATGTCGGCTGCCGAAGCGCACCCTGCAAGTGTCAGGGCAAACAGGAGCACGAGGTTGAGGGGCTGATTGAGGCGTGTCTTGTTCAGGGGGTTCGGTTCCAATAGACTGTGCTCCGCCGATTTAATTTCCGTTGAGCGTTGGGATGCGAGTATAGCGCGATGATCCAAAGTGTCATTTTCCGTGTTCTAGGGCTCCGTTTTCACAGCAGGCCCCCCATCTCAGTGGTCTTCGTCAGTACACTGTTCCTCGGTCTACTGATAGGAGGTTGCAACCTCGGCGATAGCGTTCGGCCCAACCTCAATCAGGTTGATGTCGGCGGAGCAGCAGCTGCCTACGAAGCTGGGAACCAGTATTTTTCCGCCGGCGACTACGAGGCCGCGATAGACTCTTATGGCGACGCGATCGCCCTCGATCCCGGCCGAGTCGAAGCCTATAACAACCGGGCTCTGGCACATATTCAGCTGCGGCATTACGACGAAGCGGTAGCCGACCTCATCCACGCGGTCGAGGTGTCAGGCGAAGACCCGGAGATCCTTTTCAACCTGGGCAACGTTCAACTGATCCGGGGCTATTACCCGCAGGCCAAGGATGCCTTTGAACGTGTACTCGAGATGCAGCCGAGCGACCTCGACGCCCAGAATAATCTGGCCGTGGCGCTCACGCGCCTGGCCGAATACGACCGGGCGGAGGCACTGCTCCTCGAGACTGTCCGTATCTATCCAGATGATGCTGACGCACTCGCCAATCTCGCCACTGTCTACGATGCCCAGGGCGAAACCGACCGGGCGCTATCGATGTACCGACAAGTCCTCGAGATGCAGCCGAACCATTTCCGCACGCTGCGGAACCTCGGCCTTCTCGAGGCGCGCGAGAACATGGCGGCAGACGCCATCAGGCATCTGGAACGCTACATTTCGCTCGTCCCAGAGGACGTCAATGTGCGACGGATCGAGGGCATGATTCGCGACCTGCGCGGTGAATGAAAGTGGTCACTCAAATCGAGTGGAGGATTCTATGAAAATTCGCTGGTTCTATGTCTTAGTCGTCGGCCTGGTGTTCTCGGCCTCATCGTTCATTTCCTGCACA
>CAZDBH010000144.1:0-12646 GCA_964503485.1 uncultured Bradymonadales bacterium | reverse complement strand
GGCGGCGCCCGGGTGGGCCCGGCCCCTGCGTCCATTCCCGCCCCAACCCCGACGGGGGAGGGGGAAGAAGCCGCCGAGGCTGTCGACACCGCCGTGGCAGCGGATGTGCCCATCCAGCGGGTCGTGCTCTATCGCAGCGGCATCGCCTATGTCGAGCGCTTCGGCGAAATCGAGGGAGATACGCTCACGCTTCAGATCCAACCCGACCAGATCAACGACATTCTCACGACGCTGACCATTCTCGTCGACGGTGGTGAAAATGTGGCCAGTAGCATCGGTCTGCCGATCGAGCGCTCGGTAGCACAGGACCTCGACTCTCTTCCCCCTCAGGTCCGCCAATCGGGCGGTATGATGTCACTGCTCAACGCCTTCCGCGGTGCGGCGGTCCATATCGAGGCGGTCGGCGGATCCGCCGACGGACGTGTGGTGGGAACGGAGGCCCTCGTAAACGACGACGGTAATCAGATTCGCTACGTGACGATAATGACCGAAGAGGGCGAACTCCGGCAGTTCCGAATCGACGAGATTCGTGATGTAACCCTCGAGAATGACACCCTCGAGCTGGGTCTGTCTCGAAGCCTCAACGTGAGTCTGGGCGAAGGAGATTGGAAGCCGGTCGAACTGAAATTCCACCTCTCTGGCGACGGACCCCACGACGTCTTCGTCAGCTACGTAGTCGAGATGCCGACTTGGAAACCCACCTACCGGATTATCGTCGACGACGGCGAGGTTCATCTGCAGGGGTGGGCGGTCGTCGACAACATTTCGGGCGAGGACTGGGACGACATCGAATTGAGCCTGGTCGCTGGGACCCCGATCAGCTTCCAATATGATCTCCACTCTCCGCGCTTCGTAACCAGACCCGATTTGACGGCCCGCGGCTTTGTTGACGGCACTGTGATGGCGCCCACCGTGGATGACGGTGTGATGGCATTGGCCGATGCCTCGAGGCCCCAAGGCCAGGCCGCACCACGCGAGCGCCGGTCGCGCACGCCGAGCAGAACCGGGCGAGCAAACAACAACAGGGCTGAGGGGGGCTATTTCGAGACGCCCGAATCCGAAGAGGAGCCCGACGAATGGCGTGACGACGACGACCTAGACCTGGCGTTCAACCTGGAATCTCAAATGTTGATCGATGGCATGGGCGACAGCGCTGATACTCAACAGTTCGACAACTTGTTTCGCTACGACGTGGGTTACTCGATCAACGTCGCTGACCGGAGCAGTGCCCTGGTCACCGTGGTAAACGAACCGCTCGACGGAGAGGATATTCTCTACTTTGACCCGCAGAGCTCCCAGGCTGGTAACAACCCCTACCGAGCGATCCGCCTCACCAACGACACCGGATTCACGATCGAGCGCGGGCCCCTTTCGATCTTCAAAGACAGCACCTTCGTCGGTCAGGCGATCGGTCCGCGGATCGGCGAAAGCGAAATGGTGTTCTTGCCCTACTCAGTCGACGGACGCTTTCGCATCGTCGAACGCCAGTCCAATGGCACTGAAGGGGTGCGGCTGGTGCGCATCGTCAACAGCATCATTTACTCCGAGGTCCAAAACATCGCCCGTCGCACGTATCAGATAACCAACAACAGCGGCGACGAAGCACGCCTCTACGTGCGTGTTCCCAAGCGCACCAACTGGAACCTCACAACACCCGATCCCGACAGTGGCGTGATCGATCAGGGCTCCGTTTGGTACGTCCCGATCGAACTCGACGGAGAGGGCAGCCAAGAATTCACCGTCGAAACCGCGACCACCGTCACTCGTCGAGTCGAGATCTGGGACGCGATTGCGGCAGATACCATCGGGCTGTACATCTCCAACCCCGACGCCGCACCTGAGATCAAAGAGCAGCTTGAAGCGGTACTGGAGCAACGAGCCCGCATCGCTGAGATCGAGCGCGAGCTGACGACTCAGCGGCGCCTGCGCAGCGACGCCTATGGTCGGATGTCCGAAATCAGGCAGAATCTCGAGGCGTTGGGCGATACACGACAGAGTCGAGACCTCCGCAGAACGCTCGAGCGGCGGCTGGGAGAGCAAGAAGACCAAGCCACCGAGATGACCGTTACGATCGTTTCACTCGAAGAGGAAGAAGCCGAACTTCGAGCCCGGATTAGCACCGCTCTGATGGATCTGGAACTCGCCGACACAAGCCCGACGGCAGAGGAAGAGTAGGACTCATCGGAGCCAGCAGGCGAGCTTCCTAGTCGTTGCCATGCTCGACGTAAAAGAGTGTGATTGTCAGGCAGTGGAATGCGTTGTCTGATGACTGGGTGACGACTCGGTCAACGATTTCATAATCGGGATTACGCCGAATCCAGTTTGTGATGTCGTCTCCGAGCCGCTCTCGGTCTCGTACTTTGGTCGCCGAAAAGACTTTTACACCGTCGAACTGAGCCACATCTCCCTCCACCACCTATCCGAGGGCCTGCATCTGGCGATGCCAGCTCCTCAGCGTCTCAGCCTAAACCTTAGAGTTAGAGGATAGCGACTTCCTGGCGGCGCGTGCAAGTCGCTTCCTAGAATGAGGCTGAGGCCGCGTTCTGCGCAGTTGGCTCGGCTATTCGCTGTGGGCCATCATGGCTTCGATGGCGGTCTCGACCAGATTGGCATAGCGCGAATTGCGCACTTTCATTCCGCCGACGGCACGACCCGTTCCCGAAATTGAGTAGAAGCCGACACTCGGATCGTCCGCGGCTCTCTCGTCTGTGACGCCGTGTGAATCGAGTACGCGAGCCAGACCGTCGGCATCCTCCTGGGTGGGATACACCACACTGTAGAGAGCGTCAGACATGCGCCAATTGTGCCGCACCACCAAGAGAAAGGCAGCGATAGCTCCCGTTCGGTCGGCTCCGTGGCGACAGTGGATGAAGACCTCGTGGGGTGGGTAGCGCTCGGTCACGGACAGGATCGTGTCGGCGTGTCGAAAGGTACTGCCGATCGGAATCGAGAAGTGTGCAATTCCAGCCCGTCTCAGCGCTTCGGCCGTGCCGTCCGCGGGTCTAACGGCGCTCAACACCGCACGAACACCAAGCTCCTGCAGGTGTGGGACGTCATTTGGGCCTATCAATGCGCCCAGCCAGTAGCCCTCAGCAATCTGTCTGGTGGCCGGCGGCAGCGCCGATTCAGTGTGCGACGGGGCGTTTCGACTGAGGACGCGGTACGGGTCGTGAGTTTCGGCGGGCACAACAGGGGCAGTGCCGCAAGCGGCAAAGTTGATGGCACAAAGAACGACAATGTAGGCAACACGCTGTGTCATACCGCTATTGTAAGAAGCGGCGACGGTCGGGAGCAATTTTCTGTCACAATTGGGCTATTGAACTGAGCCCAGATTATCAACAAATTCTTGAGAACGCTCGCGAATCTCGGTCCAACTCTGATCGTCATTGGGGAGGTTCAAGATCGCGGAACCTGCTACCTGATCGTTGGGATCCGCTTGCCAAGTCGGTGTCATTAGCAGCCTGGCCGTGATGCTCTGGTGGTGACTCTGATTGAAGGCGTGGCCGAGCTCATGAGCGATGATCCGGCTCGGCCAGCTGCGACTATCTCGCTCGCTCAGCCAGATTTTCGACGACAACCAGACGCCAGGCCGAGCTGCAGAAGTCGGTTGCTGAGAGTACGTAAAGAGAAAGGTGAGCCCAAAGGTCGAGTCTTCGATGTTGTCCTCATCACTCGGCGGAAGATCATCGCCAGCGATGTAGTAGACGACGAAGACATTCATGGCATTCGGGTCACCGTAGGTTTCGGCGAACTCGGCCCGACGGGTGCGATAACAGGTGCCCGAGTCCTCATCACAGGGAACGCGTCGAGCCATGTAGTCCCATTCTTCAGGGACGACTAGAGTTTCGACCGTCGCCTCGAAACGGATATTGAGTGGGGCAAAGATCTCGTTGACTGTCATCGGCAGAGCCGGGTCAGTGTGGGAACCATTGAAGAAGTTGGCGAGCTCGGCCTCGCTGATCTCGGCTCCATATTGATCGTCGCTGGATCGCACTCGCCACACATGAAGCGGGATCACGATCTCCGCGTTGGAATCACCTGCCCACTGCGGGTGGAAGAGATCAATCCGCAGGTTGGCGTCCAGGAGCCCGATGACGTTGCCGTCGCTATCTTGAGTCTCTGTGGTCACGGTCAAGTATTCGAGGTCCGAAGAGGCAACTACGTCGATGGTAGGTGCCTCGAATAGACCACCTGCTCCAGGGACGTAATCGGCGCGCTCCAGCTCCAGCTCTTGGCCGGTTTCATCGCCCGAGGCGTGGCCGGTGACGCTGGTTACGATCGTCAGAGCCTCGTTCTCGGCGCTGCCCCAGAGAAGTGGGGTCAGAGAGATCGTGTCGCCATGGAAGGAGTATAGGCTCGCGTCGCCAGCGATGAGCGTCCCGGCCTCTTGCCGCGACGTTGAGAAACGCAGCGCACTCGTGCCTGCTTCGACATCCGGGCAGCCCGCGTTCGCTTCGCACGCATACGGGTCTACCACGACGTTGTCGTCATCATCTGCGCCGTCGTCCACGGCACCCTCGCAACCCGTCATTAAGGAGAGAACGAGTGCGCTAACCGGCAGCATCCATGCCGCGCGCCCGAGAAGGGATGTTCCGAGTAATACTAATCTCAACCCAAATCCCAATGTGACTGCATCAAGCAGCAGCTCTCAAAGATGCCCTGATTCCCTGCCAGGAGCAACAAAAACATGACCCAACGACACAAACGGCTGACCGGACGCGATCACAAAAAAAGAGGAAACAAAACGTCGAATCCGCCGACAACAAGATCATGAACAACTTCTCTCACATTCTGTTCCCCGAAAAATGCCCAGCCTGTGCGTTGAGCGGGCGTTCCCTCTGCCGGCGCTGCCGTTGCGAGACACGTCTATGGCAGCCCGCAAGCTGCTTGCGGTGCGGAAGCGATCGGTTCGAACGCTGCTTTTGCGCGATCCTGCCCGAACAAACAGAGGCATATGACAGCATATGGGAGTTTGACGGTCCGATCGCTGAGGTAATTCAGTTGGTGAAATTCGGGGCCCAAAACTGGCCGGTCAGGGCTCTCCGGTGGGAGATCACGCACTGGTTGAGAGGCCAATCGCTGAGGGACTGGACAGTCGTGCCGGTCCCAACCGCAAAGGAGCGTCTCGCAGCGCGCGCTCTAGATCTTCCATCAACACTCGCCAAGTGGGCGACTTCTGGTTGGGGAACAAAGCTCTCGTACGCGCTCAGCTACCGACCTCAGACCGGCCCACCCCAGTCGACCCTCGGCCGCATGGAGCGCTTTGCGGCTGCTAGCCGGTCGTTCCGATGCCGCCGAGCACCCCGCACGGTCTGCCTAATCGACGATGTGATCACAACTGGAGCCACAACTGCTGCCTGCGCTCATCGACTCGTCGAAGCCGGGTGCGAACGGATCAGGGTGATTTCGTTGGCGCGCACCCCGTCTACAGTTCGGTCTGACCACACTCCAAAACAATGAGCATCTAGTATATGGTGACAGCCATGAACCGATGGGTACGAATCGGAATCCTCGCGGCGGTGCTGGCCGTGACGGGCGGGGCTATGTGGCTGTTCCAGGCGACCTACTCAGCCGAGGTCCAGGCCGACGCCACTGAGGAACCTGCTCGGCTCGACTACTCAGCGCTGGCACAAGAAACACCAGCAGCGGAGTCGGGTCGTCGAGTGATCGACACCCATGCCCACCTTTTCAATCCGGCGTCTTGGCCCAATATCGAAGCTGTGATGAACACGCACGGAATCGAGCGTTTCATCAATCTCTCGGGAGGCTCTCCGAGACGGGGTATGACCCGGGCGCTGGAGCTACAGGCCGAATCCCAAGGCCGAATCCTGAACTGTATGACCATCAACTGGGACGGAATCGACGAGGTTGCCTTCGGTGAGACTGTGGCGGCCGAGCTCGAACTCGCTGTCACGAGGTATCACTACGTCGGCCTGAAGGTGAGCAAGGCATTGGGGCTCGGTGTTGTTGATGCCGATGGCTACCTGATCCCCGTCGATGACGCCCGACTATTCCCGATTTGGCAGAAGGCGGGCGAGTTGGGAGTCCCTGTCTTCATTCATACGTCTGATCCAGCGGCCTTTTGGGAACCAACCACCCCCGAGAATGAACGCTACGATGAGCTAAACGCCCATCCTAACTGGTCGTTCTCAGGTCCCGAGTATCCGCCCCGAGACGAGCTGCTCAGGCAACGCGATCATTTGTTGGAACTCTTCCCACAAACGACGTTTATCGGGCTGCATTTTGGTAACAATCCCGAAGATATCGAATACGTTGCCAGGGTGCTGGCCACCTATCCCAATCTGTACGTCGATCTGGCGGCTCGGGTTCCAGAGATCGGCAGACACGACCCAGCTGCCGTGCGGGACTTGTTCATGACGCACCAAGACCGAATCCTGTTCGCGACTGACATCGCCATGGGGATCACACGACGCGGTGACGATGTGCTCGTTCTGGGCTCCTCCGGCGAGGAACCGGACACGCCTGAGCGAATCGGACCCTTCTTCGAAGCCCATTGGCGATTCCTCGAGACGAACGACACCGACTTTGCTCACCCAACTCCAATACAGGGGAACTGGACAATCAGTGGTATTGGTCTACCCGAGGAGGTCTTGCAAAAGATCTACTACGGCAATGCCCATCGCCTGATTATCGAACCCGCCTTGCGCCGCGCTGGGATTGAGGAATAGTGGTTCGCGACCTAGGGGATTACCAGACACCCCCCGAACTGACCCAAGCTGTCGTCGAACGCCTGTTTTCAGAGCGCCAATTTAGCCGCGTTCTCGAACCAACCTGTGGCCTTGGTCGGTTTCTTGAAGCCGTGTCCAACAAAGACGGGCTGGTTCGAGCGATAGGCATCGAGCTACAGGAAGCTTACGTCGAGGCGGCCCGTTCGAGCCTGTCCCGCCCCAACCCAGGACGAATCTCCGTGGTTCAGGGCGACATTTTCGAGACCGAACTCACCGAGATTCTCGATTGGAAGCGGGAGGACGGTCCGCTCTTGGTCGTAGGCAATCCGCCCTGGATAACCAACGCCGAAGTCGGCCGCCTGAATGGACGGAACCGTCCAACCCGCACAAATCGGGCGAGACAGAGGGGAATCGACGCGCTCACAGGGGCTTCTAATTTTGACCTGGCCGAAGCGGTTTGGCTCAAACTGATCGATGAACTCGCGGACGACCAGCCGACCCTGGCGCTGTTGTGCAAACGATCGACGGCTCGACGGGTATTCGAGCGCATTCGTGCAGAGGGAGTCCGACTGGCCCGAGCCCAGTTATTCAATATCGACAGCAAGCGCTGGTTCGATATCTCGGCGGCGGCCTGCCTATTCGTTCTGGAGCTCAGGAAGAGCGGCAAACCAGCAGAGTCCATCGACGTCTATCCCTCACTCGATGCGGCCGATTCCTCTGGCGCGATCGGTCTCACCGATGCTGGCTGGGTCAGCGATTGGCACACCTATGAGACGGTCAAATCAATCGAGGGCAGTTGCGAACAAACCTGGCGTCAGGGAGTCAAACACGACGCAGCCCGACTCATGGAGCTGACTCCCCGCGAAGGACGTCTCTTCAACGGGTTCGACCAGTGCGTCGACGTCGAGGCGGAGTACCTCTTCCCGCTGGCCAAAGGGAGCGACCTGCATCACGGCCGGGGCGCGCCGCGCTGGGTCATCGTGACTCAAACTAAGCTCGGTGCGGACACGGCGGAAATCGAGGTCAAGGCGCCAAACCTATGGGCCTACCTGACGGCTCACCGAGAGAAGCTCGATGGGCGAAAGTCGCGCATCTACGCGAACGCCCCACCGTTCGCAATGTTCGGCGTGGGCGACTACACGTTTGCGCCTTTCAAGGTGGCAGTCTCTGGGTTGCACAAGGTGCCACACTTCCGCCTTCTGGCCCCCGTTGCCGGCAAGCCGGTAGTCGTCGACGACACCAGCTATTTCTTGCCGTTCGAGTCGAGGGATGGGGCGGTCCAGGCTCTCGACTGCCTCCAATCCGAACCGTGCCTTGCGTTCTTGCGGGCCTGCACATTCGACGACGCGAAGCGACCCATTACCAAACGACTTCTACAGCGAGTTCAATTGGACAAATTGGCAAACCAGTGATCGAGGGTGCTGACATTTTGTCTGGGTGAGTTTCGAGCGGGCTAGATATCGATGACTTCGAGGTGGAGCGACTTCACTCGAGCATCGCTCGTGTCGAAGAACTCTTTGGAATAGTAGAATGCCGGATTCATCTCCTCGCGCTGTTCGGGAGTCGAGACCGACTGAAACGGCGAAGCATAGGGAGAGGAGGGCGGATAGGACGGCACGTATGCCGGCGCATTCGGATCGATCGGAATCTCGAGACTCAGCATGAGGCCGGGACTTTCTACGGATGTTTGGGCGCCGTCGAGAGAAGCCAGAGCGGTGTCGGCCAGCAGGGTTTGAATCCCATTGCTAACTCCCAGCGCAAGCAGAATCGCGACGGCCCCACTGAGAACCCCGCGAAACTTCGTTTTAGATAGCTGCCCTGTCATATCTCTCTCCACGTCAACGGTGGGTCTACGGCATGGATTTCCCTTTTGCATGAACCGTTCCAGTCGATCGAATGGATGGAGTTGTCGGTGAGGTGTTTTGTATATACCTTAAAATAAACAAGAAAAACCTGTTGACGCGTTTTGCCGAACGGGACGGGATCTGTGAACTTTTCACAACGGTGTGACTATTAGGCCCAGAGTGTGGAGAATTGCCACACACCTGCCGCACTTGGACGACCCCGAGTCAGCGCTCTCGGACCCACACATCCTGGCGGGCGTTCTCAGCGTCCAGCGCTTCCTGAAGCTGTCCACTGAACGCTTTCAATCCGATACCGACAAATGCGATCCGGGTGGGGCCGGTGGTTACGATCGGATCCCAATCCAGCTGGCGGGCCACACCCGTGAGTCCCCAGGACCGGTCATGGCACCGCAATACGCCTTTGAAGCGCTCGACCGACGTGTCCAGATTAAGCAGTTTGTGTGCGAAATAGACTCGGTCCCAAGTGACGGCGTGGCTCTTGTACACGTACGAATCGAAGTCGGGCAGAAGAGGGGGCGTTTTGGCCTGTTCGATCAACTGGGGTACTTCCCCTTCGGGTAGCGAATCGATCACGAAGCCGTGCCGCACTTGCCCCATATAGGCAAATGCGGGTGTGACCTTGGGATTGGCGTTCTTGATGAACTGGAGGAAGCGCGGCTTGTCCTCTTCGTGGATCTTGTCGGCCTTGTTCACGATGACCCGATCTGCTCCCGCGATCTGGGCTCTCAGAATGTCCGCGTGCTCCTCGGCCTGCCGATCGAAGGCGCTCGCATCCAAGACGGTGACCGATAGTTTGAGTGTCGCTTTTCCGTCGAGTCGTCCACCCGGAAGGAACTCTTTGGCGACCGTAACAGCCTCTCCAAAGTCGACGACTTCGACGACGATGTCTCGATAGGTGTTCAGTGACAGGACCCGTTCGATTTCGTCTATCGTGAGTTCGACTCGTCCTACCGGAGCGCAGACAACGGTCAGGTCGACCCAGTCCTGGGGAAGGCGGAAGGCATCGAACTGGGTCTCTACAAACTCGCGGATGATAACGGCGACCCGTTTTTCATGCATGCCTGAAGAGAGAACGTTGCCGATCACCGAGGTCTTTCCAGACCCCAGCCAGCCTGCGATTAAGGTGATTTCTGTTTGCATCGGACGAGTCTAACAGACTCCCGAGATAGGCTACAGGCTTTCGGCCGCGGGACTTTGGGCGCAGGCCACAACCGCTAAAAATGCCCGCCGTATAGAACGTAGACCTGATCCTCTCCGCCCTTGTTGAAACCGTGGGCATAGCCCACCCGGAAGCTCGCGGAGAGAGCGTAGCCAATCGTGCTCTGCAGGCGCAATTCGCCGCCTACGCCGAGCAGAAAAGGGTCGAAACCGGTCAACTCCTCCACGGCCGCTCCATAGTCTGCGAAGGCGGCCAGATAGAGCCGTCGAACGAAAAAGGGCAGAGTCCAGGGCCCGACATCTGGGGTCCACAATGGGAGGCGGTACTCCAGATTCGCTAGATGGAACTGGGTTCCGGTCTGGGCGAATCGTTCGTAGCCGCGCAGGTGTGTACTGCCCACTGGTGAGTCCTCGACGATCGAGAGTAAGAAGTCGCGTTCTGGGGGACCGCCGACGCCAAATCCCCCTCGGCGCCCCCCCGCGCCTCTGCTGATGCCACCGGAGTATTGCATTGCGAACAAGTGCCCGTCGATCCAGGGAATTTCGACGTACTGTCGAGCCCGCCAGGTCGCTTCCAAGACGTCGAAGTCGGCTCCGGTTTGGGGCGAACGCAGGCGGAGCTGAACCGCTAAACTGGTTCCCTGCTCGGAGCTGATAGAATGGGCAAAGCCTCGCGCGTTTGACCAGGACCAGCTCAATGAAATGTCATCGAAGCGGCCAAAGACCGGAAAGCGGGGCTCCAAGTCGGAGGGGTCATGCTGTAGCTCCGGTGTCTCGGACTCTTGGACATCGCGCAGTTGATAACCCAGGCGCAGGGTGTGGCCCGCCTCTTCGTCGAAGAAGTTCAGACTGACTGAGCCGCCCAGATTGATGGTTCTCTTCTCGTAGGTAAGGAACTCCGATTCCGCGAACAGGTCGCTCGACTCGGAACTCAGTCCATAGCTTGCAAACAGAGTCAGGTTGAAGGGCAGCTGAGAGTAGCCGTAGTTCAGCCCGACGTTGGGGCGCTCTGTTTCGAAGCTGTAGGATGCACTCGCCGTCCAGGCGTGGTGACCCGCCGGGTCAACTCCTGCGACTGCGGCGCCCACGAGCACACTGTCCCCGTCCTGACTGATGACGGGGGACCAACTTCGCGGGTAGAGGGTCACCCAAGGTACGTAGTCGCCGTCAGAGACGACGACTTCCTCGAAGGTGAGCTCGGGATAGTCCAACTCGGGCCGATCGTAGGCTGCGCTGGCGGGCCGAGCCTGCACCCCCTCGAGAACCACGATATCGTAGCCCTCTGCGCCGTAGGACCGCGCGACGATCGGACCATCCTGGGTGCACTGCCGGGGGGAAAACAAACCGCCGACGACATTGCTGAGTTGAGAGAATTCGCCCGATTCCAGGTCGTACTTGTAGATATTGTAGATTCCCGTCCGGTCCGATGAAAACAGGATCGCGTCCCCGGTTGGGGCAAAGGACGGTTCTAAATCCTGCGCTCTGTCGTTGGTTATCGCCCTCGTTTCATTGGTGGCGCGGTCGAGAAGGTAGATATCGCGTCCCCAGTCGACTTGCCACAGGCTGAAGGCGATCTGGGCACCATCGGGCGAGTACGAGGGCATACTCACGAGCTCGAGTTCGTCAGAGGCGTACAGAACCGAGATCTGTCCAGTCGCGACTTCGATCTCCCTCAAGTCGGCCCCGCCGTCGGATCGGGCGGCGATGTATGCGATGTGCCTCCCGTCGGGTGAAAAGGATGGTTCGCGGGCTCGCTCACCGGTCGTCAGTCGAACCGGATGCTGTCCCACGCCACGATCGACCACAAAGAGGTCGTAGTAGGAATAGAGCCGTTCGGTGGCGGTGTGTTGATAGAAGACGAGTTGGCGACCGTCACGGGTCGCATCAAAGCTCCCGCCGCCGTGGACCTGAACGAGGGTTTCGCTTTCCCCCGAGGTGACAGACAGGCTGGCGATTCCCGCGTGGTGCTCCCCGTCGTTCGCGTAGTAGAGGACCTGCTGGGGTCCAAAACAGCGTGGATAGCCGTTGCGGTGATGACCGTCGGTAAGCGCTCTGAAGTCCGTTTCGCCCCGCGCTCTCACCCCCACGGCTTCAGCTTGGAACTGCCCCATCGCTGCTGCCGAGTATTCGTCCCAGAGCCCGACGATCGTTTTCCCGAACACCTGTTGGGCGTAATAGTTGATTGCGAGCGGTGTGGTAGAGCGCGCGATCTCGGTGATGAAGTCCATCCACAACTGATGCCCGTAGGCCGAGGCCACGTAATCGACGAAATCGCTACCGTAAAGGTACCAAGCGGCAGCTCCTGGCCAATTCTCAGAGGCGCCACTGAGGTGTTCAGTGCCGCGAAACCGTCGGTGCAGAGCGTCCATGCGCAAGATCATGCGGTATGCGTTGTTGCGCAGCCGCCCACCCTCCGTCATTAGCGATTCGCCATAGGTCGCGAAACCCTCTGTGAACCACCTCGGTAGGAGCTGATTCGGGGCGTAAGTGCGCCCGAAAATCATGTTGGCGACATGAAAGGGGCCCTGGATATCATTCAGATGCAGAATATGGATGTACTCGTGGATGATCAGGCTGCGCAGCCAATCGTCGGAGTCACCCAGCGCACCGTCGGCGTCGGGCGCCATGACAAAGAGGCGCATGCGAGGATATGGGATCACGCCAGCCGTCCCATTCGCGGTATCTACGTCGTCAACGATCACCACCTCTGTGGGCGAGGTCACCGTGTTGCCAAAAACGCCCGTGATCTGTTCATGGGATTCCTCGGCCAAAACAGCAACCCGCTCAGCGAACCGACGGTTCCTGGACTCGTAGTGAATCCTGAAATGGGCCGTCTCGATCGTCGCCCAGTCCTCAGTCGCCGGGGCCTCCGCCGCGGATTCGGATTGGGGGTACACCGTCGTCGTCACGACTACGGCCAGTGCAAAAAAACAG
>CAZDBH010000143.1:0-17081 GCA_964503485.1 uncultured Bradymonadales bacterium | reverse complement strand
CGCTAAAAGCCAATGGCGGAGCCTGGAGCGCTATGCGCGACAGGCTCCTAGAGGGTAGGCCTCGACCTAATAGACATCGATGTCGACCGTCGCGACGTCCGAGTCTTCCTCGCCATCGTTGACCCTGAATGTGAAACTATCGGAACCGGTGAACAACGCGTCAGGAGTGTAAGTCACATTCGGCGGAGTGCCGGTCAACGAGCCGTCGCTAGGCGAGTCGACGATACTGAACGTCAACGGATCCAGGTCGAAGTCGTCGCCGGTCAGCGTAATTCCCACGGCAACCCCCTCCGGGGTGCTTTCTGACTGGCCGTAGGCGTTTGGCCGGTCGTTTTCCGTCGAGACGTGGAGTTCGATCAGGCCGAGGGTGGTGCTCGTCCCGTCGTCCACAGAGAAGACGATGTAGTCGTATCCGAGGTAACCAACATCCGACGTGTAGTCGACGAACGGCAAACTCTGATCCAAGGTGCCGTGTTGCGGTCCGATTTCCACTGCAAATGTAAGCGTTTGCGATGGGAGGTCTGGGTCAGAGCCGGTCAGCTCAATTGTGCGCAGCCGCTCGGGCTTCAACCTAAGGTACTGGTCGTCGGCGATGGGCGGGTCCTCGTTTGCGTTGTTGACCGTAATGCTCACGATTGCGGGGAGGGACTGGGTGTACAGATCGTTGACGAAGAACTCGAAGGAGTCGGACCCGGCGTAGTCCGGATTCGGAGTATACGTGACGCTGGGTGGCGTACCACTCAACGTGCCGAAGTCGGGATGACGGTAGATAGTGTACGTCAGGTCATCGACCTCGGGATCCGATCCGGTGAGCGTGATCGGAAGCGAGGCGTCCTCGTCGAGCGACACGCTATCGGCATTGGCCGTTGGAGTGGCGTTGAACGCGACGACGTCCACGGTGACGACCGCGGTATCTGTTGCCGCACCATCGTCGACCATGAAGGTGAAGGTATCCGCACCAATGTAGCCCAGGTCCGGCGAATAGGTGACGATGTTGGTATCCGGCGTCACCGTCGCCGTTCCGTGCGTACCATCAACGGTAATGGAGAAGTCGTGACTATCGCCTTCATCAAGATCCGTAACACCTAGGTTGATTTCCAGGTCGATGTCCTCGAACACCGTCACAGACTGCGCCAATGCGGTGGGATCATCGTTCAGGTTGTTGACCGTGATAGACACCATGACGGGGTCCCAGTTCTCATGCCACTCATTAAACGAGTCGGATACCGCAAAGTAGAAGTAGTCGAAGCCAGCAAAATCGGGATCGGGTGTGTAGGTCACGTTGGGCAACGTGCCAGTCAACACACCGTTGTGCGGTCCGCCAGCCATCTCAAAATACAGGGGATCGCCTTCGCCATCGGTACCAGTTGCCGTGATTGGCAGCGCACTGCCCTCGTCTACAGACACCGACTGTGGAACGGCACTCGGCATGGTATTGGTCGTCCCGACGTGGATGTGGACTTTGGCGGTGTCTGTCAGAAGCCCGTCGCTAACCTGGAACGTGAACACGTCGACTCCCGTAAAATCCGTGTCCGGCGTATAGATCACGCCACCGGTGACCGCGGGGACCATTGAGGCGCTTCCGTGAGCCGGGGCAACCGTAATCGAGAATCCTAGCGGATCGGGACCGCCATCATCGTCAGCGTGCAGTGTGATTGAAGCGGAGCCGTTGGTCGCCAGCGAAACTCCCTGAGGATGTGCCTCAGGAGGCAGGTTGCCCGGGTCGTCGGCCACATGGAACGTGATGGTAGCGATGTTCGAGTCCTCGGACGTATCGTTGACCTTGAATGTGAAACTGTCGTCACCTGTGAAATCCGTGTCGGGGGTATAGGTCAAGTCTGGCGCGACACCGGACAAACTACCGTTGGGCGGATCGCCACCCACGACCACGTAGTTCAGAGGGTCTTCGTCGTCGTCGTGTCCGTCGAGCGTGAACTCGAAGGGTGTATTTGTGAAGACGTCATAGTCTTGGTCGTTTGCGACTGGGGCGATGTTGTCGTTCGAGACCACGATTTCGACGACTCCAGTTCCCAACAGACTTCCATCGCTGACTGAGTAAATCACATAGTCGTTACCTTCGAAGCTGGCATCCGAGGTGTAGTCTCGGTCTGGTAGCGTACCGGATAGTGTTCCGTTCACAGGCCCGGCAACATCTGCATAGCTGAGATCAAACTCTTCGTGGTCCGGATCGTCGCCGGTAAAGTGAAGCGCTGCCAGTTCTTCGGTTCCAGTTCTGATTGAGTTTCGATGCCCGACCGGCCGGTCATTTACGCCGGTGACCGTTATTGTCACCTCGACCGTCTGCGATACGTCGTCCCCATCAGTCACGTAGAAGTTGAACGAATCGGGTCCATCGTAGTCTTGCTCCGGAATGTAGGTGATTACCGGCGGGCTGCCCTCCCAGCTTCCGTGGGTTGGCCAGTCAAGTGAGAAGAACAACGGGTCATCCTGAGGGTCATCCCCGGTCAGTGTAATCTCGAAGGGCGTATCCTCGGTAACTTCTACCGACTGAGCGAACGCAGTGGGTGTATCCGTCACGTCGAGCGTCACGGTCGCGTTGCCGGAATCGTCCGTCCCGTCGTTGGCTTTGTAGGTGAAGCTGTCCGGGCCGATATAGTCCTCGTCCGGTGTGTAGGTCACGTTGGGCGGCGAGCCCGAAAGGACGCCGTGACTGGGTGCGTCAACCGTCGAGAAGGTCAAGTCGTCTAGGTCATCATCCTCACCAATAAGGGCGACGACGATCGGATTGTTCGCAGCAGTGGAGACCCACTGGTTGGTGGCCACCGGCGGTGTGTTCTCGTTTGACACGGTGAATTCGACGACATTCCATCCGGTGAGAGCGCCATCGTCGACCGTGAAGATCAGATAGTCTCTTCCCAAGTAGCTGTTGTCCGCGGTGTAGTCGAACGTGGGCGGAGATCCCGTGATGGTCCCATGGAAGGGGCCTGACACAATCGCGAACGTGAGCTCGTCGTCATCGTTGTCCTGTCCGGTCAGTGTGACTTCCCGGGCAATCCCCGGCTTGACGGTGAGGCCCTGCCGGTCGCCAAAGGGGGCATCTGGCACTGCGGTGATCGTGATATCTACGGTCGCAGGAGCCGACGTGTTGTACACATCGTGGACGACGAAGTCGAAGCTCTCAGCACCGTTGAAATTGTGCCACGGCTCGAAGACCAGATTGGGTGGAACCCCGAGCAGTTGGCCGCCACCAGGAGGTGAGACCACTTCGAAGGTCAAACTGTCGACCTCGGGATCCGAACCAGTCAGGGTAATCGCGAGGTTGTCGTCCTCTGGACCTGACACGGATTGTGCGTCCGCCGTTGGTGAACCGTTGGGCACGCCCACGTTGATCGTGATGACCGCGTCATCGGTGAGGTCTCCATCGTCCACCGTAATCGTGAACGAGTCGGCCCCGAGATAGTCGGTGTCAGGCGTGTAGGTTACGTACCCATTCCACGGATCGCCAACCACTGCGTCGCCGTTTGTGGCGGCTACGGTGACGGTGTGCTCGAGCGAGGGGTGATCATCGGGATCGGACGTGTCCAACCTGATGTTGCGAGCCATGTTCTGGCCTACGTACACAGTCTGAGGGTTCGCCGTCGGCCCATCGTTCACTGCTGATACCGTGATGTCTATCTGAGCATTGGTTGATTCCGAAAAGCCATCGTTTACCGAGAAGCCGAAGCTGTCGTTACCCGACCAGTTCGCGTCCGGTGTATAGGTCAGGCTCGGGGGCGTGCCCGTCAGGGTCCCGTTGTGCGGCTCCCAATCCACGTTGAAGTACAGCGTGTCGCCGTCAGGATCTGTCGCGCTGAGCCCGATGCCGAGCCCAGTGTCCTCATTGACAATCAGTGACTGAGGAGTCGCTTCAGCCTGTGTGTTGGTGACACCGACATGAATGATGACGTCCCCTGTGTCGGTCAATTCACCGTCACTGACTTCGTAGGTAAAGACATCGTTCCCGCTGTAGTCTGTATTTGGTGTGTAGGTCAGACTATCGCTCTCGGGATCGATGGTACTGTTCGAGCCGTTGCTCGGCCCAGAGGTTATGGAATAGGTGAGATGGTCACTATGGTCGGGATCCCAACCGTTCAAGTGCACAAGTAAAGAACCGTTGGTTGCTACGTACTCCCATTGTTCATGGGCCTCCGGAGCGCTGTTACCCGATTCTGAGACCGTGATGTTAACAGTTGCGATGTTGTCCGAATCCTCGTAGCCATCGTTCGCCTTGTAGGTGAACGAGTCGCTTCCGACGTAGTCAGTGTCCGGTGTGTAGGTGAAGTTTGGCGACGTGCCGCTTATGACGCCATTGGCAGGGTCGTCCACGATCGAGAACGTCAGCGGGTCCTCTTCGTGGTCCCAGCCGGTAAGTTCAATCGGGTATGCATCGTTCTTTGCCGTGATAAAATCCATGCTGTCCACACTGGGAGGTGAGTTCTCGTCGGACACGTGGATTTCGACCAGGGCGTTGTCGCTGAGCAACCCATCGCTGGCCGAGAAGACGACGAAGTCGATTCCCTCGAAATTCGCGTCACTCGTGTACGTCAGATCGGGAATCGTCCCGGTCAGCGTTCCGTTGTAAGGTCCAGCCAATACGACAAACGCCAAGTCGTCCCTGGACGTTTCAGGATCGTGTGCCTGCAATCCGAAATCGCGGCCAACTTCGGGCCTGACGTTAAAGGTCTCATCCTGGGCGACCGGTGGGTCGTTGGTCCCAGTGATGGTGATGTCGACGGTCGCATCAGGCGAGTCCATGAACGTGTCATTCACGAAGAAGGTGAAACTGTCGGAACCGTTGTAGTCGACATGCGGTGTGTACGTCACATTCGGCATTGTGCCACTCAAGTCACCGTGTTGGGGACCCGACTGGATGTGGTACGTCAACTCGCCCTCCCCGGAGCCCGTGGCCGTGATCGCGAGAAAGCCGTTCTCGGCGACCGACACCGACTGATCGTCGGCAGACGGTGGGTTGGCCGTGACCTGGATCCAAATCGTAGCTGGATTCGAGTCGCTGTCCGCGTCGTGAGCCCTGTAGCTGAAGTTATCACCACCGGTAAAGCCCGGGTTTGGCGTATAAGTTAAGTTGGGGGCGACGCCCGTGAGAATGCCACTGCCGGGTTGGTGGCCGACTGACCAAGTCAGTTCGTCGTCTTCATAGTCAGTAGCGGTCAGTGTGATGTCGGTCGAGACGTTTGCGTCGACCTCAATCCAATCATCCTCTACGTCTGGCGGTATGTTCCCATCGGTGACGGTTATCCTGATGACGCCGGTGCTGCTGAGAGACCCATCGCTGACGTCCCATACGATATAGTCATCGCCGAGAAAGTCGAGCGGTGGAGTGTAACTGATTTCGGGAGGAGTGCCTGTCAGGCTCCCGTAATTCGGTCCCGCTAGAACGCCGTAGGTGAGTTGCTCTTGGGTGTGGTCCGGATCACGTCCATCTAGGGTGATGTTAGAGACGACATTCATTGGTAGGAATATCGATTCTTCCATGGCAACGGGGCTGTCATTCACAGGTGTCACAGTGATGTCGACGATCGCAGGCGCCGATTCGGACAAGAGGTCGCTCACCGAAAAGGAGAACGAGTCCGACCCGGCGAAGTCGCCATTAGGCGTATAGGTCACGGTCGGAGTTTCACCGTCAACCCAACCATTCTGTGGATTATCCATGATCCGGAACGTCAATTCGTCGTCTTCGTTATCCGTACCGGCTAAGACAATCTCGACGGTCTCATCTTCGTTGACCGAGACCGAATCAGCTGTCGCGACCGGCACATCGTTGGGGATGGCAACCGTAATGCTGATCACGGCGGTGTCACTGAGCACGCCGTCGCTGACCTGGAACGTGATGGAGTCGCTACCCGTGTAGTTGAAGTCCGGGTTGTAGTCGACGGTGCCACTGTTCGGGTCGGCAATGTTTGCACTCCCATGCTCAGGCGCCACGGTCACCGAATAGGTGAGGTCGTCGCCAAAGTCCGGGTCGTGCGAGTTCAGATTGAGTTGGGTGTTGGTGTTCTGACCCACACCCGATACTGTAGTCGTAGGCCACGGGTGCATCGTTCACAGGAGTGATCGTGATGTCGATCGTCCCATCGTCCCACGCCCCGTAGTGGTCGTTGGCTTGGAACGTGAAATTGTCACTACCGTCAAAGTCGGGATCAGGCGTGTAGACCAGGTTGGGGGCCTCGCCACTCAAGGTGCCGCTATGCGTGTGCCCCACCGCAGAGAACCAGAGGTTGTCGCCGTCCATGTCGGAGCCCGTCAGTGTGATCGGGGTAGGCGTATCCTCGGTGACGCTGATGGACTGGTCGTCGGCTTCTGGAGTCGAGTTGGTCATGCCGACATGAATCTCGATCTCTGCGGTGTCAGACAATAGCCCATCACTCGCGCTGAACGTAAACACGTCCCGGCCGCCGAAGCCGAAGTCGGGCGTGTACTGCACAGAATCCGTGAATGGGTCTACTGGCCCGGTCGTTCCGTCGGTCGGTGGAACCGTGACCGAAAAAGTGAGGGAATCGTCATCCCGATCAAACGCGTTGAGGTTGATCTGGATCGAGGTGTCGGCGTCGGTAGAAACCGAGCGGGGGTTCGCGACCGGCGCACTGTTTCCATCCGCCGAGACGGTGATGTAGACCGTTCCATAATGGTGTGAGGGGTCTACCCCGTCGTTGGTTTCAAAAGTGAACGTGTCGTCGCCGTTATAGTCGGTGTCGGGGGTGTACACCACGTTGGGCGCAGTGCCCGTCAGCACACCGTGCTCGGGATCGTCCACAATCTCGAACGTCAGTGAATCATCGTCGAAGTCATCGCCCGTGAGCGTGATGGGTAGCGGCGTGTTGGTGACGGCCGAAACCCATTGGTTATGAGCTGAAGGTGATTGGTTGCCGTCCTCGACGACGATCGTAATCAACCCAAGATCCTCACTTTCGCCGTCGTCCACTGAGAACACGAAGTAATCGTTTCCGAGGTAGCCCTCGTCAGGGGTGTAAGTCAGGTTAGGCGCGACTCCCGTGAGCGTCCCATGACTCGGATCAATCGCTATGCCCCAACCCAGGAACTCGAACGGGGTATCCATATCGAAACCATTCAACACGATGTCCGTCGCTTCGTCCGGGCGAACATTCACGAACATGTCCTGCGCACTCGGTGGATCGCCACCGGTCAGCGGTTGGACTTCGATTGTCACGACGCCATCGAGCGATTCGCTGAGCCAATCGTGAGCTCGGAATCGGAAGGTGTCGGTACCGGTGTAGCCGTATTGTGAGTGGTAGCTGAGTTCCTCCCCAAAGCCATCCAACGTGCCATGGTGAGGCCATTCGACGATGTAGATTCCCAACTCGTCGTCATCTAAATCAGATGCTGTGAGCGTGATCTCGAGGCTCTCGCCAGAGTCGACAGAAAGCGTTTGGTCGTCGACGACCGGCGGATTGTTGTCCGAGACGAAGATCTCGACCAGACCGTGGTCGGTGTACTCGCCATCAGTCACCGAGAAGACGATGAAGTCACTGCCGAAGTAATCTTCGTCAGACGTGTAGGTCAGATCCGGCGCCACACCAGACAAGGTGCCGTTGTCGGGCGGGGTCAGTACCGTGAAGATGAGGTCTTCTCGTACGTCGTCGATGTCGTGGGCCTGGAGTGGAACCTCAGAACCGACCTCCGATTTTACGGACATCCATTCGTACTCAGCTTCCGGGCCGTCGTTGATCGGGTTGATCGTGATCCAGATGGTCGCTGGGGTCGACTCGGTGAAATCGTCTGACACGCTGAATGTGAAGCCATCACTATGGTCGCGGTCCCAGTAGGGGACGTATGTCAGGTTCGGAGGCACACCCGTCAAAATCCCATTCATGGGATAGTCGATGATCTCGTATGTCACCGGGTCGTCTTCTGTATCGGAAGACGTCAGTGTGATTTCCAGCGTCGTATCCTCATCGAGGGACACCGACTGGGCGTTGGCTACGGGCGCATCGTTGGGTGGGCCGACGGTTATCGTGATGACGGCCGTGTCCGTGAGGGTTCCATCGGTGACCTCAAAGGTGAACGAGTCGCCACCGATGTAATCCGTATCGGGAGTGTAGGTGACCAGGCCGTTATTCGGGTCCCCGATGTCAGTCGAGCCATGGGTTGGAGCGCTGGTAATCGAGTATACCAGGATGTCGGTGGGGTCGACGTCCATCGCCTCCATCGTGATCGCCTCAGCGACGTTTTCAATCACACCAACGGAGCTCGCGGTGGCCACGGGGGCGTCATTGACTGGCATAACGGTGATGTCCACATACGCGAACGAGGACAGGAAGAAGGTGTCCAGTGGGCCGAATGCGTGTTCGACGTTAGGAGCGCACATCAGACCTTCGATCAACGCGTACATGGGGCCGTAATCAGCACCGGCCACCGGGTAATCAATCGGACCATAGATGAAGTCCCAGTCGTCGTGGTGCCACGGGTCCGGATCAGGACCGGGACCAGGACCGGGGCCATCGTGGTGGTGGTGGCCAGGATCGTACCAGGGCTCCTCCATGGGGTCGAACATCGGATCGAAGATCGGATTGAACATGGGATCGTACATGGGAGCGTCCATGGGGTCGTACATCGGACCTTCCATGTCGTCGTACATGAGACGGTGCCCGAGGACGTAGCTGGGGCCGTAGATAAGCGCGTACATCGGTGTGTCTTCGGGGTCGATGTCTGGGTCGCACATCCGGTCGAACATGAGATCGTACATCGGTTGGTAGAGGAACTCGAACTGGTCCTCTTTCTCGTCATAATCGTCGTGTTCCTCATCATGTTCCCCGTCATAGGGTCCGAGTCGGAACAGATCAGTGACCTCGAACTCGATTTGGTCTTCACCAGAGAAATTCGGCTCGGGGTAGTAGGTTACTGTTGGGACGTCACCGGTCAGGTAGCCACCCTGTTCCCACGAAGCGAAGTAGTATATTGGGTCGCCGTCCTCGTCGCTGGCAGACAACGTGAACTCGACAGACTCGTCTTCGTTAACCGACAACGACATATCAGAGGCCAAAGGCGGTGTGTTCGGCATTCCTACGTGAATGGTCACATCGACGTCATCTGTAGTCGTTCCGTCATCGACCGTGAAGGTGAACGAGTCGGGACCGAAATAGTTGGAGTCGGGTGTGTAGGTCGCGTCGCCTGTCAGCGGATCATCCAGCGTGAGGTCACCGTTCGAGGGGGCGCCCGTTATCGAGAACGTCAGGATGTCGTCCTTGTCGTAGTCCCACCCAATCAGAATGATCTCGGTGGGATCATTGGGAAAGACGAAGACCGACTGCGGAATAGCAACTGGATCGCTGTTCCCGCTGGCATTGACCACCAGCCAGACCGTTGCCTCCTCGGAATCGTCTTCGCCGTCGTTAGCAATGAAGTCGAAGCTATCTGACCCGCTATAGTCGGTGTCTGGCGTATAGACCAGATTCGGCGCTGTTCCGGTCAATGTTCCGTTTTCCGGATCCTCGATAACTGAATATGTCAGCGTGTCTTCCTCGTTCGGGTCGAACCCATCGAGGGTAATGGCGACTGACGAGTTGATGGCGACGGAGTAGGCGTCGTCTCTGGCCATAGGCTTCCAGTTCTCGTCTGAGACGAACAGTTGCACCACGCCGGAGTTTGTAAACTCGCCGTCGCTAACAGAGAAGACGAGATAGTCGTTGCCGGAGAAGTCCGTGTTCGGCGTGTATTCGACATTCGGCAAGGTACCCGTGATCGAGCCGTTCGTCGGTCCGATCAACATCGAATAGGTGAGTTCCTCGTCCGTGTGATCGGGATCCCATGCGTGCAGACGGAAGGTTTCGGTTTGGTTGGGCCGAGCCAAGATGAGTCCATACCAGGGCATCGGAGCGTCGTTCACACTCTCAATCGTAAACGTAATCGTGGCTATGTTTGAGTTCTGGAAGCCGTCGTTTGCCATGAAACTAAAACTGTCTACGCCATGGAAATCGCGGTCTGGGACGTAGGTCAAAAAGGGCGGATCGCCATCTAGACGTCCGTGCAACGGGGGGACGACCGGGTAAAGATCCAGCGGGTCGTCTTCGTAGTCCGACACGATAATCTCGAAGTCGATCTCTTCGTCCTCATCGGTTGTGTATGAGGCCGACTGTGCAACGGGAGCTTGGTTGCCCATGACAACCTCGATCTCGACTTCGCCCGGCGCCGAGTCGACTAAGCCGTCGTTTGCGGTGAAGGTAAAGCTGTCTTCGCCGACGTAGTCCGGATCGGGGGTATAGGTCACGTTCGGAGGGCTACCGCTCAGCACGCCGTTGATCGGAGAGTCCACCACTGAGAAGGTCAACTCGTCGAAGTCATCGTCGGACCCAGTGAGCTCGATTTCGACAAACTCGTTTTCGGTGACCATTTCGTACAAGTCGTCTGCGTACGGCGCTCGGTTACCGGTCGAAATGTAGAGTCCGATCGTGTTGGTGTCGCTTAGCTCACCGTCGCTCACCGAGAAATCGAAGGAGTCCATTCCGAGGTAGTCTGTATCTGGCGTGTAATCCAGATTGGGAGGTGTTCCCGACAAGGAACCGTGACTCGGTCCGCTGATCACGGTGAAGTCCAGAGTCTCCTCGGGGTCATCCGCGTCGTAGGCCATGAGCTCGATAGGCTCGGTGGTGTTCTGTAGTACCGACACGAGGTCGTACTCGGCCTCGGGCGCATCGTTTACTGGGGTGATGTGAAAGAGTACGGGCGTCGGCATAACCGCACCGCCCTCGCCGTCCATGATCACGACATGGAACCAATCCAGTGGCCTTTCGCCGCCGTTGTGGGCGTACGTGAGGTCGCCGGCGTCAACTTCGGCCTGAGTGAAGGTATCGCCGTCTCTCAGCGGAACCATGTCGAGGTACAGCGTTCCCGAGGGAGGCGTGATGATGAGTTGGTACTCGATCGTGCTGGTGTCACCAGTATCTGGATCGGTGACTTCCAACGAGAGAGTGCCGAATGTGTCTCCCCCGCCCTCGGTGACCAGCAGGCCGGTGTTGACGTTGACCGCAGGGTCGACGTTCGATACGCAAAGCTGAGGAATGAACAGATTTTGACAGCGCTCGTAGCACGCTCTCTCAGGTGTTTCGTACTCGTCCGGATCCGCTCCGCCTTCGATCAACCAATCGAGTGTGCACGGGTCCTCGTCGTCGCAGCCGGCAAAGCCGCGAGGGCATGCGGTGGGATGGGTGCCTGTACCATCACAATTCTCGGTTCCCTCGAGGATGTTGTTTCCGCAAGTATTCGAACAATCTGCATCGGTGAAGCGGTCACAGGTACACGGGCACTCGCCGTCCTCATCATCGCAAACATGTATCGATTGAAACGGGCATGCATCGCACTCGTCTCCCCACTCATCGCCATCAGTATTCGTCTGATCGGGGTCGAAGTTGTCCGGACAGACATCGACGTCGCCACAGGCCCCATCTTGGTCAATGTCGTTCTCGGCATCAAACGGACAGGGGTCCCACGCGTCCGGGATGCCGTCATCGTCTGCGTCGGCTCCCTCGCCAGGCATCACCGGGGGGTGACTCGCATACGATCATATGCTCTTCAGTGCAGCCGGCGACTTCCCAAAAACCCCACTCCGTCATCAGAATGCAGCCGGGGTCGGTCGGTTCGTCCATCCCACCCCAGTTGACGTAGCCCGCTTCGAGACCGGTGCCCGCCCATCCGAAGTCTTCGCCGTTTGAGCCGCCGCCAGTCCAAAACGTCCCTCCATCCGCGAACGCGTGGGCCCAGGCATCCTCGGCGGAATCGTCGATCACAATCCCGTGGTAACCAAGGCTGGTGCAAACGTCGATCTGATCGGTCCAGTTGCCGGGCGCCTGCACAAGGAAGTAACCGCGGCCATCCCACGTGGTTACGGGAAAGTCGCTACCGCAAACCATGCCCTCATCGATGTTCCGGTCACAGTCATCGTCGCGGCCGTTGCAAGTCTCTGGGAAGCTACCGCAGGATCCGCCACAGTCTATGCCTGTTTCGTCACCATTGATCTCTTGGTCGGAACACGAGAACTCACACGAATCGCCGTGGAAACCCGATTCGCACTCACAGCTTCCATCGCCGTCGGCACCATCGTCGCACCAGCCGTGGCTGGGGCCGCCGCAGGTACTGGTACAAGGAGTACAGTCGGGTCCAAACTCGCCCGGATCGCATGTTTCGCTGCACGTGTGAGTTTCGAAGTCGCAGACCTCACTTGCACAATCGGCATGCCCCGAGCAGTCGGAGCCGTCGGCGCCGTCGAAGCAACCATCGTTGGCAACGCCACTACAGTCCTCGTCTCCCGGCGAGTCACAGTCTTCCTGATTGAGCGCAAGCACTCGACCACGGAACTCAAAGGCCGCCTCCGAACCCAGCTTGAATTGCCACTGCAGTGTCCGGTGCCCGTCCGGAGGTAGTGGGCCGTAAACCCACATCCCGTAACTCGCTCTAGGTCGATCTTCATGATCGCCGAAGTCCGTCGTCTCTGCATTGCCCCCGGTGGCTGTTGAGTGGGCAAACTGGGTCGACAGCCCGGAGTGGTACTGAATCTCGGTTACGACTGTCCCGAGATCGTCTTCGAAAAAGCTCGTGGCTGTGACGTTCGCGCAGAACACACCCAGCGCCTGGTAGGTGTCGACCATGCCATTCATTCCGGTGGAGACATCGCCGTCCTCCACACCGCTGCGACAGCCAAACGCAGTGGTATGCGTACTGTCAGTCTCAGTGTGAAGCTGGATTGTGTTGACCGGGTTGGTCTCGACGTTTCCGTCTTCGCCCACCTCGAGCTCGCACCACATCGGCTGCTGCGTAGTCGCGTAGTTGCCGTCGCGCGATTCGGTCGAATACTGGGGCTCGACCATCCAGATCTCGAAGATGCCGTTCTCAGGGTCAGCGAAACCCTCGAAATAGCTGTGAACCCGGAAGTTTCCCCGAATGGGGTTTTCCGCTTGTGTGCTGGCGTCAGCTTCGATGTTTAGGCCGGCGTCGACATCAGCCCCTGCATCTACAATCCACTGATCCGGTCCCTCGTAACACCCAGAGACAGAAATCAGACCGATACATGCAACGAAAAGTACTAATCTTCGCGAGGTCGAAAGCATAGTTTCCGAGGCTCCCCTTTCCGAACGTGACAGCGAATTCCCGATCTACCAATCGACGGATTCATCCTGAACTAAAGATTTTTCCTAGTTTGTGCACACGGAGTGAGTGGTGTCGCGGCATTGACGGCGAATCACGGGGGAGTGTTTCACCTATGCGAATCGAGACGGTAGGCTCGCACGACCCCTTATCGGCCATTCCAACTGGCAGCAGGCGTGAATCGAGAGTCGATAGAGAGGACACGATGAAGTCAGAAGTTTATCGGCATGCCTCGTGGCTCGTGGTCTTCCTGTCCGGCATCTTCCTGCCTGGATTCTTCCCGATTGTTCTCGGGCAAACTCGGTTCGAGCCCAATGGCCTGAGATTCGCCTGCTGATTCCGGGGGTTGCGTGTGACGCTCGCTGTGGGCTCGCGATCGATCAAGTCGCCTTTGTTCGTGGTCCGCTGAAGCGCCAGTGGAGTCCGGCTCCAAAGACGATTCGGTCCCAAGATCACCGGCCGGCGCGACCGGCACACTCGCCTCGCTCGGGGCATCAGAAGCAACCAGGACGTCCAGCACATCCCCGCTCGCTTCGTCCGGCCCGCTGCGGGCGTCGCTCGCACCATGGCCAGCCCCCCCAGTCTCGCTCTCTCGATCCTCCGGCACGGCTCCATCCCCCCCAACAACTGCTGAAATCGCAATCGCTATCAGAACGCAAACCCCGACCAGGACGGTCAGCGTCCCGATTCGCAAACCGCGCTGATGCTCTGGAGCAGCCTGGGCAAACGACCCGCTCTCGCCGGGACCCGGCCCCAGTGTGTTGGGCGGTTCCACGGTCGTTGGCGGGTGCTCTAACAGTCCCGGTTCGGCCAGGGTGGCAGCCTCATCCAGCTCGGCTGCGGTGCGCCGCATCTGGTTGTCAGGTCGCGATGGCGGATTCGAGTCCGCAAACAGGGCATAGTCGGCGGCCTGCTGGCCCGTTACCGCCATCAGCATCTCGCTCGCACTCTGGTAGCGGTTTTCGACCACTTTCTCGGTCGCCTTCTTGATCACTCGGCCGAGCGGAACGGCCCTAAGCTCGGCGGGTATATCAAGCGGATCGGGCAGCAAGTGCTGCATGGCGATTTCGAGAGGAGCACCCTTCGAATAGGGCTGATAGCCGGTAGCGAGTTCGAATAGCGTGATGCCAAGGGAGTAGATATCGCTCCGCTCATCTGGCGTCTCACCTCGAGCCTGTTCTGGAGACATATACTGCGGCGTACCCACGACCAGTCCCGCCTGCGTCTCGAAGCCCGACTTGGGATCCGCGAGGTGGGCGATCCCGAAGTCGAGGACCTTCACGAAGTTCGGCCGCCCAATCTGCTTGCACAGCATCAGGTTGCTGGGCTTGATGTCGCGGTGGACGATGCCGGCCGCGTGGGCCTCCATGAGACCGCCCAGGACTTGCCCCGCGATCTCCTCGACCATCTCGATTGGGAGCGGTCCCTTCCTCACTACCCGATTGAGCGTCCGTCCCTCCAAAAACTCCATTGCAATGAAAGGAACACCGTCGTTGCTCTCGCCGACATCGTAAATCCGAACTGTATTCGGGTGGGTAAGGCGCTTGCTGACGTCTGCCTCTCGACGGAAGCGCGCCAACCAGTCGGGATCAGCACCAGGCTGCAGCGTTTTGATCGCGACCTTTCGCTCCAAGCCGATCTGGATACCTTCGTAGATACGGCCCATGCCCCCTTCAGAATGGGGGTGCAAAACGCGGTAGCGCCCGCTGAGCAGTTCGCCCTCGTTTAGCTCCCTGCTGCGGACCGGCTTCATCGGCTGAACTCTCGTCTCAGAGCGGGTAGGGGAGGTTGAGGACGATGTCCCGAGTGAACGCCCGAGCCTCGTCTAGCACAACCGTCGGAAGCGATACCCCGACTCCTCCCTCGAGTGCGACTAAATCGGGGTCGGCCGGCAAGGGATACACCGCTGATGCGTTATTGTCGTCGTCTAGAAAGGCCAGAATGAAATACTCATCGCTCGAGGCCGGGATGTTCTCGATATTGTATTCAATCGAGGCCTCAGCTTCACTCATGTCGGCATCTGCGATGGCGGCAAAACCCACGATTTCGGTCCCGGGGCTCGTGATTGGGTTTTGCTCCAACACCGCGATGTAGAGTGTGCCAATACCGCCGCTCCCCGGCTCTCGCGATCGGGTGACGTTGCCATTCAGACTAGCGAAGCCGGTGAGGTCGTCTCCCGCAGAATCGTCACTCTGATCTGGGGCGTCATCTTCCGCCAGGTCGCCTGCGGCATCTGAGTCGGCCAGGTCGCTCGAGCCAGCATCCTCACCAAGATTGTCGGGCCGTTCGGGGGCTTCCGAAAGCAAGAGACACGAGGGTAGAACCAGCAGGCTGGCGGCAACGAGCAGCCAGATTCGCCTACTAAACGTGCTCACTGCCAAGAACTGTGATCTCAAAATGTCACCTCGACCGAATAGAGGCTACCGCCTCGAGTTGGCTGCCAACTCACCGCAACCGGCGGCGGTTCAGGACTGTTGTCACTCAGGATGACCATCAACGACCCGATCAGGATCGCAGCGGCGCCTCCCCCGTACAGCACAGCTTCGATGACAACCCCTCTGTCGCGATCGTCCTCGAGGTCATCCGCCTCGATGGAGTCCCCGCGGGCGTACGCCGCCTCGAGGTCATCGTCCAGACCACTCACGGCCAGGTCGAATACCACCCCCGACAGAATCAACGCGCCTCCCGCTCCGACCACGATCCACCCGGCATTCAGGCCGCCATCATTCTGCGAGGGCGCCGGACTATCGCGCAACTGGGCTGCATGTTCTTGAACAGCCAGATTCCGGTAGTTCCGGGCTGCATCCATCAGACTCTCTGGATCGGGACAGCCATCAAAGGCGTTCAGAAACCCGTTGTAGGCACTCTCTGCCTCCTCATATCGAGACAAGTGGTGCAAAGTGCGAGCCCGTACGTACGTGAGAATCGCTGCGTCGTAACTTTCGCGAGCGATGTCCAGTTGGGCCAAGGCAGCCTCGTAGTTTTCTGCTTCGATCGCCGCCCTAACAGTCTCGCTCATTGCCAGATAGAGATCGTCACTGGGCTCATCGCAAATCGATTGTGCCGAAACTGAGGCGCTGACCGCCATTAGACAAAGCAAAGTTGCCAGAAGCCACATTGTTGGCGAAACAGGTCTCAAGGGACACTCACAGTTTGCAGAGCACGCCTCGCGAATCACACTCCGGGGAAGCAAGAGTAAGCTAGTGGTTGTCGGTGTCGACGTCAATTGAGACACGGCCGTCCAGAATTCCAAGCTTCTAGAGTAGTTTCGGCGTCGAACTGATGTCGCCCGGTGGAGTACGGACTCGACTACCAGTCGCCGTCGGGCATGCTGAGAACGAGGTGAATTCTCGCTAACACCGGCGCCGCAATGAGAAGCGCGATCTGGTATACGACCTCAGAATCCAGGTCGCTCAAACCCGGATAATCGTCCGCCAAACCGCTCTTTACAACGTCCCAGAAGTAGTCATCGGCTTGGTAGTCTTCGACCCACGAGGTCAGTTCGGAATAGGCCAGATCCTCGTCCTCTTCGATCCAGGCCTCTACGTCTGAATCGGTGATTTCTTCGAGGCTCATGGCGACCATTGCGGGATCCCGCGTCGCTGAAAACTGCTCGACCAGTGCTTGGGTCAAGAACTCCGCAAACTCCGCTATCTCCTCTTCTGCGTGGTCAGAGGCTGGAGAAAGGTCAGGGTTCTCGAGACCGAGTAGCTCAGCGACAGTCATGCTCTATCCTTGGCCAGTCTTGAGAGCCAATCGCGACGGGGTCACGCGCTCTCACCTGCGGTGTTACCGGCAAGACGACCCTCTGTCCAGCAATTCGCGTTGGGGACCCGGTGTTGTGTGTAGCCCTGTAGCAGCGCAGGCGATTAACCTGGGGTGCCGAACCCCAGGTTTGTGGCCGAGACTAGTCTGGACTAGGAGCCTGTCGCGCATAGCGCTCCAGGCTCCGCCATTGGCTTTTAGCG